>NZ_JAMYBV010000018.1:0-92645 GCF_024126635.1 Pseudomonas sp. VA159-2 | reverse complement strand
CTACGGTCTGTACTGCGCTAACAGTCAGAAGCCAACTTTGTCCCTCCTCCTCCCTTCAAGTCCTACCATACAAGCCAGCCTTGCTGGCGAACCAGACGCGCGACACCTGACACCGGCGGTACCGGTACTCACCGCCCCCACCCCCACAGCAATCGCACCAGCTTGACAGGCCGCGGCAAGCCAACCGCCCCACCGAGCCCGCCTGCGCTCAGCGCAACGGTACATAGATGTCCGTCTGCCACTGCTCCAACGGCGTCTGCGGATAGATGCTCAGGTAGTGAAAGAACAGCGGCTGGTCGCGCAGTTCCTCGCCGCTATCGGGCAACCAGTCACGGTAGATCGGGTAGATCGTCTCGCCGATGTGATCCGGCGACCCCACATGCCGCACCACCGCGCAACGCCCGGCCGGCAAGCTCAGTTCATGCACGCCCTGGGCATTGGCCGCCACGGCCTGGTCGATCTCGCCACAAACGGCAAAGCGAAAATCCTCGGGGGCGGTGGTATCGGGGTTGTTGAAGGGAATCCCGAACGTGCGGCTACTGGCCACGGGTGACTGGCCGCTGCGGGTGCGCCAGTCAATGAAGCGGCGCACGGTCTCGCTGACCTGGTTGGGCGGCCCGCGGTGCTCCAGCGCGGCGAGACGGACGGCGGCGAACTCGACGATTCGTACCTGCATGGTGATGCTCCTGGAAAAATAGGGAATGGCGAACACCGAATTCCATACCTGCCAGTCGGGCTGGCGGCGAAAGGCACCCGGCGCCTGGCCGAAAGCCCGGCGAAAAGCCCGGCTGAATGCCTCGGGGCTCTCGAAGCCCGCGGCCAGGGCGGCCTCCAGCACCGAGTGTCGAGGCTCGCCGAGCAGTCGATGGGCCGCCCGGCGCAAACGCATCAGTTGCACGTAGCGCGCCACCGGCACGCCGACATAGGCACTGAACTGCCGATGGAAATGAAACGCCGAGAAATGCGCCACGGCGCTCAAGGCGTCCACCGACAAGTCGCCCTCAAGGTTGCCCTCGATATAGGCGAGCACAGCGTCGAAACGCTGTTGATAGCGGGCGTTGACTGGCAAAGCAGATGCTCCTGGAAATGCGCTCGAGCACAGTTTCGTCGATTCCCTCTCATACCCGCCTAGCCGCGTTTGCTCAACGGTTACATGGCAACGGGCCTACCCCGCCTATTGCCCCACGCTGATCACAACCCACCAATACATTCATGACTCCAGGTCAAATGACCTTGGCCCGCCGAGGTCTTAATCAAACCCCGGGAACCCCGCAAACTTCGCTCACTGGCTCGAACCCATACCACACTGTTTCAGGTTCGTTCACCTCATCCCCCACCAGGAGTAGATCCATGAGCATTCCATCCTTCGGCCTCGGTACCTTCCGCCTCACCGGCCAGGCCGTCATCGATTCGGTCAAGTCGGCCCTGGAGCTGGGCTACCGTGTCATCGACACCGCGCAGATCTATCAGAACGAAGCCGATGTCGGCCAGGCCATCGCCGAGAGCGGCGTGCCGCGCAGCGAGCTGTTCATCACCACCAAGATCTGGGTTGAAAACTACGCTGCCGACAAGCTGATCCCCAGCCTGCGCGACAGCCTGCAGAAACTGCGCACCGACCATGTCGACCTGCTGCTGATCCACTGGCCAGCTCCGGGCAATGGCGTTGAACTGGCCGAGTACATGGAGGCCCTGGCCGAAGCCAAGAAGCTGGGCCTGACCCGCCAGATCGGCGTCTCCAACTTCAACATCGAACTGACCCGCCAGGCCATCGCGGTGGTCGGCAAAGGCGAGATCGCCACCAACCAGATCGAGCTCAGCCCGTACCTGCAGAACAGCAAGCTGACCGCGTTCCTCAAGGAACACGGCATCACCACCACCTCCTACATGACCTTGGCCTACGGCAAGGTGCTGAAGGACCCGGTACTGGCCGAGATCGCCGCCAAGCACAAGGCCACCGTCGCCCAGGTTGCCCTGGCCTGGGCCATGCAACTGGGCTATGCGGTGATCCCTTCGTCGACCAAGCGCGAGAACCTGGCCAGCAACCTGCTTGCCCGCGACCTGCGCCTGGATGCCGACGACATGGCACGCATCGCCACCCTGGAACGCAACGGCCGCGAAGTCAGCCCTGACGGCCTGGCGCCAATCTGGGATTGATGCCATGACCACGCCCCTCGAACGCCTGACCGCCGGTGGCTTCAGCATCGGCCTGGAAGCACCGCTGGACCACGACTGGACCCCGGCCGGCGACCAGGCCCGGCGCCGCGACGGCCGCCAGTTCGGCGAGCCAGACCTGCGCCAGCACGCCGACCTGGCCAAGCTCGCCGACCGCCTGGGCTTTCGCGCCCTGTGGATCCGCGACGTGCCGCTGTATGACCCGTCGTTCGGCGACGCCGCCCAGGTGTTCGAGGTGTTCAGCTACCTCGGCTACTTGGCCGGGGTGACCGAGCAGATCCTGCTCGGCACCGCCGCGGTGGTGCTGCCGATTCGCGAACCACTGCTGACCCTCAAGTCGGCCGCCAGCGTCCAGCGCCTGTCGGGCAACCGCCTGCTGCTGGGCGTGGCCAGCGGTGACCGACCAGTGGAGTACCCGCTGTTCGGCCGGGATTTCGAGGGGCGTGGCCAGTCCTTCCGCGAGCAGGTCGCCCTGCTGCGCGACGGCGCCAACGGGCACCTGCCCGAAGGCCTGGCCGTGCTGCCGTCGACCACCACGCCGCTGCCGTTGCTGGTGGCGGGCCTGGCGCAGCAGAGCCCGGCGTGGATCGGCGACAATATGGACGGCTGCCTGGCCTACCCGGCCCCCCCCGATGATCACCAGCGCCGTGTCGCGGCCTGGCGCGCGGTGGCCGGCGGCAAGCCATACAGCAGTTTCATCCACCTGGACCTGGCCGAGCGCGCCGATGAACCCCTGCGCCGCTGGCGCTTCGGGTTTCGCGGTGGGCGCAACGCCTTGATCGCCGAACTCCAGGCCCTGCGCGCCGCCGGTGTCGATCATGTCGGCTTGCATTTGCGCCGCAACGTGCGCCCGCTCGACGAAACCCTGCGCGAAATCGGCGAATTCGTGCTACCTCAATTCCATACCCATGCGCTGCCGGAGACCTGCAAATGAGCGCCACCCCTACCCCACTGCCGGCCTTCGCGGGCCGCAGCTTCCAGGTCGAGTACGACGGCCTGGCCGCGCACAACATCTATTCCGACGACGGCCGGCACATCCGCTATGCCATCGTCTCCGGCCCTTATGCCGGTGCCAGTGGCGAAGCCGAATGCCAATGGCGGCAGATCGCCGACGGCGTCTACGTGATCTCCTGGCAAGAAGCCGACGGCGCCACCGTGGTGCATGTCGATGACTTCGGCAAAGGCCACTCGCAAGCGTTCTTCACCGCCAGCGACCTGACCTTCTACCGCATGCAAGGCCCCCTGACCGCGCTGGACAACCCGGAGCGCGCGCCATGAAGCCCGGACGCGTCCTGTTTGCCCTGGCCATCGGCGCCTTCGGTATCGGCACCACCGAGTTCACCCCCATGGGGCTGTTGCCGGTGATCGCCGAAGGCGTCAATGCCAGCATCCCCAGCGCGGGCATGCTGATCACCGCCTACGCCATCGGCGTGATGGTCGGCGCACCGATCATGACCCTGCTGTTCAGCCGCTTCGGCAAACGCGCGGCGCTGATGATGCTGATGGGCATCTTCACTGTCGGCAACCTGCTTTCGGCATTGGCACCGGACTACTACACCCTGCTGGCCTCGCGGCTGATCACCAGCCTCAACCATGGCGCGTTCTTCGGCCTGGGCGCGGTGGTGGCCGCCAGCGTGGTACCCAAGGAGAAACAGGCCAGCGCCGTGGCCACCATGTTCATGGGCCTGACCATCGCCAACATCGGTGGTGTGCCGGCGGCCACCTGGCTCGGCCAGCAGGTCGGTTGGCGCATGGCGTTTGCCGGCACCTCGGTGCTTGGCCTGCTGGCCATCGCCGCGCTGTGGTATGCCTTGCCCAAGGGCGAACCCGGCCAGGTGCCGCATGTGCGCCGGGAACTGGCGGTCATCGCCCGCCCCAGCGTGCTGCTGGCCATGGCTACCACGGTGCTCGGCGCCGGCGCCATGTTCACCTTGTACACCTATGTCGCCCCGGTGCTCGGTGAACTGACCGGCGCTTCGGATGCCTTCGTCACCCTTGGCCTGGTGCTGATCGGGGTTGGCTTCACCCTCGGCAACAGCCTGGGCGGCAAGCTGGCGGACTGGTCGCTGGATGGCGCGGCGCGGATCTTCCTGGCGGCGCTGGCGGTGATCATGCTGTTGATGCCGTTGGTGCTCGGCAGCCATGTCGGCGCGGCGATCGCCCTGCTGGTATGGGGCGTGTTCACCTTCGCCGTGGTACCACCGCTGCAGATGCGGGTGATGATCGCCGCTATCGAAGCGCCTGGCCTGGCTTCGTCGATCAACGTCGGCGCGTTCAACCTGGGCAACGCCGTGGGCGCGGCGCTGGGTGGCGCGGTGATCAGCTTGAACCTGGGCTACGCTGCCGTGCCGATGGCCGGCGGCCTGCTGGCGGCGGCAGGGTTGCTGCTGGTCTGGCTGGGAGGGCGCGGCAAGGCCAGCGACAAAGCCTTGGGCAAGGTAGCTGGATAAGCGACAGCGGCTGACACCCGTCAATCAGGGCTGCTTTGCAGCCCATCGCCGGCAAGCCGGCTCCTACAGGCGCTGAGCCAAGGCCTTGCAGGCTGAATAAACAAAAAGGGCGACCCTTGCGGATCGCCCTTCTCGATGTTTGGTAGGCACAATTGGACTCGAACCAACGACCCCCACCATGTCAAGGTGGTGCTCTAACCAACTGAGCTATGTGCCTGTCGTGTGGGGCGCATATTAGACATCGAATGCACACCTGTAAAGCGTTTTTTTCAAAAAAATCAAAAACTTTGCGCAAAAGCTTCACATCAGCTCTGCTCAGCTGGTCCGTGGAATCTCGCAGCCTTGTAGGAGCGGCCTTGCGTCGCGAAAGCGTCGTGCAGCGGCCCCGTCGATTTGTGCTTTGACGCCGAGGCCCCGGGGCTGCGTTGCAGCCCTTTCGCGACGCTAGGCCGCTCCTACAGGGAAGTGCGCAGGGGCAGAATGCAAAAAGGGCGACCCTTGCGGGTCGCCCTTCTCGATGTTTGGTAGGCACAATTGGACTCGAACCAACGACCCCCACCATGTCAAGGTGGTGGCTGAATACCTCATAAGCCGTTGATTTAAATGGAATTATTTAGAGCGCTGACGACCTGAAAAAAGCCAAAACTAGCCCATAAGAATCAATAAGTTAGCGAGGGGTTTTGCAAATAGAGCCGCGTAAATAATATTCCACACGTCGTCCGCGCCAAGAAACCGAGGCTTTCAATTCTGTGGCGCATGACGCGAGTCTTGCGTCCATCGGCAAGCGTAAGCCGCCGATACCAGAGGACCTTCGCGACGGGGGGGGCAGGAGAAAACAATAGTGGCACTTCGACATTGCGCAAGCTTAGAATGTGTGGAGACAGTAAACCCACAAGGAAATGCGTTTTGAAGAAGTTCATTTACTCCCTAGCCTTGATCGGCATGACCTCCTACGTAGCCAACTCCGAGGCGGCCCCATCGCAATTCGCCGTCCCTGGCTCCTCGGACCATGATTTCGCGGTAGCCTGCTGGGATCAGGGCAAAGCCACCTTCACAGTCAACAAAAACAAGAACAACGATTACAGGCATGCTCGCAACATCGTATTCACTAACCTGGGTGGCGGACGGATCGCTATTAGCCTGCTGCACGGATTTGGGGAAGCCAATACGCCCAGTACTTACCTCACGTCTTCAACTGAACGTTGCGAGACCTTTCAACAATAAGGACGTACTGGACTTTATCGAGAGGACGAATCCGCGCAACTACTCGGTCAGCGCGTCGTATTCGTGCTCGCACTGCTGCCCGGCGATCCAGGCAATGTCATAAGCTTTCGCCAGCTCTCCCGCTTGAGCATTAGCCGTGCGAGCAAGTCGGAGAGCACCATGGCGGCGCGGCGGGCTGCCTCGCGCAGTCGCCGGCCAGCAGCACCACTATCGGCAGGCGCCGACTGATGCCTCGTGCATCCGCTCGTAGCCGATGCGCTGACGGCGCTCGGCCAGCAGCGCCCGCACCTTCACCTCAAGGCTGTCAGTCTTGCGCAGGTCGGTACCGCCTGGCGGAATTCGTTTAGTGACTAACCAGAGGCTGTTTATCCAACATAGTTCGCCGGAAGTCTGATACAGCTCGGCAAGCTATATCCGCCGAGCGCCGCAAACGCTCTACCTCTTCGGCCGGAGCACCATCGTCCATTGCGGCGTGGTAGGCGCGTAAGGCCTCCAGCGCTGAACGTACGATCAACTCACCGGTGGCTACTTCTTCGTGGCTCACTTGTTTCACGGATGTTCTCTCACTGGCAAAATGGAATTTGCACTAGGACTAGCGAAGCGTATAACGAGGAGAGACGACCAGCAGGCCGCAGAACGGGTAGCCAAAGTACCTTGTCGGCAGGCGAAAGCGATCGCCTCTAGCATGCGCCCGTCTCCGGCCCGTAGTCGGTTTTGAGCCAGCAACGATTGCGTCGTCTTGCTTAATCCCAACGTCCGCGAACAAGCCACACCAGCGCCTTACCTTCAATGATCCAGTCGCCCCCTTAAACTTCAATGTCGACCGGTAACTTGTTCGTATTCCACAGCAGCAACCAACCAATCGCCTGCTTGCTGAATCTGGCGATGCCACTCCACGCGAGTAACCAGCCCTTGGCGAAGCATATCATTCGCAGTGCGAATCAAATCACAATAGTATTCATCAATGCACTGATCCAAGCCCTTTGGCAAGGCGACCATTTTTTCCCAATCAGCCAAAGTCATATCCTGCATTAGCGTCACCTTCTCGAGGATGATTATGGTAGGTATAGCAGGCCCATTAAGCGATGGGATCTTTCAGCTCAGTATGGATTAGAGGGCTACGGTCGACCGTGGAGGAGCGTCCATGAATCGGCAAGACATTGAGCAACCAAGCAAAACAGCAGCATAAAGACCTGTCAATGACGGACCAATGGCTGGTGCCCAAGCGAGTAAAGCTCGTAGTCGGTAACAGCCTGGAACGCTGATTCGGCGATGAGCCGGAGGCGGTCGACCTCTTCAGGCGGCGCGCCGGCGGCTTCGGCGTCGTGATAGGTGCGCAAAGCCGCAATAGCCTCGCGAATCAGCGGCTCGCCCGCACTTATCAGTCCTTCGATTGTTCTCTTCACGATACCGCCCTGGTGGATTGACCAAGGCAGTATAGGCTCAAGCGCGCCGCAACGAGCACCACTTTAAGTCAGCATGCGGTGCCATGCCAAAGTGGCCAGCGCAATACCGCAGATCCAGAGCGCAACCATAGCCCACGACTGGGCCTCTATCTTCAGCTCATTCCTTTGCATAACCACTCCCATACCGGCACTGCGCCGGGGACATCACGATCTTGTAGTGACCCAGCGACATAGAGCGGGGTTCATTCTTTTGCGCCCCCGCCGCCCTACTCCACCAAACGGTCGTAGGACGATTCGCACGCCAGGCCTGCTATTCGTGCTCGGTCATAAGCTGCTGCCAGCTCTCCCGCTCGAGCATCAGCCCGCGCGAGCAGGTCGGAGAGCACCATGGCGGCGCGGCGGGCTGCCTCGCCTCGAGCGGTAATGGCGGGATCCTGGCCGGGGCAACTGACGGTGGCAGCGAGCTTGCCGGCTTTGTCATGCAGCCGCTGGCCAGCAGCATCAGCCACAGCAGCATCGTTATCGGCAGACACCTGTTGTTCATGAGCATGTGCTCTCATCTCCTCTCGCGCGTCGACGCGCTGTTGTTCCTTTGCCCGCTCCCCGCGCTCGCCCAGTACCTCGGCCAAGCGATCGCCGCTGTCCCGCTGCGCCGATGCTGCGGCGGCCTCTGCGCGCTCCACTGACCGCCCATGCTGGTATACGAGCCAGTACGACCCGACCACGGCCAGCAACGCGATCACCCGTAGGCCCCAGCCGTTCACGCCAAAGCCCGCCGCACACCCTCATCGATGACTGCGCCCTTGTACGGGTTGCCGCCGTTCTCGTGCACGATGATGCCAACGATGGTCTCGCGCAGCACGCGGGGGTTGCGGATGTCGATCGAATCGCGCACGCCGACGCCGAGACGCTTGGCGATGGCCTGGGCGTAGACGGTGGTGTTGTTCTCGGTCGACGGCGCCCAGCGGCTGATGAACTCGATGGGGGTGTCGATGCCCGGCTTGCCCACCCCGGGCATGCCGTCCTTGCCGCAGTAGTTCAGCAGCAGCTTGCCCAGGGCGCGAATGCCATTCTCGGGCGAGTCGAAGCGGGCGAAGCGCGGCTTGGCCACGCCCACCTCGACACCCAGCTGGCCCTGCCAAGCGTTGCGGGGGTTGTAGTCGATGTTGCCGGGGTTGTTGTTGCGTACACCGCGCGCGGTGGATTGCGTCATGGGTTTTCTCCAGACAAGAAAAAGCCCCGTCAGTGCGGGGCTTCATTGGGTTTGTTCGGCGATCCAGGGCGGCGCGACAGGCCGGTGGTCGATCTTCGGGAAGTGCTCTGACTGGGGCCAGTCGCGCAGTGCCTGCAGGTAAACCAGCAGTTTGTTAAATTGCTCCGGCGTGAGTGTAGGCGTTGCGTCTATCTCTACCTGATCGCGGTGCCGATCTCGCAGCCACTGCACCCGGGACAGTTGGGCGTCCCGCCAAGCTCGTTCCTTCACCTCTCGCTCCTCACGTGACAGCTCTCGCTCAGCCAGCTTTAGCTTGCCGCCCTCCAGCACGATCTGTTTGCCCGCGTTCCGCCCCTTCGTCAGCTCCTGAAACTCGTCATGCGTGACATCAATAGCATCGTCTGGCACAGCGCTATGAACATTCAAATCGTAGAAGCAACCGGTAACCGCACTGAATTTCATCATTTGTGTCATATTTTTCCTACCAACCTATCGAAAGTACCCAACCGAAACCACCTCCGCCGAAGCCGCCGCCCGCGGACCAGACATAACGGCTATTATCAACTACCCCCAATATTGTTCCATGGTTACCGCCGTACCCGCCGGTCGTTTGGGGCGCCAGCTGGATGAACGCTGCGATAGGGGTATGAGGATATGCAATTGGGAAATAGCGATAATCATTAATGGACCCCGACTCCTCGCTATAGGCCCATTGAATAATAAGCCCACCCAGCCAACTCGGGAATGCAATATATCCGTTTTGCGCAAGGCTTACCGAGAAGCCCCAGCGAAGTTTCCTAGGGGTTACAGTGACGGAGTCATCACCACCGCCAATAACTTGGTCAATCGTAGCAATCCTGGCCGTGCCCTGATTGGACTCCGTGGCTTGAGATAGCGGCGCAGCGTTAAAGTTAGCCTCCGTATAGACCTTGGACCCGTTCCACTTTAAGACTCCATCAGCGTCCATTCCCAAATGCCCTACCGCAACATTCGCCCAGTGGAATGCGAGGCGGGGCGCATAACTCCAGTCTCTGGAGCCGTTCGCAATCAATCCAACTTCGCGCACTTCAAAAACAGAAGGTTCCCAATTGGGCCCTGGGGTTTTCGAATAAAAGATAGGGTGCTGGTCAGTAAACCCACTCCGCAAGGCATCAGTAATGCCATACCCGGCCAACGTGGTGGCTTTGCCTGCTTTCTTGGAAAGCTCTGAATCCAGGTACTGCTTAGAATAAACATCCTGGCTATTAACTTTATCCTTCGTCAGGGAGTCAACTTCGGTCTTTGTATAGGCATCAGCAATACCATAGCCGCCCAAAGTTGTAGGATTTTTACCAGAGGTCACACGCCCGAGGACATCGACAGACACCTGACGATAGTCACCGGCCACCACTCCCGTTTTGCCAAACAGCAGGCGGAAGTTCAGCGGTGTAGCACCAACTTGCGGTGGTTCGGTGTTGGTCAATTGCCACATGGTGCCGGCATAAACCGTACCGGCCTGCACAATGATCAGATGCCCCGGGGCGCATTCGGCGTCGTCATTGGCGTCGAGCGCACGTGACCAGGCGGCGGCGGATGCGGTGTAGATCCAGTTCTGCGCAGCGTTGGCCTGGTCTTTCACCAGCACCCGGTCACCGGCCACCAGGGCCACGCCGTCAAGCGTCTGCAGCCCGGACAGGGCAATCGGCCCGGTAGTGGCCACGCGCACAGCGCGCTTCACGTCGCTGGCCGCAAGGCCCTGAATGGCCTGCAGCAGCTGCGCGTTGTTGTCTTCGCTCGGCGCGATGCCGGCGGCTCTGATCACGGCCAACAGCTCGTCAGTGACCGCGTTGCCCCAGGCAGACGGGATCAGCGAGCCAGGCAGGCCCGTGCTGACGTTCTCGTCCACGAACTTGCCGCCGACCAGGCCGACATTGGGTATGCGTTTCGGGTAGTCCATAAGCGTTATCCGTAGGTAATGGTTTCAAGGGTGTGCGCCGGGGCTGAACGGCTGACCAGGCACTCCAGTGCGCCGTTGGCAGCACCGCCGAAGGTCTGGCCCCATTGGCTGAATCCGAAGCGGCTGCCCTGGGCCAGGCGCGGCCCTGTCTCCAGGGTCCACATGAACTGTGCCGCCCAGGTCCCGAAGCGGGCCGAGCCGAAGCGCGCTCGGCCGAAGCGCGGCGCGCGGTGCTCCACCACGCGGGCATCGCGATAGCCAAGAGAAAAGGCCAGCTCAACGAAGTAGGCCGGCGTCTGCCCGCCCACTTCAAGCAGCCGGCGCCGCACGGCCAGTTGCCGATCAGCGAAGGCCGGCGACGCGCCCATGCAGGGGTCGGGGAGTTGCATGACCCGCTCCCAATCGGGGACCAGCTCACGCACGGTGGCGGGTTCGCTCTCGGCCAGCAGGTCGGCGGCGCGGCGATCCTCGGTGGCCAGCTCCTGCGCCGCCGCCTGCAGCACCTGGTCGACGCCGGGGTTGAATTCACGATCCCAGGCCGGCCCCGGCGGCAGCAGCGCGCACAAGTGGGTGTAGTAGTCCTGCACCGTCCTCACGACCACAGCACACCCCCGTAGGTCAGCAGCTCATTGGGCGCGGCCTGCACGTCACCCACAGGCCCTATGACTTTGTGGTCGCGCTCGCCCGTGGCGCCGCTGATGGCCTCGGCTATGTGGGTGGCCAGCAGCGTGGCGCCCAGCGCCGATTCACGGTTGTGCAGGTCCACCAGGGCAGCTTCCACGGCGCGGCGTACCGCGCCGCTGTCCGGGGTGACTGACAGCTGGTATTGCACCGGCTTCTCGGCCGGCGGCAGCACATACACCTCGGCCGTGACGGGACGCTCCTGCTCGATATACGCCGCCACGGCCGCCAGGGCCTCGGCGTTCGGGATGATGTCGATATCGCCGTCGCGCACGAAGAACAACCCCACCGTACCCGGCCCGACCCAGTGCCGAACCACCCAGGCCCGGGTCACCCCGGCGACCTCCAGCGCCCAGGTCTCGTAATCGCTCTTGCTGCCGCCGTGGGCAATGACCCGGTACGAGCGGATCACCCGAGCACGCAGCGCCTCGATGCTCTCCTGCTCGGTGCCGCCAGTCAGGCCCGGGGCCGTCACGGTGAATGTGTCATTGATCCCCAGCACCGGCGATACCAGGCGCAGTTGGGTGCCGGCCGGTGTGTTGCCCAACTCGCCTGGCTCCAAGGCCTCCACCTGGGCGACGCCTTCGGTGCTGCTCAGCTTGACCGAAGCTCGCACCCTGAACAGCACCTGGTCATCGCGCTGCAGAAGCGTGCCGGCATCGAGCAGCGCCGAGGCGGCGCCGGTGAAAGCTGCCGCACCGGTCGCCTTCACGGCCTCCAGGCGGCCGCGTTTAAGCCGTGCTCGGGCCATGCGCAGCAGTGTTTCATCGTCAGCTGTGTCGGGCAGAATCTGGTCGGCAATGTAGCGCTGGTGGCCGTAGCGACCGGACGATGCCGCGCCCAGCACCCGGGCCAGTACCTCGGCGTCGGATCGAACAAGAGCACTACCGCCGGCCAGGTCGGACTGTGCCCGGGCCACCAGGGCGGGCAACGTTGGGATTTCAAACGGCATTGATCACCTGCCACAGGTTGTCTAGTTGAACATCGATCACGGGGCCGTCATGCAGTCTGACCAGCACGCGCATATCGAGCCGGTCGACCTTGCGCGACGCCGTTACCGTAACGGCGCTCACCCGGTCGTCATCGACCGCCCACTGCAGGGCCTCGCGGGCGAACGCCTCAGCGGTGCGCACCGTGTCGTCGGTCAGCGTGCGCCGGCGCAGCTGCCACAGGCGGGAGCCGATGCGGTCATTGGCCTGGGTCGGGAACGTATCGCCCCACCAGCCGTAACGCTGGTCGTCGTCCAGCAGATCGCCGTCGTCGGCGCGGCGCCAGGTCAACAGGCTGATCACCACGGCACGCTGCCAGGCGCGTTCGGACTCAGCATCGAGCAGCGTCATGCCGTCACCACCGGCTTACCGCTCTGCTGATTACCTTTCGCCACTCCCTCATGCGGGTGGTTGATCTGGCTGACGCCGGCGGCGATCTGGTCGCCGGCCGACTCGATACGGCCGGAGGTGCGAATCACCGGCGTATCAAACTCCACCGCCGTATCAGCCTTGACCTTGAGCGTCAGCGTCTCGACCTCGATCACGCGGTCGCGCTTGAAGTGCAGGCGGTCGCCTTCGTCGGTGTACAAGGCCACCTCGCCACTCTTGAGCGCCTGCAGGCGAAAGCGCCGGTCGGCGACGCAGACGACAACCCCATGGGAACGGTCGCCGCCCAGGAACGCCGCCAGGGCCTCGGCGCCGGGCAGCGGGTTGGACGTAAAGCCGTAGGGCTCGAAGTGCTCCATGCCGTCTTTCACTTCGTCGGCGGTCAGGCGCATCTGCAGGCCCTGCAGCTTGCGGCCGGCATCGACCAGGGCAACCACGCCCCGGGCGAGAAAATTTCTCATGGGTCTCATTGGCCAGGCTTCCAGTCAGCGGGGATCAGGTATTCGAAGTTGTCGGCCTTGCCCCCCTTCTTGAGCTTGCGCGACTTGTGCGGGTCTTTCGGCTCAGGGTCGAAGCCATCCGGCGGGCCTACCACGATGTTGGCCACGGTGCCGGCATCATCGAGCACGTATTCGATTTCGCTGATGAGCATGTCGCGGTCGATGCCGATCAGCGGGTCGACCACGCGCACGATCATGTTCGGCACCCATAGGGCGCCGTTGGACTGCCGCCATCCTTGAATCTTGTAGCGCAGGGTCAGCGCCTTACCCATGCGACTGCCGCGCTCCCAGTTGGCCCGCGCCTGGGCCAGCTCTGGGGTCATCTGGCCACTTTCGTGAATCAGCAGCACCCGGCGCCGTGAGGCGCGCGGATCGGTGACACCGGCCTTCACCTCGCTGGCCGCCTCGCCGTAGTCAGTGTCGGTGCCCGAGCGCTGACCAGTGACGCGGTACTCGGAAAACACCCCCGAGAAATCCAGCTCGGCGCTACCGGTCAGCAGGTTCTGCCCCAGTTCCAGGCGATCGATGGCGCGGCCGGCGCTGCCCGGCTTGATGATCACCACCCGCCCCCGGGCGTCATCGGTCGACAGCAGCCGCGATAACGTCAGCAGGCGGTCGATGGACTCGAAGGCGGTTTCACCCGGTTCTATCTGGTGGTCGGCCAGCTTGGTGGTTTCCGCCACCTCGCTCAGCACCCGCACCCCGTAGGGTTCGGCCAGCGCCTGCACGATCTTCTGCACGCCCTGCCCGCGCCACTGGCCGGGCTTGTTCACCGCCGAGCAGTCCACCAGGTCGGCGGTCAGCGAGCGGCCGGCGACCGAGCGTTCGACACTGCGGGCGTCGAAGCTGATCGGCGTGCCGAACACCCAGCCCGTCAGCACCAGGTCGGCGCCGATCCGTACTTCGCAGCGGTCGCCCTGTCGCACTGGGATGTCCTGCACCTGGCCCGGCCAGCTCCAGGTTACGCCCAGGCGGAAATCCCGGGCCTGGCGTTCGATGCCGGCACTGATGCTGACTTTCTTCCAGCCGCGATAATCCAGGCCGTTCACGCTCAGCGTGACAGCATTTTGGTTGTCCATGGGTTCACTCTCGGGCGATGGTCAGCGCACCCACGGGCAGAAACCCCGGGTGCTGCACCTTGTTACGCGTAACGATTTCTTCGGCGCGGGTGGCGTCGCCGTAGCGCTGGTAAGCCAGCACCACCGCCGGCAGGCTTTCCCGCGTGGCCACTTCGGTCAGTCGCACGCCGGCACGGGCCACTTCGGTCAGATGTGCCCGCACTTGGCTGCGCACGACCTGCAGCCGCTCGACGTGCTCGACCGGTGAAGCCAGGGCGGCCACCCACAGGGCGTCGCTCAAGGCGTCACGCAACGCCACAACATCGGCGGTAACGGGCACGTCAGGGCGCTGGATCGGCGCCGCCACCTGCTGCTCAAGTGTGGCAAAGCCGGTCAGCGGCTCGGGCGCCTGCACCACGGGCATGGCTACCGCCTCGCGCACGGCCAGGACGATCAGCGCATCGCGCACCAGGTCGCGGGCAGCTGTGACCACGGCAGCCGTATCGATGCCCCCCACCGGCGGCGGCTCAGCCGCCAACTGCCGCGCCTGCTCCACCTGATTTGTCATCGCCCGGCCGGACTCGGCGAAGCTGACAAACTCCGGCGTCGCGTCAGGGAGCGCCGCGACAGTCCGGGCAAACTCCGGGTCGGCCTCCAGGCTGGCCGATCCGCCGCCGCTCGACGGCCCCCAGCGATAGCCGGACGACCGCGAACTGCCGCCGACACTGGCGAACTGCGCTCGGATCATCGCCGCGAAGTTGCCCGGGGCATTGATCAGCATGTCGGCCAGCGCCTCCACAGAACTGACCAGGCCAGTCAGTTGGCGAAGCTCCGATGCAATGGCCATTTGCACACCGGCGACGCCATTCTGCAGCGCAACCACAGCCAGGCGCGCCCGGTTGACCACCGCCATGGCGGCCTTGTAGCGGGCAATCGCCGACTCAAGCAGGCTTTCCGATGAGTCTTCCAGCTGCCGCGCCGTGTTCGGCACGCCGGCAGGAAAACCCTTCTCGCCGTCCTCCACGAACACCAGGTCAAAGCGGACCATGCCGCCTTCTCGGCGCTCGTGACTCACGCTGCAGGCCGTGGCCGTGACCGTCAGGCGGCCATACCAGGGGTGGACCAGCTCGCCCGCCCCGGGTTTGTCCAGGGCGTTGAGCAAGTTGTCACGCTGGAAATAGCAGTCCTCCCCGATCACGAAGGCGGCAAGCTTGATTTCCCGCGTGACGCGGCCCAAGTCTTCCACCATCGGCTTGTCGCGCTGCGGGTACTCATGCGTCTGCGTGCGCCGCCCTGCTGGCATGCTGTCGCTGTCGACGTGGAACGGAACGCCCCGGAATGACGCCGGGTGCAGTTGATCCCGCCAGGTACTCATGACGCCCTCCCCAGGGATCGGTAACCCACCTGCGGACTGACCTGCAGCCCGGGTTGATTGGTGTCGGCCTGCTCGACCCGCATACCCGGCGGTGCGTTGTCGAAGCGCACCACCATTTGCCCCTCTAACTGGGCTTTGCTGGCCTGGGCGGCCTGCTGCACCAGGGAGCCGCGCGAAGCGGCCAACGAGCGTGACGCGGCCCCCTGGGTCAGACTTTCGCCCGCCCGAGGCTGAACGTGCTGGGCGACCTGTGCAGCCGACAGGGGCAAGGCCACCCCTGCACCGGCCTGCCCAGGCGCACGCAGCAGGCTGGCCACGCTGGTGGCCTCTGGCATCAGCTGCACCGGCTGCGCCATCGGTTTGACCAGGGCGCCCGGCACCGGCTCGCCGGCGGCGTTGCGCGCCTTCTGTTGCTCGGCCCAGTTGTTGACCTTGGCCGTGGCCGCGCTGATCACGCCGTCGCCGCTCGACTCACTGTCGAAGCCCAGGAATTTCATCATCGGCTCAACGATGGGCCGAAGCTTCTCCCACAGCCCTTTGAAAAAGCCGGTGATTGGCTCCCAGTGCTTGACGATCAGGCCCAGCGGTGACCAGTCAAAGACCCCTTTCATGAAGTCGAAGAACGGCACAGACAGGGCTTTGATCAGCTCCCACAGCGCACCGAAGAACTGCGTCAGCGGCGCCCAGTTCGCCACGATCTGACCCAGCGGGGTCCAGGCGAAAGCGGTTTTCATCCAGCCCCATACCGTTATAGCCGGGGCCTTGATTTTGTCCCACACCGCTTGGAAGTACGGCGCCACGGTCGACCAGTTCGCAATCAGCACACCAGCGGCGATGGCGATGCCACGCACCACGATGCCGATAGGACTCATGCTCGCTACGCCGTTCATCAGCGCCAAGGCTGCCGTGGCGCTCGCGGTGGCCAAGCGCAACACGGTAAAGCCCACAGCCGCGCCCAGCAGCCCCTTGATCAGCCAAGGGTGCTCACCGGCCAGCGTGGCCACGCTGCTGATCACCGGCCCCACCGTCGCCATGAAATCGTTGAACGGCGGCAACAGCATGCTGCCGACTGTGATCCCCAGGCGCGTGACCCGGTTCTGCAGCAGCTGCATGGCGTTCTGTGTGGTCGCGGCCCGCGCCGCATACTCACTGTTCATCGAACCGGCATACTGACTCTCGTCACCCACCGATTTGAAGTTGCGCTGCAGCGTGCCCAGGCTGGTCAGCAGTGGCGCGATAGCCCCTACGGATTCCTTGCCAAACAGGTTGGTCAGCACCGCCGCTTGCTTACTTTTCTCGACCTTGGCCAGCGTCTGTAGGACGCGGTTAATCGTCCCTTCGCTGTCGCTCTGCATGCCCTTGGCCAGTTCGTTGGCATCCAGGCGCAAGGCCTTGTAAGCCTCCTTCTGCGACTTGGTGGCCGCCGTGCCGGCGGTCAGGGTCAGCATGAAGTTTTTGATGCCCGTAGCGGCCACGTCCTGGGCGATACCCACGCCGGCCAGGGTCGAGCCCATCGCCGCCAGCTGCGCCGCGCTGACGCCCGCGACCTCGCCCAGTGGGCCAATGGCGGTCAGGATGTTGGAGATTTGCCCGGTGCTGGCCGCCCCGGTGTTACCCAGGTAGTTGATCTGGTCAGCGAGCGTGACCACCTGATCCTGGTTCATCTTGAAGGCCGTGCGCCACTTGGCCATCATCGATCCCGACTCGGCAGCCGACTGGTCGAAGGCGACACCCATCTTCACAGCAGCCTCGGCGAACTGGTTCAGTTCTTCCCGGGCAATGCCCGACTGACCACCAGCGGCAACAATCTGCGCGATGCCCTCGGCTGCCATGGGTAGGCGCTCGGACAAGCCCAGCACGTCATCACTCATCGCCTTGAACTGCGCCGGCGACTCGAAGTTGACCACCTTCTTGACGTCGGCCATGGCGCTCTCAAAGCCCATGGCCGCCTTCACGCCCATGACGAACGGGGCGGCAATCGCCCCGCCCTGCAGGGCCTCGCCGAAGGTGATCTTGCCCAGGCCCGAGCTGTTCAGTTGCTTGCGCAGCACCGCGGCGTTTTTGCGCACGCCGTTAAGCACCGGCGACAGCTTGTCGACGCCGGTGATCAGCGCCTTGAGTTGGAATTTATCCGCCACCGCCTCCCCCATTCAGCGCGTTGATGCGCCACGCGTTTTCCTCACTCTCGAACACCGTGTCGAGGGTCCAGCCCAGCACCTCGCCCGGGGTGGCTTTCCACCACCACGCCAGGTCATAGGCCAGCTCGGTCAGTTGGCCGACTGATTCGAACCGCGATCCATGAAAAAATTGACGATCAGCCAGCCCAGGGCGTTGAGGTCGCTCAGTTCCAGCTGGTTGACCGAGCTGGAGGGGATGCCAGCGCACACAGCGATGTACTTGGCGACCGCTTCCACTTCCATGATCGGGTAGCCGCTTTCACCCACGATGTAAGGAAGTGCCTTGATTGCGCGACACTCCTGAACGGTCGGGCGACGCAGTTCAAGTTCAGTGACCGCCTCGCCGTGGGCTTGGATAGGGGTTTGCAGGGTATGCGTTACGGTGGTCATTACTGCCAGTCTCCTTGGATGCCTTCGAATTTGAGCGAGACCTTGGCGTCATCGCCGGTCACTTTTGCTTCGTCCACCAGGTACGCGCCGCTCAGCACGTACACCGAACCGTCGGCCAGTTCGGCGGTGACGGTCATGCCGATGCCGTTGGCCAGCTTGGCCCGGGGGAAGTTGGCGGTTTTCACCGCATCGACCACCACGTAGGGGATCAGGTCTTCTTCCTTGAAGTAGCCCCGCGTGATGGTTTCGCGCTTCTTGTCCGAAAGCGGGCATTCCACGCCGCCGGTGATAACCAGCTGATCGCCGTCGACCTTGATAAAACAGGTGCCCGCGACTTTCTGACCCATAAAGGGCACTCCCATAAAAAAGCCCGCACTGGGCGGGCTGGGGTTGAACGATGAGGGTTACGCCGCGTCCGGGTACTGCAGGCGGAACTGGTACAGCAGCGCGAACACGCGCAGCTGGTTCACCAGGTCCGGCGGGAACAGCACACTCAGGCGGTTGGGGTTCTTCGGGTCGCGCTCGACGATCAGGTACTGATTGAACGCCTCGGCGTTCTCGACAATGCCCTCACGCTCAAGCGCGCCATAGGCCGCGATCAGCTCGCCGCGAATCACCTTCGGTGTGACGATGGCCTGGCCAGGACCGAAGCGCGTCCCGTCGTTGGCCAGCTTGTGACGGCCGTACTTGCTGGTGATGATGCTGCGCAAGTAGCGGATCACGTAGGCCGACTGGTGCAGCGTCTCGCTGTCCAAGTACGAGTCATCGGGCTGGCCGTAGGCGTTACGCTGGTAGGTAGTAACGGCCCGCTCGATGCGGTAGCTGCCGCCGTTGTAGACGGCGGTGGCCACCCCACTGGTCAGCAGCGATTGCCGCTCAGCCAGGGTGAAACGGTCACTGGCCTGCGCCGGGTCAATGCCCGTCAGCGCGCCGGTCTGCGTCGGCCGAGCCGGGTCGGCGCTGATGAACACAGCGGTGCGCGCCGCCCAGGCCGCCGCCACTTCCCACGCGGGCTGCGGCACACCGCGCTCGAAACCATGCACGGAGACGTGCGGGTCGTTGCGCAGGCGCCCAGCGGCGACCAGCTGCCCGAGCGTGCCGCGCTGCGCGCTGTACACATGGCCGTAGAGCTGCTTCGCCCAGGACCAGCGCCCCGCGCTGTCGTCCATCGCGGTTTTCCAGGCGTCCAGCGTGTCGGCATCGCTCCAGGGCTGGGCGATGAACTCGAATGCTTCGTCGCCCAGGGCGGCCAAGGCCGCCGACACGGCCGGAGTGCCGGCGCCGTTGGTCATGGCAGTGGCCACCACCGTCAGGCCGGCCGGCGTGGTTTCGCCATTGGCGCGCCCCAGGCGGTTCAGCTGCACCTGGATATCGTTGCCCAGCTCGCCCTTGAACTTGGCCTGCAGGGAAACCACGCCGGCATCGGCGGTGGCGGTTACTGGCAGGTCGATAGCCGCATTGACCGCTGCCGCCAGGCTGGCCGCCACGGCCTCGGCCGAGGCCCCGACCACCGCATCGGCGCGCACGCGCTGGCCAGCCACGTACAGATTCACCAGGCCGGCGGTGGCCACGCTGCCCGTTACGGTAACGGTGGCGGTCGCGGTCGCGCCGGTGGTCACCTTGAGCGGCAAGCACCAGACCTCGCCGGCCACGTCGATGGCCCGCCAGCGCGCATGCATGGCGGCCAGCATCGAGCCGGTTCCGCCAATGTCCTTGGCGTCGCTGGTCTTCGATACCAGCACCAGGCGGCCGATTTCGTCGCTGTCAGCGTCGTCGTTGACCTGGCCGACGATCAGCCGGCGCAGGCTGGAACCGCCGCTGTTGGCCATGGAGTTGTCGACTTCGGCATAGAACAGCGGCACACGAATGTCGCTGGGGATGTTGCTGAAACTAACGCTCATCGCGCTTTGCTCCCCCGGGTGTTGGTCTTCTGCTCCAGGGCGTCGCCGTCGATGATGCGGCGCTCCCAATAGGCGTCACGGGGAACCGCGGCGCCCTCGGCGGGCAGATACTGGCCCGGCTGGCTTGGCATCGGGCAATCGCGCCCCGGGGCCGGCTTGAGGTGAATGGTGATCATGGGTTCAAGTCCTCATGGGTAATGAACTCGACCCGGCCGTCTGGCCCTGGGGCCGTAACGTTGGGGTCTTTCAGGGGGTTGAGGAAGTCGAAACGGGTGTCGATGCCTTCCAGGGCCGGCAGGCCGGCCAGTTGCCATTCCTGCCAGGTCTGCGGCTTGCCTTCGCCGGTCTGCTCCCAGCGGCCGAGCTGGAAGTCGGCATAGAAGCGGTAGCGGTAAACCACACGTTCGCGGTCGATCAGCAGCAGCTGGCCGCCGTCGTACAGCAGCGGCCCCGATTCGTCGTCGGGCTCAAAGCCCACCAGGGCGCGCCACAGCTGGGCGCGAAGGTCGTGCAGCGGGTCAGCCACCGATTGCCCGCGCTCATCGTCGGTCGGCAGTACAACGCACACGTCGATAGCGTCGCGCACAGCCTGGGTGTAAACGTTCTGCGATTCCGGCTCGTCGGCCGAGTCGCCAACGGCGATCACGTAGGCCGCCGGGGGCTTCATCTTGGCGCTGTCGGCGGTCGGGTCCCAATCCAGACCACCGGCCACGCGCCCTTCGAAGCCGGGCGCATAGGTGCGCAGCTGCTCGATCACAGGCGTGATTTTCATGTCAGGTACTCAGTTGAGCAGCGCGGCGGCAAAGGCCTGCTGCAGGATGCGTTGCACCTCGGCGCGGCTGTCGACCAGGGCGTCAGTCATGTAGTTGTCGCGGGGCTTGATCCGCCACCCGCCCCCACTCTTGCGGCGAACGCCGTAGTGCAGGTAAGCCGGGTAATACTCCTTCATGCTCGCGGTCTTGTTGGGCGCAATCCGCACCAAAAAGCCCGACTTGGACAGCTTGAAGTTGATCGACTCGGTGGTGGCCCCGGTCCGGTTGACGGGGTAGCCCTCCTGGCCACCGCCGAGCGCCAGATTCATCTGCGCTCGGCCGGCGATCAGCTGGCCAACCTTGCGCATGCCGGCGCGGATCTTCCGCTTGTTGAAGGCCTCTTGGTCGAACTTGTCGAAACCCTCGACATGCAAATAGCCGTCAATCGAAACGGAGTTGGCCACGACCACCTCCCGCCGGCGCATCCACCGCCTGCAGTTCCTCGACCTCGATCACCGACCACACTTGCCGCCCGCGCATGCCGGTGGCCCGCTTCACGCGGAACACCCGGCCGCCGGCGACCAGTTCATGCCGCGTGTCTAGGTCACGCACAAACCGGCAATAGATGCGATGCGTGATGGTCGTACCGGTCTGCACCGAACCGGTGTAGGTGGCCGTGCCTAACGGCTCGATCTTGCACCAGCGCCTGGCCACCGGTTCAAAAATCGACTCGAGCCCTGCAGCGCCTTTTGGCGTGTCACTGCGGATGCGCACAACCGCCCGGGTGCGCAGTTCGCCCGCTTCCGGCTCCCTCACAGCGTGAACCAGCGGTAAGGCTGCATGAGAGCGTCATAGGCCAGCGGCATCGCCTTAACGCCGTTGCTGGTCGACTCGGTGACGGGCTCGCGGTTGCGGTGCCAGTGAGCAACCAACAGCAGCATGGCCAGCTCCACATCATCCGTTACGGGTAACGCGTTCTCCGGCGCATCGAGCGGCAGCAGCCCACGCAGGTAGGCTTCATCGCCGGTCGCGTCTGCCGGCGCGTCGGCCGGCAGCGGGACCCAGTACAGCCGCCGGCCGCTGTCCTTCTCCACCTGGCGACGCGCCGCGCGGGCGTAGGCCTGCAGCAGCGTGTCTTCCTCGGTTTCGTCCAGCTCCAGCTTGCAATGGCTCTTGATCTGTTCAAGCGTCAGCATGGGCAGCCCTCCCGTTAGGCAGCGGTCTTGCCCACCAGGTGCTTGATGGCGGCCGTGTCCTGCAGCACCAGGCCGAAGCGCACGAACGCCAGGAAGCCGACCTGGCCGTACTCGGCGTAACGCTCCACCAGGCGCTTGAGGGTCAGGCTACGCACCGCGCGCAGCACCAGTTCGTTGAAGTCGCCGGCATACATGAATTTCTTGCCGGCGCCGATATCGGCGATGGCCTGATCGATCACGTACTGATGCTTGAGGATGGTGGCCGGACGGTCGCTGTCGATGCCGGGCAGCCACAGCGGGCGATTGTTGGCGTCCACCATCTCTTCCATCGCCTGCAGCGTCTTGTCGTTGAACGCCAAGCGGAACTTGGCGGCCGCACGATACGCCGGGTCAATGGAGTGGATCAGGCTGTTGACCTCCTGCCAGGTGAAGCTGGTCGCCTTGGCCGTCATGGCGCCTTGAGGGGTCGAGTATTCAAGGCCCTTCGGCTGCGCCGGCGCATCGGCGGTTTCACCGGCGCCGGTACCCTGGACGATCAGGCGGTTGCGGGTACGTGACACACGCTTACCGATGCGACCGGCCAGAAAGGCTTCCATGTCGATGCCCGAGTCCTGCAGCAACTGTTCAGAGACGCGGATGATTTTAGAACTGATGGTGTGCGACCCGAGGGTGCCAATGCCGAACTCGACATCTTTCTCACCGGCGGCCTTGTTCTCGCCGATCAGCTCGCCTTCTTCCTCGCCGCCGTTGCTGGTGGCCCAGGCGATAGGCGCGCCGTTGTCGGTCTGCAGCAGCTGGCACACCGAAGCAATACCGCCGTAGGTCACCAGCGATTCAATCACACGTGCCTGCAGGGTGGTCGGCACGGTGAAGCCGCCCGCCTCGCTCGGGTTGGTGCCCTGGGCGCGCATCTGCAGGACCATGGAACGCTGTTCAGCGCTCAAGCCCTCCATGCCACCACGTACCCAGTTATCCCAGGCGCTGCGCTGCTCGTTTTCGGCTTCGTTCTGCGGCGCGTTGTTCGGGCAGACGCGGTCGAGGTTTTCGACGAAGCTTTGATCCTGGGCGCGCAGTTCTTCTTCGCGCTCGATCTTGTCCTTGAGCGCCTTGAGGTCGGTTTTCATGCCCTCCCACTTGGCGCGTACTTCACCGGTCCAGCCGTCGTCCGGGGTGGTGTCGTGCAGCGAGCGCATTTCGGCCGACAGCTTGTTATAGGCTTCTTTCATTTGTTGCAGGGTCATAGCTCCCCCTTGGGATCACAGTTCAGTTAGGTCAAGCAGGCGCTCGCGGGCCTCGCGCTCGAAACGTGCGCGGGCTTCGTCGCCTTCGGTTTGCGCCTGCTTCCAGGCAGTCAGGGAGCGCTGGGCAGCGCTGGAGTCGGGGTAAGCCGGGAATGCCACCGGCCCTACGTCGCGAAGCTCGGCGATCTTGAAAATGGTGCGGACGATCAGGCCGTCTTTCTCTTCGTGCCACGTGTCGCCACCCTTGGCCACGCGCATGGCAAAGCTGCTGCCGCTCATGTCGCCACGGCGCAGCGGCTCGACCACCAGGTCGCGGATGGTCTGGGTGTTGGGCGTGTCGATTTCATAGGCCAGGCCGCGTTCATCCACGGTCAGGCGCAACGTGCCGCTGGCCGTGCGGCCCAGCAGGTAGGTCGGGTCATGGTTGAACAGCGCCCGGGTGTCCTGATTGAGCACGTCGTCGAACGCGCCCGGGGCGATGATTTCCACGAAGGTGCCGCCCAGCAGGTCGCTACGCTGGTTGAAGACAGCGGCATAGCCGGCAATCTTCGGTGCGCTGCCCTGGTCATCCGGCTGGACAGCACGAAGCTCGCAATGCTGCGCCTGCAGCATGCGTTGTTCGAATTCACTCATGGGTTATTCCTGCGTCGTTACGGGTAACGGCTTGCCATCGGCGCCGAGCAGCTGCGTGTTGACGTTGAGCAACATCGAGTCGAGGCCTTCCAGCTGGTTGAGGTCTTCCAGCACGCGCACTTCGTTGCGGCTCATCCAACCGTCTTGAATGGCGATGCGGTAGAACTCGGCGCGCTCTTTTGGGGTGCCGCGCAACAGGCCGGCCAGGTTGAACTTGACGTAGTAGCCGGCCATGCGCTCGGCGCGGGTGAAGACGCGGCGGTTGACTTCTTCCTCCCAGTTTTTCACCCACGGCATGACCGTGTGGCGCACGAACTGGATAGCCTGCTCGCTGATGTTGGAAAACGTGGCCTTTTCCAGGTCGTTGATCATGTGCGCCGGCACGTTGAAGATGCTGGCAATCTCGCTGCGGGTCAGCTTGCGAGTCTCGAGAAACTGCGCATCCTCGGGGGCAATGGTCAGCGCCCTGTAATCGAGGTCAGCCGGCAACAGCAGCGTCTTGTTGTCAGAACGTTTGAGCCGTTCCACGGCGGAACGCCACACCGTTTTCAGGCGCTCCCAACTTTTGTCGTCAAGCTTTCCTTCCTTGACGGTGACCAGGCCTGTCGGCCGGCCGCCACCTTCGAAAAACTCCTTGCCGTAGCGCACCGTGGCCATGCCCAGGCCTATGGTGTCGGCGTTCTGCCGGATGGGACTAGTGCCCATGCGCCGGTGCGAGCCGATGGCGCGCAGGTGAATCATGTCCTCGGGCGACACAGCCAGCGGTGCGCCGTCTTCGTCTTGGGTCGAATACACCCAGCGATTGCCGTTCTTCACCAGCTCGGTGTGTTGCGGCTCGTGCATTTCCAGCGACAGCAATTCACCGCGGCGACTGCGCACCGCTCGGGTGTAGCCGTTGCCCCAGCCGAGCACATGGGCCTGCTTGGTTTCCCGCCAACGGTAGGAGGTCTGCCAGGTGTTCGGCTCGTCGTGCAGCAGGTAATGGGCCGGGTGGTCGGTGGCCACCTCGATCCGCCCGTTGACCTTGCGCAACACGCTCAGCGGCAGCTGGGCCATGGAGCTGGACAGCACGTAGATGCAGGCATACACCGCCGTCAGGCGCATAGCCGAAGCCGGGCTGACGCTGATGCCCTGGCTTTCGAACAGGTATTCGGTCAGTTCCTTGCTGTTCATCGGCGTGCTGGGCGCTTCCAGGCTGCTGCGCTGCTCGAACATCGCGCCCAGGATCATCGCCACACCGCCTTGGCGGCGGCGGCCACCATCAGGCCGCCGCCGGCCATCAGGGCCACCCCCGCCCCGAACTGGACGTAGAGGCCCGCGACGAACAGGCAAAAGCCTGCCGTCCCGATAGATTCAGGAAGCCATTTCATCGTAGGGGCTCACATAGCTAATAGGTCATCTTCGGTCAGGCTGGCCAACAGCCCTTCCGGCTCAAATTCGCTGACCATGGCGCGGTTCATCGCCATCAGCGCGGCGACAATGCCGTCGATTTTGCGCATGTCGGTCTTGCCTTCGTCGGCCTTCATCGGCGTGATGCAGCCCTTGAACGGACGCACCACGACGTTACCGGCCTGCCAGGCCAATACCGGGTCGCTGCAGTGGCGCACACGGCCAGACAGCAACGCCGCTTCCAGCTCGCGCATGGGCAGGTTCATGCTGGCTACCCCGCCGCCCATTTCGACTACCTCGGCGCCGTCCTTCTGCAGCTGGTGGGCCAGCTGGGTGGCGCGCCATTTGTCGTAGGCCACTTCCTGCACGTCAAACATCCCGGCGAACTCGCCCACCATGTCGCGCACCAGGTCGAAGTCCATTTCTTCGCCGTCGCAGACTTCCAGCAGCCCGGCGTTGGCCCAGGCCTCGTAAGCCGCCTTGTTCGGCCCACCCCGCTCTATCGCGCCTTCGGGTAAGAACGACTTGCAGAAGATGGTCCAGCGGTTGACCCGCTTGCCGCTCCCCGGGACCAGCTCCACCTTGTCCAGGAACACCAGCGACACCGCGCAGATATCCGATTTGCTGGCCAGGTCAATGCCAATCCAGCAGCGTTGCCCCAAGAACTGATCCAGGGTCAGCGTGGGGTCGCCGCACGCCTCCCAGTCGGCCATGTTCAGCCAGGCTTCTTTGGCGCTGACCCAGATGTTGAGGTGCTTGGTCTTGAACGCGTTTTGCCGTGACGGGTAACGCGTTGCGTCGGCCTGGCGTTTCAGCAGGTACTCAGCCCCGACCGATACGCCATAGTTGGGGTTGGCCTTGCGCAGGACCGCCGGGTCTTTCCAGTCGTCGTCCTCGTCAATCGTGTAGATGATCCCGAACAACTCGTCGTTCGGCACCGTCCCTTCCAGCTTGTCGATCACCTGGGCGCGCTGCAGGTAGCACGGCCCGGCGATGTTGTAGCCCGCCGTGGTGATGGCGAACATCATCGGCTGATCGCGGGCGCCCATGCCGGTCAGCATGGTTTCGTAGAGCGCGGCCGAGGTGTGTTCGTGGAACTCGTCCACGATGGCGCAGCTCGGCGACTGGCCGTCGCCGGGGTCGCCGATCAGCGGCTCGAATTTGCTTTCGTCGCCGATCACCGACAGGTTTTTGGCCGCGACCTGGATGCCAAAGGCCTCGACCAGCTCGGGCGTGCGCCGCACCATCTGCCGCGCCGGCTTGAACACCTCCCAGGCCTGCCGCTCGGTGGTCGCCCCGCAATACACCTCGGCGCCGAACTCACCATCCATGACCAGCATGTATAGGCCGACGCCGGCGGCCAGCACGCTCTTGCCGTTCTTGCGCGGCACCTCGATGTACACCTCGCGGTACCGCCGGCGGCGGGTTTTCTTGTCGACCCAACCGAAGATGCTGCAGAAGATGAACAGCTGCCACGGCTCAAGCTTGATCAGCTCACGCAGCGCCGCCCATTTGCCCTTGGCGTGCGGCAGCAGCTGGATGAACACCGCCACCTGCTCGGCCGTGTCGCGGTCGAAGGTCCAGCGGAAATTACGCTTCTTCGACTTGACCAGGTCATCCAGGTGGAGCTGGCAGGCCCGGCGCACGTACTTACATGCAGCGATCTTGCCGGCCACCACGTCGCGGGCGTACTTGTTCGCCGCGTTTACGTTCGGGTAGCTGGCCATGTCCTAACTCACTTCGAGGCCCGCCCTCCTTTGAGCACGATGAACGGGTTTTCTGGTTTCTCCGGCCCGCCACTGCCCATCAGGCGCGCACGGCTGGCCGGGTCCAGCCCGAGGGCTGCCCCGAAGCTGGCCAGCTGACGCAGCGCCTCGTTGATCACGGTGCAGGCGGGGTTTTTCTTGAGCACGCCCTTGGCGTCCACGACGGTGATGCCCTTGCTGGCCACTTCTGCCTCAGCCAGCCGCCACCGCTCATAAGCGGCGCAGAAAACCGCCAGGTTGTGCGTGTCAGTGCGGGTCATGATCCCGGTCTGGGTCAACCAGGGCGCAATGGCGCACCACATTTCAACGGCCCAGTCCCCAAGCCACTCCGGGGCGTCTGGTGTTTCCGCCAGCGGCGCCGGCGCGGGGCCGTCCTTCTTGAGTTTTCGCTTGCCAGGATTGCCCTGCAGCAGCTTGAGGGCGGTAGGTTTCGCGGGTCGCCCCATCGTTCAGACCTCCCGATTTTCTGAAATGCGATTTTTTTTAATTTCGCGGGTGTGTAAGACCGGTTGGGCGATCGGTGGGGAGAGACGAAAGCTGTAGAGATTTTGCCCCGCCCCCTACTTGGCCGATTTTTGACCACTTTTCGCTAATTTTGCCCGCAGACTCTCACCATCCATTAAGGCAGCCAGATGAATAAGCGGACGCTCTGGCACTCCGTCTGCGGCATGCATGTATGCGTCAATTGCTGCTACTAGCTCATGCAGAACACGCGAAATCAGCTCTGGAATTCCAAGCTTATGAATGTTTTTCCAGCAGTACAGCGCTCGATCCAGGTGCCAGTCACCATGGCGGATCAGCTCGGCACTTCGGCTGCGCTTGATCGCTCTTTCGCGCAAACGCATAGCCTCACGCGCCAGGCGGACAGCCTGACCGCGCCCGTGCCGACTCTGCCGCCGTTTTGAACTTGTGGCAGTTTTCATTGATGGCAAACAGGTTGGATGGGTCATTAGTTCCCCTTTCAAACTTGGGTATGCGGTGGTCAACCTCTGTCGCCGGCAGTCGTCGACCATTGCAGTCATGGCACTGGCACAGATAGCGATCACGTTTGAGCACTGCCTTGGCAAGCTTGCGCCATGCCCAGTCATAGCCACGCTGCTCAGCAGTGCCGCGGCACGGGTTGTTCCAACCAATTGCGAGCGAGGCATGCGCGCTGCAGTAACCATGGCTGTGACTTGTCTTGCCGGGGCACATAGGTACACGACAAGGGCGCTTGGCTTTGGGCGGCATAGATCAGCCCTCCACCTTCTTACCCATGAAGCGGTCGGAGTACTCACGTAGCTTATCCACGCCCATGAAACCAACCATGCAGCCGGCGAAGACGGAAAGGTTCGCAGGTAGGGCGAAGTACTCCAGCAATGGCAGTAGACTCACAGCGATCAAGCCGCAGATCGCGCCTTCTAAAAGGACCTTGCGACCTCGACCACCGCCATAGATCACTCGGAACATGGCCACAGCAGCGGCGATGCCACCCGTGGAGAGTTGTGGCTGGTGTGCTGCCAACCAAACGAGCACCGAGGCCCACAGGCCGGGATCTTTCTCAGGCATAAGGGCCATCTCGTTTCCTCCCTCGCAGGGAGCAGAAAAAATAAAGCCCGCTCAAAGCGGGCAATGTGTATTGGGATAGCGGTTGTGCAACATGCGCCTGGCCGCTCCTGCTGCATCTCTTTCCAAACGACTGACAGCACGACCAATGATTGCGCCCTAGAACCGATTTGAGCACTCCCCTTCGAGCAGGCCCAAATAAATCCAAACGGATACTATTTTAGGCGATCAGTCAATCAAACGATTTTATGGCTAGATTCGTCCAAAACGACTGGGAAACCCCTGGTTTTTAGAGTAGAAACTCCAGTACGTCCAAGCTAATTCCCGTGCCGGGCGCTGCAGAAGCACCAGCCACACATCATAAGAAGAGGGTCACCGTGTCTCCTAGCTCCGGAAAGCACTACTCACTCCACCTAGAACACACAGTCATTTCACAATGCGAACGTCGCTCAATTGAATGGTATATCGAGCATTACCTTACCTCTAGAGCGATGAGCCACGATGACAAGCTCCGTGACGAAGTGACCAAGGCGCTTCTCGAGTTTTCAGCTGGTAGCAAGGTAATGGTGTACGAAATGAACGCCTGGTTGGATAACCGTCTCGGACTCAAGGCCCATCATCCTGACTATGTGAGCATTATTGAGGCACGCGATAAGACGTCGGAGTAAACAGAATCGAGCTAGCTTGATCGGTGCAATCAGCAGATGCGGTCGGTTTCGGTTTCGGTTTCACTTGCACATTACAAACAAACCCCGACGCATTGACCGGGGTTTGTGAGTGTCTCTAGGCTACCGGGTGAGTTCGATCAGCAAATCACTCGGGTCTCCTTCAAGACCGATCCTCCACTCGGGGCGCTCATCTGCCAGCTGTTGCAGCAGCATCCCGACTGCGTCGAAGTAAACGCTAGTGCTCGCACCAGGCGGTGCAGAGAGCTTGACCGTAATGTGGTGAAAGCCCCCGCCCAGACTCGGCTCAGTGGGCAGCCTGCTGTCGACTTGCCGCTTGAACTCAGCGGCAATACTTGATGCGGTAGTTTCCATGCTCGATTCCTTTCCAGCACATAAACAAAAGCCCCGGCGTGATGGCCAGGGCTTTGTGCCTCAATCCCGTTTACGCGCAGGGATCTGAGGATGGTTGGCAATTTCGCTCATTCGCTCACCTTTGTCAACCACTTCAATCGATCAGCTGCTCCCTCTCAAGAATCTCGGTCACATGGATGACGGCGCCCTCCTCTAGCTGCTCCAAGCACTTGTGGATACCTCGGCGCCATCGGGTGCGGGTGGAATCGGGCCGAGCATCCACATCCCAGGTGTTCATGTCGTAGAACTCATCAGGAAGCACTGCAACATCGGTGGAGCGCTTACCCTGCTTTCCTTTCATTTTCGGGATGAACCAGACCGTCGTCGCCTTGTAGACGAACAGGGCCGGAGCCGGCGAGCTTAGTCGAGGAATACTTCGAGCGATGGCACTGACGCGGTTAGCCTTGTGCGTCGAGAATTTGCCCACCAGCACATCCCAGTGCGCCGGGCTCAGCTCTCGGTGCAGAAGCGCGTGTAGGATGCAGTCGTAGTCGAATTGATCCCGAGCCGACAGCAGCGCCCTGAACCCGCCAGTACGCGGGCCAGAGTCGATGAGCTTTTGCCAGCTCTGCCGGGTTGCGTTGCTGGTGCTGTCCGCCGCCAGCACCCTGACGATCGCCGCCATGACGCCCTGGTAGACCATCGGCTGGAAGTCAGCCAGCATTCTGCGCGGCAGGGCCGCAGTTACATTGCTCATCGAATCATCTCCAGATCTGCGTCCACCACCCGCACGCACTCGTCGAACACCTCCTTCGGCACTCGTGCGTTCAGCTCGCGCAGGATGGCCTTGTCACGGGCCTGCCAGGCGGGGCAGTTGCGCCGCTGCTCGACTCGCAGCGCCTTCATGTGCTGCATCAGACGTTGGCGGTCGCGGTTGATGTGCTTAAGCGCCGCCCTGGCGCGGTGGTACCAGTCAGGGTTGGCGTACTTGCCTTCTGCAACCGCCTTGCCTTTAGCCTGGCCGATCTGGCACTCCAGACGGATGGCATCGCGGCACAGCAGTTCCTCCAGAGCCTCGCACTCCGCCAGGGTGGGGGGCAGCTCTAACGGCCCGCGCGGGGCGCTGATGGTCGCCGGGGTGTTGCCACTGGCAATAGGCCGCTCAGCGTCAGCACGCTTGGTGACGGTCACCGAGACAACGGGTTTTTCTGGGGTGCGCGCCGGCGGCTTGTGGCCTGGCCACAGATCAGAAAGTTTCACGATGCTTGCTCCCCTTGCGGTGTTTGGAGAAATTCAGGACACGCCCCACCTCGACCTCCTCATCAGGAGGCAGGCGGTTACCGGCGAAGTTGACGAATCGGGCGTACTGCCCTTGACGCTGGACCAGGCACGAGCCCTGCGGGGCCTGCCGCCCCTTGTCGAGGATCAGCTCAGTAACGCCCTGCTCACCCGCCTCCGACTCCGGATCGTGGTGCACAAGGATCACCGCATCGGCGTCCTGCTCGATCTGGCCGGAGTCGCGCAGGTCGCTGGCCTGTGGTTTCTTGCCTGGGCGGCTCGCGGGGTTTCGGTTGAGCTGCGCCAGCACCAGCACCGGCACACTCAGCTCCTTGGCCAGGTTCTTCAGAGCGATAGATACCTTGGCCACTGCGTCAGCACGGTTCTGACTCCTCCCGTCCGTGCCCACCAGCCCCAGGTAGTCGATCATCAGAATGTCGAGGCCCCGCTCGCGCTGAAGCCTTCTTGCCTCCGACCGAATGGCGCCAACGGTCATGCCGGGGGTGTCGTTCAGGTACAGCTGGGCGGCCTCGATCTTCGTCCCGGCGGTGCCGATACGCTGCCACTCATCCTCATCCAGGCTCTTGACCTCCTCCATGCGGCGCAGGTCGACCCCGCCCTGTGAGGCGATCGTGCGAATGGTCAGCTCCTTCTCGTCCATTTCCAGGCTGAAGATCAGGCCCACGCCTGCGCCGCGGATGGCGACGTGGTTGACGATCTGCAAGCCAAGCATGGTCTTGCCGCTACCTGGACGCCCGGCGATCACCACCATGCTCTTGGGGCGCAGGAAGCCGATCAGCTTGTCCAGGTCGGCCAGGCCGGTGGACATCTTCGGTGGCGCTCGGTCATCCAGAACTTCCTGCATGCTGTCGAACACCTTGGGCAGCACCTCGGCCATGCGCTTGTACCCGGCCTTGCCCGATCCCTGCAGGTCGCGCAGGTCGGCCATGGACTGCTGAGCCTGCGCAATGATCTCGTCCGGAACCAAGCCGCTGGCTACCGACGCCTCTGCCGAATGGCCGATGCCGATCACCTGACGGATTACCGCCCACTGCTTGACCTGCTTGGCATAGGTCATGACGTTGGCCACCGAGGGCACGTTGCGGCTCAGGTCAGCCGCATAGGCCAGCGTGCTCTCGCCGCTTGGGAGCACGCGCTGCACGTCACCCACGGTCACCGCATCCACCGGCATACCGCGCTCACGGCAGTCCCGGATCACATCGAACAGCGCTGCGTTGTCATCGTACAGGAAGTCACTACTGGTCATCTGGCCAACGATGTCGTCAGCCAGGGCGTGATTGCCGTCCAGCGAGGCGAGCATGATGGCGCCCAGGACGCCCTGCTCGGCCTCTGGGTATCCCATCACCAAATCCTTGGTCATGCGTCACCTCGCGCCGAGGCCCAGGTGAACAGGACAGCAGGCCCGCCAGCATCGGTCAGGCGGTCGACAGCGCGATCCCCCAGGCACTTGCGCAACCCTGCGATGCCCAGGTTGGAGATCACGATGGTAGGCATGAGCTGGCGGTACCGGGAGTCGATCACCTCGAACAGCACTTGGCGCTCGAAGTCGCTCCCGTGCTGGACGCCCACCTCGTCGATCACCAGCAGGTCCGGCGCCAGCAGGGAGGCATACACGTCCCGCTCGGTCTGCTCGGACTTCTTGTCGAAGGTCATCTTGATATCGCGGATGATCTCGATGGCCAGGGTGTACCGCGCCGTGGCCCCGAACTCGCGGATGACGTGCTGGGCTACAGCGCAGGCCAGGTGGGTCTTGCCGGTTCCGACATCGCCCAACAGCATCATCGATCGGCCCAGTTCCCAGTTGTGCTCAAACCCACGGGCGTATCCCTGGCACTCGTTCAGCGCAACAGCCTGGCCTTCGGCGTCGGCTCGGTAGTTGTCCAGGGTCGAGGCCCGGAAGCGCAACGGAATACCAGAATCCAGCAACCTGGCGTTCGTCGCTCGGTCGCGCCGGATGGCCAGCGCGGGATTGCGGATCGCATCGTCGGTCGAGTGGACTGCGTCGAATTGGCAGCGCGTGCAACCCCGCCAGAAGTGGTCGCCTGAGAACGACTCGATCAGCTCGTCGGTGTAATCGCCGTGCACACGGCACTGGCCATGCTTGTATTCGAGAATTTGCGGTGCGGTCATGGTCTTGCTACCCGGTAAGTCCCGTCAGGCTGGCGAACCAGGCCTTCGGTGTGGTCAATCTTGTCGAGGTCGGTGTGGTGCGATTGGGCCGCAGCTCTCGTGCCGGCCTTCCAGGCATCCTTCTTGAGCCGGTCAACCAGCCAAGCCGTCTTGAACCCCTGCCAGCCGGCGGTCATCGCTTCAGCCAGAGCCGTGTCAGCGTCAATACCAACGGCACGGCAGCTCACCAGTTCCTTCAGCACGGTGTTCCAGATCGTCGTATTGAGCGGGCCTTTCTTCTTCCTGAACTGGAAGTAGTCCCTGGCCGTTTGTTCGGTCAGATCCGCGGGTGCCAGTTCAAGCATCTGGTCAACCGTGAAAGCATCAGACGCCCTCTTACGGTTCCTTGATGGTTCACCTTTGGGTTCTATTACGGTTCTGGGGGCATCTGGTGCCGGGGTGTCCGGCATCTGGTGCCGGGGTGAGGGGCACGTGGTGCCGGGGTCCCCGGCATCTGGTGCAGGGGGGCATTTAATGCCGGGGGCATAAGATGCTGGGGTTACGACGTAGTAGGTCGACCGCCCTGCCCGCTCTTTTGCCACCAGCAGGCTGACACTTTCCAGCCAGCGGATCGCGTTGCGCACCGCCCGCTCCTTCAGGCAGGTGCGCTCGCAGATCCTGGCGATGGAGGGCCAGCACACGCCGTCGTCGTTGGCATTGTCGGCCAGGGAGATCAAGACCGACTTTTGCGCGGCGCTCATTTCGAGCGGCCAGCAGGCGGTCATCAGAATGGTGCTCACAGCTCAAGCTCCTCTGTAACGCGGCGCACGAAGGCGTCGTAGCTCTCGCTCATCACCAGACCCTGGAGCTCCAGCGCCTCGCGGTAGGCCTTCGCACTGCCGTAAAGCACCCAGCGGTCGCGATCTGGCAGATCACGGAAGCCGGCATAGCTTGGCCATGGGCCGCTGATGATCGTTGCGCCAGCGCGCTGCCGGGGCGCCTGGGCGGGGTTCGGGATCGTGGTCATTGCAAAGTCTCCGAGGCCGGGGCGTTGATCTTGCCTTCACTGACCAGTTCGTCTTGCAGTGCCGAGCTGCCAATCCGATGCGGATCGGTCTTCCAGAGCCTGGTAATCAGCAGGCTGAGCGCATTCAAGGCGTCCAACGAATGGCTTCGCGCAAGGTCAAGCTCCACCAGTCGAGGGCAGTTGCCCTGGATGTGCTCATTGACCCTGCTCGCATAGTTGAAACCGACCTGCGCCAGCTCAAGGTCAGGCAGGCCGGAGAAAGCTGTCGCTGGCAGCGGACTTACCGGGGTCTGCCGGAGCGGGATGCGCAGGCGCGGCTCCTCGCCAGCGAGAAGGCACCGTCGCTCCTCCTCAAGATGGTCGGCAGACACTTCCTGCACGCTGTGCCCGGTACGCCGGCGGAACAGAACCGCAAGCCCCATGCAGGCCTCCATCAGGCCAACATGGATTTCATCCCGATTGCGAATCTTGACGCCTTCCTCGGCCACCTCTACGGCATCCGCGACACTCTCGAAGCACATCATCAGCAGCGCGGCGTCCTCGAACTTCTCGAAGAACGCTTCGTCGATAACCTCTACCTTGGGCACCTGGGGAAAATCGATGACCTTTCTCACTGGGCACGCTCCAGGCGCTCGACCAGGCCGCGCAGCTTGCGTTTCAGCTTGGTGGTCAGCTCTCGTGCGTCGAGCCAGCGCTGGAAGGCCGCGTCGGTGAAGCTCAGTACGCCGCGGAAGCGCTCATCCTCGGGATCAATGCGCTTGCGCGGCTCACCGGGATAGGGGTGGCCGTAGGCAGCGAAGTAGGTCTTGTACAGACCGTTCAGCTCACGGCGCAGGGCGTTGCGCTTGGTCTCGGCCTGCTGATAGCCAACAGCGGCCTCGGCGATCTGCTCGATCAACTGCTGGTAGGTTGGTTTGGCTTTCATTCGTGTTCTCCAGCAGCGCCGAACAGGTCGGCCAGGTCAATTTGGTAAACGGCTGCCCAAGCAGCAGCAGGCCAGGAGCGAACCCAGCCGAATCGAGGGTCTTGGACTTTCGGGGCGCTCACCCCGTGGCTGTCGCACCAGTTCTTGAGCGGGCGAAAACCCTGGCCACCGAAGGTCCGGTGCGCCGCCTTCTCCACAGCAGTAACGGTGGCGTGCTGGCAGCCACGGCCGAGCTCGTTCTCCAGTTGCCGCACTTGGCGAACTGCAGCGGATGCTCTGCCCATAGCTGAGGCTTCGCGGCGGCTGCCGATCTCCGCCTTGGTTGCGATCGCATGGTCCCGCTGCTCGAGCGCCAGCTGCTCCGAACGCTTCGAGGCCAGCAGGTGTTCTAGGGCCGTGATGTAGTCGCCAGGGAGAGCAGGTGCTGGTGCAGGCCTGAAGTAGTTGCTGACCAGCTGACGCTGGACGGTCCAGGCCAGGTCGTCGGTCAGCGACTTGACCAGCATCAGGTAGCCCTGCTCGGTGAGGAACGTCACGTCCTCGTGTGCACGCGGAGAAATCTTCACGATGTTGTGCGTACGAATTTCGTCCGCACAAACCTTGAAGAAGTCGGCCCCCTCAATCAGCTTGGCGCGGTGCTCGTTGAAGTTCCGGCGGGCCGTTCCCTCTGGCCGCTCATGTACCTGGTCGATCATCGTCAGGGTGACGACGCGCTGGCCGCGATACTCGACGACTGGTAGCTGGATGTTATGGATGGCGACTTGGCTCATGCCGCACCTCCCGCGCCACCAATGAGGCCCTGCTCGAACGCATCAGCCTCCTCCCACTCCTTTGCCACAACCAGAGCGGCGGCCTCCACCACGCCCTGGACAAGCGGAAGCGTAAAGCCGTCGCTGTAGAGAAGTTCGTAGGCGGAGTGGAAAACGATCTGCGCCAGCACCACTTCAGGTGGCTGGTGGTCGGCTTGTGCTTGCTCGCAGACCAGTTTGTACACCGAGTCGAACAACGGTTGATTGGCATCAAGCGCAGGGAGCATCGAAACAGATAGCTGGCTCATTCCGGGATCCCCAGGTCAGTGGCCAATTGGCAGAGCTCGCGATGAGCAGCCCAGGCGATAACGCGCATCGAACGGACAATCCCGTCCTCCCCGCGCTCATTGATCATCGCCGGGTGCTCTCCTGGCTCGTCACACTTGAAGCCACCGTTGTGCTCAAGCACCTCCGCGAGAACCCCCAGCAGCTCAAGGCTTTCTTCGACCCGCTTGGTGGAAGCGGAAAAGTCACTCATCGCCCGGCTCATTGGGACACCTCCGCACCACGAACTGGGGAGGTTGTGTTTTGTGACGCGGAGCGCGGCAAGGTCTTCAGCTTGTACTCGGCGTGCCTCGCTTCGTCATGAAGGCGGCAGGTGGTCTCCCCGAGGTGATTCAAAAGCCAACCCAGACTGACGAGCGCGTCTCCGCTTATCTCCTCCTTGTCACCGATCCAGGCCAACATCTCGCCGACCGCCGCGATACCCGATGTGAGCGTGGTAACGCTTTGGGAAGCTGCGTTGCTGATCCGCTCAAGCTGCTGCGACTGCTCGTCGGTCAGGTGAGCATCAGTAGCAAATTCGGAGGGGAAATCCTGATCAACACGAACCAACAGGTCCAAGAAGCACGGGGCGGTCGTCATGGCTGCACCTCCCATTGCTCCAGGGCGACCTGAGAACTACGGTTGATGGTGTTCGCAGCGTCAGCCAGGAAAGCCAACGCTCGAAGCTCATTAACTCGCACCATTTCACCCATGTTGGCGGCGAGTGCTAGCCGGTGAGCGATCTGGTGGATAGCCTCGGTCAAGCTGACAGCCAGGTCCAAGCCATCCATGAGCGCGGTATCCGGATCAACGCGAAAAATCGCCTCTCCCTCCAGATCGACGCAGCCAAACCCCATAGGGCGTAGGCTCGGCAGTTGCGCTAATAAAGGGTTTTTGCTATTTTCGGGGCGTGACATATCGTTCTCCTCGAACGAAGATTCAAAAAGTCCCTTGCCGGGGACGGTTAAAAAGCCCGCCTGCGAAGCGGGTTTTTTGTTGCCTGCGATTCAGCCGGACAACAAAAACAGGGATGCTGAGACCGTCATGAAGAGGCCTTCAGGCGAGGTTGATTTGGGTTGCTCAGACCGAGCACCATTTGCAGCGAATCAAGCTCACGCTCGATGTCGCCTAGCAACAGCGGTTTGTCGCGCTTCCACTCACAAAGCCCGCGCCCGTAGGTGCTGGCGAGAGATTCGCGATCGTCGAAGATCTTGCAAGCGCGATTGAGTCGATCCAGCTTCGACGGCGCGCCGCTCAACAGCGCTTCAATTTTCGTGTCGCACCAAACAGCGAACCTGGTGCTGATCCAGCGACCGAAGTAAACCCTGACTTTCGGATGCAGCCATGTTCCGCCGCTGCCGCCAGCCCTGGTCGTCACGAGGCCGGTCCTCTTCGTGAGGGCGAGTATTTTGGAGCGAACCCAGGACTTGGATGCGTCTAATCCTTTGATTTCATTGAATTCTGTCACGGTGACAGAATTGACCCCTAGAGCATCCCCCATGATGCATAGGTACTCGAGGGTATCGATTTGGCGAAGCCAGGCGGTAGGCTCCTTGCCGAACTGCTTGGCGATTTTCGTGGCGTTCAACCAGCCGTCCGCACTGAGGTCTACCTGTCGCCCTTCGAAATCGAGGTGGATTACGTTGCTCACCGGACACCTCCGGTACTGGATGGATTCACAGCCCCACCAGTGGACTGATGCTGATGGCTGGTTGCCGGTATCGTTTGCGTCATGGTCGGCGGAGCTTCTGCGGTAGCTCCTTCCTCCAGAGCCCTGAAGACATCTGGTCGAGCGACACGAAGGAACATCATCCGGGCACGAGGGATGCCATGTTTTTTCCATTCACTCACCGATGGCGGGCGCACCTCGCACAGCTCGGCTACGCGAAAGGTTCCGCCCAGGGCTTCAATAATCGCGCTGGGGTTCATGTCTGACTTCTCCGAACAGAATCGTAGGCAAATAGTAGGCATGCCTTTTGACTCGGTCAATAGGAATACCTTATATTCATGGTGTTAGGCTAGCCTAATGAGCACACTTCAAGAACGTCTCCGCCAGATAATGGCCGGCCCTCCCAAGGTCTCACAGGCTGCGCTAGCTCGGGCGTGCGGCATAAAACCGCCGTCCGTAAACGACTGGATCTCTGGGAAAACTAAAACCATTGAGGGGCAAAATCTTCTACTTGCTGCTGAGTTCCTTGGGGTTGCGCCCAAGTGGCTGGCCACAGGTAGAGGCCCAATTCGCAAGGGATCAAGCCTTCCTGAGGACTCAAATGTGGAGGCCGCCCTGCAGCCCACCCGGTCCTTCTCCTATCCAGAGATAAGCTGGGTGCAAGCAGGAATCGCCAGGGAAGCTATCGAGATGGGTAATGTTGCACTCTGCCCTCATCACGCCTCTGACGTTTGGGCGGGTGAGGATGCATTTTGGCTCAGGGTCACCGGTGACTCGATGACCCTATCCTCAGGCGGACTGTCGTTCCCTGAAGGTTTTTTGATCCTTGTAGCGCCTGATATCGAGCCTAGAGCCGGGCAATTCGTGGTGGCAAGAATGATCACCACCAACGAGGCTACCTTTAAACAATTGGTTCGAGATGCCGGGGAGCTCTACCTGAAGCCCTTGAACCCTGCGTACCCAACCAGGCCTGTTGACGATGCATGGGAGATTGTGGGCACCGTGGTGGACGGCAAAATGCCTAAGTCGATTTTCTTGTAGGATCGCGTATCCGCTGCACGAAGCATCGATAGTGGTGGAGCCCGCCTTGAGCGGGTTTTTTTACGCCCCTTCAAAATAAATTAGGCATGCCTATTTACAACAAAATAAGGCCAGCCTAATATTATTTCCATCGACGGGCGAACCCTCATTCGCTCAACGTCCTCATAAGCAAGGAGCTACCACCATGACCACCGCAACCTCAATCACCGTCGGCAACTGGCAGGGCTTGCTGGGTCAAGGCGCAGCTCCTCGTGAGCTGGAATGCCTGCTGGCGATCGCTGGTGGTGCTACGGGCAAAGAGGCTGCTCGCACCCTGGGCATCAGTGAGGACGGCGTGAAGAAGCGCCTGATCGCGCTGGGCACGAAGTGGGGAGTTACCCGTCGTGCGGCGCTGGTTGCCGAGGGGTTCAGGCGCGGCGTCATCAGCCCTGCCGCAACCGCCCTGGCCTTGCTGATGGCCATCCACGGAATGATCGGCGACGACCAGGCCATGCGCGTTCGCCGCGGCGGCAACGGCGGTGAGCGCAAGATCGAAACCCGTATTGCTACCCGGCGCGCTGAGTGCGCCTTGGCGGTGGCGTGACGCTACCGACCTGACCTGATCCACCCCTGTTTTTTGCGAATGCCATCAATCGCGGCAGGCCATCGGCTTGCCTGGAAAAGGAGCATCACCATGTTGTGTCTCACCCGAAAAGCCGGCCAGTCGATCGTGATCGGCGACGGCATCACAGTGCGAGTGCTGCAGGTCAATGGCGCGATCGTCCGCATTGGCGTCGACGCACCGAAGGGCATGCCGATCGACCGCGAAGAAGTCCGCCAGCGCAAGATGCAGGAGGCAAATCATGGCCTTTGATAGTCACAGCCTCGACAAATTCGTAGTGCGCCTCCCTGACGGCCTGCGCGACCAGGTCGCGGCAGCGGCTGCAGCCGACGAGCCCAGCATGAACGGCCTGATCGTCATCGCGATCCGCGAACACCTCGACCGCGGCAAGCGCGCCAAGGCCCTGCTCGATGCCCTCACCCAGGCAGCCGACGCCAAGGGGGTAAGCCATGACGCTGCCTGAGCGCATCACCCTGGTATTGCGTCCAGCCGAGGGCGGCACCCTGGAGCACGTCCTGCCATTCGCCAAGCTGGGGGCCCATGTGTATATCGGTCGCGGCCTAGCGGTGATCGCCGGTATGAGTGAGGGCGACCTGCAGGCCACCCTTGAGGAACAGCAGGCGGTGACTCAGCCGGCCGCGGCTGACAAAAGCACTGTCAACCAAGGCGCCAATTTCGGCGAAAACGTCAACCAGCACCAAGACGACCTTGAGCCCGACCTGGTCGCAATCATCGCCGCTCTTGAGCAGAAGATCAGCCTGATGGAGGCGCCGTTCGACATCGACGAACACGTCAAGCTGGCTGCCGATGCGCGCCGGTACCGCTGGCTGCGCGACCGTGACTGCATCGAAGATCCTGACGAAGACCTGCTGGTGTTGCGCGGCGGCACCTATTTCACCGGTGATGAACTGGATCGCGAACTTGACACCGCCCTGCGCCTGGAAGCACTGGGTCAACAGGCGGTGCAGGACATGCAGGAGCAGCAGCCATGACCCAGGCCAAGCCAGCCCGCAACGAGTTCGAAGACCTGGGCGAGCGCCTGGTGCGCTTCGGCAAGGCCCTGCAGGACAGCACCACCAGCGTCGGCCGGCTCAACCAGCTGGCCCGCGAGTGCGGCATCACGTTGCGCCTTCGCGCGGTCGCCGAAATGGAGGGCGCCACCCATGGGCAGCCTCGCTGAAATGGCACTGGAGCACGCACGCCGGCGGATCAGCGGGAAGCCAGCGAAAGCGCCTACATCGAAGGCGTCGAAAATTAGCACGCCGGCGCCGGCCGCCAAGCCGCGCAGCCTGGAGGTAGTTGTCACCGGCCCTATCAACCACTTCATGTTTCTGGAGGGGCGCAGCTGGGCGGTCGACATGGTCGCCTCGCTCCGCGCCGCCCCGGCAGATGTGGTGATCGAACGTCTCACCGGCGCTACTTTCGACCGACCCGGTAGCTATGCCGCTGGCATCCAGTCCGTAATCAATGAGCTGAAGGGAGCGGGAAGTGCCTAAGACGATGCTGCGCACGCGCCTCGACGGCGTGGCGTTCTACCTGAATACAGAAACATCGAGCCCTGGCAGCGGGCACCGGAACAGGTACCGCTTGTTCCGGACCTCTGACCACGGCCGCAGTAAAGACGGGTGGGTTAAGGTGGGCTCGCAGGACGGACAGCGCCTTCTTTCGCTGGTCGATGAGCACGACCTGTTCATCGCCTGCCAGAGCCTGTTCGACCTGAAAAGACCGAAAGCATACCGCCCGCAGGAGACCATCCGGGGGCGCGTGGGCGCCTGGGAAGGCAAGGCGTTCAAGGCCAGGAAAAAAACTGACTCGACAGTTTCGCAAGAAAAGCGAAACCTGACGCGCGTCAGGCATCGAATCAGTGTGTCGATTGAGGCTCAGCCATGGCTAAAGTTATAGCTCAGATCACCGCCAGCCTACCCAGGCTCATGGAGGTGGGCGAGTACCGGAAGCTGCGCTACGCCGGCGGCAAGCCGAGCCTGCAGCAGCTCAAAAAATGGATTGATGAGGGAGAGTTGGCGGGGGAAGTCCGCGGCGGCATGTACTTCGTCGACCTTCAGACCGCCGTGATCGGCTCGAATGACCCGCTCCTGACTCAGATGCTGGATATTTGAAATGGCACCACGACCGCGCAGCCCGAAGAACAGAACGCTCCCGCCCAACCTGTACCCAAACGGGAAGTACTGGCGGTACAAGAACCCGATCACCGGGAAGATGACCAGCATCAACAAGCCGTATGAGGAGGCAGTGCGCCTGGCCAAGGCTGCCAACGCCAAGCTGGCCTTCCTGATGACCGACAACGGCGAAATGCTGGCGACCATCACAGGCGAGCGCCTACCGACTATCGGCGCCCTGATCGATCGCTTCGAAACCGAATGGCTGCCCGAGCGCGGCTATGCGCGTTCGTCCCTCGACGAGATCGGCTACAAGCTCAAGCGCTACCGGGCGGATATCGGGCACCTGCTGGTGGGGCAGTTCGACGTTCTTGCCGCCGCCGAGTACCTCGACCAGTTCAGCAACAATGCCTACACGAAGCACCGTAGCCTACTAGTCAGCATACTGACCTTCGCGATCGCCAAGGGCATGGTGGAGCGCAACGCCGCCGACATGACGCTGCTCAAGAAGGAAGCTAAGAAGAAGCGCCAGCGCCACACGCTGGAGGGTGTCCAGAAGATCCTCAATGCCGATACCACGCCAAGCTGGCTCAAGCGCGCCATCAGGCTGGGCCTGACCAGCTTGCAGCGACGTGAAGATATCGTGACCTGGAAGAAGTCGGCGGTCGACCTGATCAAGAATACCATCAGGGTATCGCCAGGCAAGACCGACAACTACGACACGCCGATCCACCTGCAGATCGTCATGGGCAAGGCTCTGCGCGAGACAGTGAACGAGTGCTTCCGGTCGCCGATCATTTCGCCACTCCTCATCCATTACCGTCCGAAGGCGCGCCGCCAGGATCAGATCGAGGCAAAAGAGCACTGGACGGCTGTCACCCCTGACTACCTGTCCAAAAGCTTCAGGAAAGCCAGGGACGCCGCGAAGGCCTACGATCACCTGGAGTTCGAAGAACGCCCGACTTTCCACGAGATCCGGGCCCTGGGCGCCTGGCTCTACGAGCAGCAGAAATTCTCAACTGAATACGTCCAGTTGCTGATGGGGCACGCCACTGCCGAAATGACAGAGCGGTATCAAGACGGGCACGCACCGAAGGGAATTCAGTACGTCGAAGTGAAGGCTGACCTGGCCATCTGACGAGCGGTAAGCGCCCGGCAAGACCAGATAGAGGTGGGAGGTTTTGCAAAAGTTTTGCAAAAGTTTTGCAAAAACAAAAAGGGCGACCCTCTCGGATCGCCCTTCAAGTGCCCGGAAACCGGGGCTTTTGTTTGGTAGGCACAATTGGACTCGAACCAACGACCCCCACCATGTCAAGGTGGTGCTCTAACCAACTGAGCTATGTGCCTGTCGTGTGGGGCGCATTCTACCCGAACACACCCCAGTGTCAACTGTTTTTTTCACGCTAACCCACTGAATATTAAAAATATTTGTAGAAGCCCCACGCCACCCTGGCAGTAAAGGATTTTCACCGGACGACTAGCGGGTGTTTATTATTATTGATAGCATCGGTACATTCGTTAAAAATATAAAACACGAGGTTCCTCGAGCATGGCCAACACCCCCTACCCCCAGTCCTACTATGCCGCCTCGGCCAACCCGGTGCCGCCACGTCCGGCGCTGCAGGGTGAGGTGGAAACCGATGTGTGCATCATCGGCGCCGGCTACACCGGCCTGTCCAGCGCCCTGTTCCTGCTGGAGAACGGCTTCAAGGTGAGCATCGTCGAAGCGGCCAAGGTCGGCTTCGGCGCCTCGGGCCGCAACGGCGGCCAGATCGTCAACAGCTACAGCCGCGACATCGACGTCATCGAACGCACCGTAGGTCCCAAGCAGGCGCAACTGCTGGGCCAGATGGCCTTCGAAGGTGGCCGCATCATCCGTGAGCGCGTGGCCAAGTACAACATCCAGTGCGACCTGAAGGACGGCGGCGTGTTCGCCGCGCTGACCAGCAAGCAGATGGGCCACCTGGAATCGCAGAAGCGCCTGTGGGAACGCTTCGGCCACAACCAGCTGGAGCTGATGGACCAGAAGCGCATCCGCGAAGTGGTGGCCTGCGACAGCTACATCGGCGGCATGCTCGACATGAGCGGCGGTCATATCCACCCACTGAACCTGGCCCTCGGCGAAGCCGCCGCGGTCGAGTCGCTGGGTGGCATCATCTATGAACAGACCCCGGCCGTGCGCATCGAGCGCGGCGCCAATCCGGTGGTGCACACCCCGCAAGGCAAGGTGCGGGCCAAGTTCATCATCGTCGCCGGCAACGCCTACCTGGGCAACCTGGTGCCGGAGCTGGCCGCCAAGTCCATGCCGTGCGGCACCCAGGTGATCACCACCGAGCCCCTGGGCGAGGAGCTGGCACGCACCCTGCTGCCGCAGGACTACTGCGTCGAGGACTGCAACTACCTGCTCGACTACTACCGCCTGACCCGCGACAAGCGCCTGATCTTCGGCGGTGGCGTGGTGTACGGTGCCCGCGATCCGGCGAACATCGAGGCGATCATCCGGCCGAAGATGCTCAAGGCCTTCCCGCAACTGAAGAACGTCAAGATCGACTACGCCTGGACCGGCAACTTCCTGCTGACCCTGTCGCGCCTGCCGCAGGTCGGCCGTATCGGCGACAACATCTACTATTCCCAGGGCTGCTCCGGCCATGGCGTGACCTACACCCACCTGGCGGGCAAGGTGCTGGCCGAGGCCCTGCGTGGCCAGGCCGAACGCTTCGACGCCTTCGCCGGCCTGCCGCACTACCCGTTCCCGGGCGGGCAGATGCTGCGCGTGCCGTTCAGCGCCATCGGCGCCTGGTACTACAGCCTGCGTGACCGTCTGGGCTTCTAAGAAGGTCAGGGCCGCTTGGCGGCCCACCGCGTCGTCTGCTTCGCCAGCAAGGCTGGCTCTTACAGGATACTGTGGCTTGCCGGCGAACACCGGCAAAGCCGGGGCCAGCCACCGCGTTGCCTGCTTCGCCAGCAAGCTGGCGCCTACAGGGCGCGATGGCTGCTACGGCCTTGTGCCGTCCTTTGCGCTCAATGTCCCAGGCTGTTGACTGCCTGCCTGGCAGCAATTTCCTGCCCAGCACGGGCCAGCTCGTCCGCCGCCTGCAACCAGCGCTGGCGATCCACCTGCGCCGGCAATTGCCGCGGCGACTGTACCAGTACCGCCCAGTTGCCCTCCTTGGCCCAGGCCGACTCGAAATCAGCGAACCCCAGCAACTGGCGCCGATGCATGCCCGAGCGCAGCAGCACCCGCTGCTTGTAACGGTCGTAGCCGATCAGCACGGCATAGCGCGGCTCGCTCCACCAGGCCGAGCCCTCCTGGTAACGCAGCAGCACCGGGTAACCCGCCGCCACCTGGGTCAGCAAGGCATCGAGCCGCGCGTCCAGCGGGTAGACCAACATGCCGTACTCGCGGGCCACCTTGGGGATGGAGGATTGCAGCGTCTCGGCCGCCTGCGGCAGGCCCAACGACTTGTCCAGCAAGCCTGGGGTGATCGGCGCGCCCTGACGCGACAGCACCGCCGCCAAGGCCATCGAACCACTGTGGTTGGCGTTGCCGCGGTAGAACGGCACGCTGCTGATCTCGACCCGCTGCGCCAGGCCTTTGAGTGCGCTCGAAGGTGGGCTGGCACAACCGGCCAGCGCCGCGAGCGCCAGGCAGGCGATCAGCAGGCGGCGTGGCGTCCGGGGCATGGGGGGCTTTGGCAACATGGGCACTCGCTTGATCCGACACCGGGCGCCAGTGCCCGGCCATGACCGCCGATCATAGGCTGCGCGAGCGTCCGGGTATAGCCCGGCGGCGGCTTGGAACGAAACGACCCAAGCACTAGACCTTCGGTCAATGGAACGCCACAGCCGCCAGGCTAGACTAAAGCTGTGTCTGGATGGCGAGCCCGGCTCGCCAGAGAGAAGGAGGCACACATGAGCCTGACAATGGCAATTCTGGTACTGCTCGGCATGTGGCTCAGCGTCGCGGCGGCCATGCTCTGGGGCGTGCTGCGCATCGTACGGCGGCATACCCACCCACACCACCTGCCACCACAAACCCTGGCCAAACCACAGCCACTGCGCCGTTCACGGCGGCATGCCGGGGCCCATTGATCTGAACTGATTGTAAAACGCCTCGCGGGGCATGCCCGCTTCCACGCCGCCTGGTAGCTGGCGTGGCAGCACGCGTGCCCCGCGAGGGTCTCAGCCTGGGTCAGCCCTGGGCCGCCTCCCGCTTCAAGCGCGCTCGACGGGCCATGATGTTGAGGATCTCGATGGCGGTCGAGAACGCCATGGCGGCATACACGTAGCCTTTCGGTACATGGGCGCCGAAGCCTTCGGCGATCAGGGTCATGCCGATCATGATCAGGAAGCCCAGGGCCAACATCACCACGGTCGGGTTGTCGTTGATGAACTTGGCCAGCGGATCGGCGGCCACCAGCATCACGATCACTGCGCTGATCACGGCAATGATCATGATCGGCAGGTGCTCGGTCATGCCCACGGCGGTGATGATGCTGTCGATCGAGAACACGATGTCCAGCAGCAGGATCTGGAAGATCGCGGCGGTGAAGCCGATGGTCACGGTGCTGCCGACCTTGGACTCTTCCTTGGCGCCATGGGGGTCGACGCTTTCGTGGATCTCCTTGGTCGCCTTCCACAGCAGGAACAGGCCACCGGCGATGAGAATCATGTCCTTCCACGAGAACGTGTGGCCGAAGACATCGAGCACCGGTTCGGTCAACTGGACGATCCAGGCCACGGTGCTGAGCAGCGCCAGGCGCATGACCAGGGCCATGCTGATACCGATGCGTCGCGCCTTGGAGCGATACGCCTCGGGCAGCTTGTTGGTGAGAATCGAGATGAAGATCAGGTTGTCGATACCCAGCACCACCTCCATGGCCACCAAGGTGGCCAGGGCTACCCAGGCGGTGGGGCTAGCGGCGAGTTCCAGTAAATATTCCATGGGGCAATCCTGCTCGGTCAGATGTCCTGGGTGGCGGTCTTGGCGTCATCGGCCTTGGTCTTGTCGCCATCGCTGCCGATGGCCTCGCTCAACGCCTGCTGCGCGGTTTCGTTGGTCTTGTCGATGGCCTGCTTGGCCGTTTGCGCGGCCTGGTCGAGCATCTGCTGGGCAGATTTCTCGGCCTGCTCGCAGCCACTCATGGCGAACAGCGCCAGGGCCAGCACCAGAGGGGTACCGATGGATTTGAAGTGCAGCATGAGGTCCTCGCTTGTCGATGTCCTTGCGACGCCCGCTGGCGCCTGATGGGTCGGCATTCTAGAGAGACTGAAACATCCAGAAAATTCGTATTTTCAGCGGTTATACTTCGGTTTTTACGAATCGGGACGCGCCATGCTCAACTACCGCCAGCTACATTACTTCTGGGCTGTAGCAAAGACCGGAAGTATCGCCCGCGCCAGCGAACAGCTGAACCTGACCCCACAGACCATCAGCGGCCAGATCAGCCTGTTCGAGCAGACCTGGAACCTGGAGCTGTTCCAGCGCGTCGGCCGCCAGCTGGAGCTGACCGAGCGCGGCCGCCAGACCCTGGCCTACGCCGAGCAGATGTTCCAGATCGGCGGCGAACTCGAAGCCATGCTGCGCGCAGGCCCCCAGGAGCAGATTCTGTTTCGCGTCGGTGTCGCCGATGTGGTGCCCAAGTCCATCGTCTATCGCCTGCTGGCGCCGACCATGGAGCTGGACAACGTGCTGCGCATCAACTGTCGCGAAGACAAGCTCGAGCGCCTGCTCGCCGACCTGGCGATCCAGCGCCTGGACCTGGTGATCTCCGACAGCCCCATGCCCAGCCACCTGGACATCAAGGGCTACAGCCAGAAGCTCGGCGAATGCGGCCTGAGCTTCTTCGCCACTCCCGCCCTGGCCGCGCAACTGGCCAAGCCCTTCCCGGCCTGCCTGGACGACGCGCCGCTGCTGATCCCCGGCCAGGAGACCGTGCTGCGCAGCCGCCTGCTGCGCTGGCTGGGCGAGCAGCAGGTGCAGCCGCGCATTGTCGGCGAGTTCGACGACAGCGCGCTGATGCAGGCCTTTGGGCAGTCCGGCAGCGGCATTTTCGTCGCCCCCAGCGTGATCGCCGAGGAAGTCTGCCGTCAGTACGGGGTTCGCTTGATCGGCCAGACCGAGGCGGTGAACGAGTCGTTCTACGCCATCTCGGTGGAGCGCAAGGTCAAGCACCCCGGGATCGTGGCGATCACCGAGGGCGCCCGGCGGGAGCTGTTTCACTGGTAACGCCCTGATAAACGCGCTTGTGGGGAGCGCCCGACGGGCTATGGAAGGCGATTGTAAAATGCCGATCTGCAGGAGCGGACTCATCCCCTCTCCTGCCCCGTTGTCGCCCCCCGGGCCCATATAGCCTGGCCTGTGGTAAAGTCGCGCCCTTTCACGCAACCGGATTTCGCTGCACATGACCCCCATCCTCCGCCTCATCAACCGCACTGGCCTGGTGACGCAGATCTGCATCGGCCTGGTGGCCGGCATTCTCCTCGCCCTGTTCGCCCCCGCCGTGGCCCGCGACCTGGCCTTCCTCGGCAAGGTCTTCGTCAGCGCGCTCAAGGCCGTGGCGCCGGTACTGGTGTTCATCCTGGTGATGGCCTCGATCGCCAACCACCGCCACGGCCAGGAAACCCATATCCGCCCAATCCTCTGGCTGTACCTGCTGGGCACCTTCTCCGCGGCGGTGGTGGCCGTGGTCGCCAGCATGCTGTTCCCCTCGCACCTGGCCCTGGCCACCGGCGAGGCCACTCTCAGCGCCCCCGGCGGTATCGCCGAGGTGATGCAGAACCTGCTGCTGAGCGCCGTCGACAACCCGGTCAACGCCCTGCTCAACGCCAACTTCATCGGCGTGCTGACCTGGGCCATCGGCCTGGGCGTGGCCCTGCGCCATGCCGGCGAGACCACCCGCACCGTGGTCGAGGACCTGTCCAACGGCGTGACCCTGATCGTGCGCGTGGTGATCCGCTTCGCCCCGCTGGGCATCTTCGGCCTGGTCAGCGCCACCCTGGCCCAGTCTGGCCTGGACGCATTGCTCGGCTACCTGCACCTGCTCGGTGTACTGATGGGCTGCATGCTGTTCGTGGCGCTGGTGATGAACCCGCTGATCGTGTTCTGGAAGATCCGCCGCAACCCTTACCCGCTGACGCTGCTGTGCCTGCGCGAAAGCGGCATCACCGCGTTCTTCACCCGCAGCTCGGCGGCCAACATCCCGGTCAACCTGGCACTGTCGGAGAAGCTCGGCCTGCACGAGGACACCTATTCGGTGTCGATCCCGCTGGGCGCGACCATCAACATGGCCGGCGCGGCGATCACCATCACCGTGCTCACCCTGGCCGCCGTGCACACCCTGGGCATCCCGGTAGACCTGCCGACCGCCGTGCTGCTCAGCGTGGTGGCGGCGGTGTGCGCCTGTGGCGCCTCGGGCGTGGCTGGCGGTTCGCTGCTGCTGATCCCGCTGGCCTGCAGCCTGTTCGGCATCCCCAGCGAAATCGCCATGCAGGTGGTGGCGGTCGGCTTCATCATCGGTGTGTTGCAGGACTCGGCGGAAACCGCGCTCAACTCCTCCACCGACGTGTTGTTCACCGCTGCCGCCTGCCAAGCCATGGAACGGCGTAGCGCCTGAGCCCAAGGCCGGCGCCTGCCCGCAGGCGCCGGCAAAAGCCACGCAGCGACCGGCGATTGCTTAAGCCAGACGCTTTACCTACGCTAGTGGCCTTTTCCTCGCAATGAGACAGGGCCATGTCAGACCACCCAACCAGCGGCGAAGCCCGCTTCACCAGCACCGAGATCCGCGTGCTGGGCGCGCTGATCGAAAAGCAGGCCACCAGCCCGGAAACCTACCCCTTGACCCTCAATGCCCTGGTCCTGGCCTGCAACCAGAAGACCAGCCGCGAACCGGTCATGAACCTCTCCCCCGGCCAGGTCGGCCAGGCCTTGCGCGCCCTCGAAGGCCAGGACATGGCCCGCCTGCAGATGGGCAGCCGCGCCGACCGCTGGGAGCATCGGGTGGACAAGGCCCTGGAGTTGGTGCCGGCGCAACTGGTGCTGATGGGCCTGATGTTCCTGCGTGGCCCGCAGACCCTCAACGAGCTGCTGACCCGCAGCAACCGCCTGCATGAGTTCGAGGACGTCGACCAGGTCCAGCACCAGCTCGAGCGCCTGATCTCCCGTGGCCTGGCCCTGCACCTGCCGCGCCAGGCCGGCCAGCGTGAAGACCGCTACACCCATGCCCTGGGCGACCCGGCAGAGACCGAGGCGATCCTCGCCGCGCGCCATCAGGAAGGCGGCGCCCGGGCCAACGCGGCGCAGGCGGCGGATGAGCGCATCGAGGCGCTGGAGGCCCGGGTGGCGGCCCTGGAAGCGCGCCTGGCCGCACTCGAAAGCTGAGTCAGGGCGCTTCGGCCTTGGGGAAGTTGCGGCAACTCTTGCGTTCGGCCAGCTCCCGCTCGCTGGGGCGCTGGTCGACGAACACGGTGCGGCCGTCGCGATAGATTTCCAGGTAGCCCCAGTGCAGGTCCTGTTCGGTCTGCCCGGGCTTGGGCGGCACGAGCCACCAGGGTTCGCGGCTGATCAGGGTCATGGCGCAGCTCCTGCGGGTGTCTGCGCTAACTATAGACACCCAGGCATTACCGCCAGGCCGTCCAGGCCAGCGGTGCAAGGTGACGGCCTGGCGGGGCATTGTTCCCGCATGCGCAATTGTGAAGTGCCAAAGGCAGTCATTCCCAGCGCCTGGGGGCCGGTCTACGCTCCCTCCTGTCGCTCATCCCTCAAGAGGAATTGCCCACATGTCCCGTCCGCCATTGCCCCCGTTCACCCGTGAAACCGCCATCGAGAAGGTGCGCCTGGCCGAAGATGGCTGGAACAGCCGCGATGCCGCCAAGGTCGCCCAGGCCTACACCACCGACACCCATTGGCGTAACCGGGCCGAGTTCTGCAACAACCGCGAGCAGGCGCAGGCCTTCCTCACCCGTAAATGGAACCGCGAGCTCGAATACCGCCTGATCAAGGAGCTGTGGGCCTTCACCGACAACCGCATCGCCGTGCGCTATGCCTACGAGTATCGCGACGACAGCGGCCAGTGGTTCCGCGCCTATGGCAACGAGAATTGGGAGTTCGCCGAAGACGGCCTGATGCGCAACCGCCATGCCAGCATCAACGAGCAACCCATCAGCGAGGCAGAGCGCAAGTTCCGCTGGCCGCTGGGGCGGCGCCCGGACGATCACCCGGGGCTCAGTGACTTTGGCTTCTGAGCGAGGTTATTGCGGGGACTCAGGCTGGGGCGACGCTGTTCGCCCCTGACCTTGAGGTGCCTACCACAGGCAGCGGTTGCGCCAGCCGTCCACTTAGCCGTGCCAGCTCTGCACCACCAGCCGGGTCGCCGCGGCGATCGGCTCGTGACGCCATGGCGAGGACTGCTGCGGGCCACGGCTGAATACCACGAGGATCCACGGTGCCCGCCCCGGGGGCCAGACGATGCCGACATCGTTGGCCACGCCGTAGTCGCCCGAACCGGTCTTGTCCCCCACGACCCAGCCTTCTGGCACCCCGGCGCGAATCCGCGCATCGCCGGTGGTGTTGCCCTTGAGCCAGGCCTGCAATTGCTCGCGCCCGGCCGCCGCCAGGGCATCGCCGAGCAGCAGGCGCTGCAGGGTGACGCCCATCGCCAGCGGCGTGGTGGTGTCGCGCGGGTCGCCGGGCAACGCGGTGTTCAGCGTCGGCTCGTTGCGGTCCAGGCGGAACGTCGGGTCGCCGAGCTGGCGGGCGAAGGCGGTAAGGCCCGCCGGGCCGCCGACTTGCTCCAGCAGCAGGTTGCCGGCGGTGTTGTCGCTGTATTGCAGCGTGGCGGCGCACAGCTCGGCGACGGTCATGCCCGCGCCCACGTGCTTTTCGGTAATCGGCGAATAGACCACCAACTGCTTGGCAGCATAAGCGATACGGCGCTTCAGCAGGCCGTTGTCGGTCTGGCTGCGGTACAGGATAGCGCCGGCCAGCACGGCCTTGAAGGTGCTGCAGAAAGCGAAGCGTTGTTCGGCGCGGTAGGCCAGTTGCCTGCCGCTGCCGGTGTCGAGGGCCCACAGGCCGAGGGTGATGCCGGCGGAGTGTTCGAGTTGCTGCAGCTGGCGTTGCACCGGGTCTGCGGCCCAGGCCGGCAGCGCCAGGGCGGCGGAACAGCCCAGGGCGCCCTGGAGCAGGTGGCGGCGGCGAATGGTCGATGGCATGGTCGGGGCCCTGTGGCAATGAACGAGGGGCGCAGGCTAGAAGGTTTTGCCCGGCAAGCCAAGGCGTTCGCGCAGCTGTCGCCGGCCGGCTGCAGTGCCAGCCGCCTGTGAAGGGTTACCTACACCTGCTCGAGCTCGGCATGTCCAAGGCCCTGCGCGAGCAACTGGCCGGCGTGGGCATCGAGCGCTGTGGCAGCTACCACCCGAAGCTCCCTCCTTCGCCGGGGTCACTGCGACACCGAGGCGTCCGATCACCATTGCATCTGGGCAGGCTTCGACATCGCCGAGGTGTTTGGTGAAGGGCCTTAGGGCCAGGCCCCTCAAGGTGTTGAGAATTGGCACTCGACTTGGACTTGTCGGGGTCGCTTTGCGACCCTTTCGCGACACAAGGCCGCTCCTACAAGGCACGCCTGGTCAGGCTACCGGGGGGAGGCGGGACGAAGGCTCGACGGACATTCAGAAGCCCTGTTGGACACATTCTCTGGTTTCATACCCGTAGCATGTGAACTGCCAGGCCTGCCACGGCGCAAGCGCATAGAACCTGGATCACACCCCGCTTGAAGCCGAACAGGGCAATGGCTGCCGCCACCGCGATCAGCGCTGAAGGCCAGTCAAACGCCCCACTGAAGCCCTTTGGCCAAAGCACGTGGTAGCCGAAGAACATGGCGAGGTTGAGGATCACCCCCACCACAGCGGCGGTGATGCCCGTCAGCGGTGCGGTGAATTTCACCTCGTTGTGAGTGGACTCCACCACTGGGCCGCCGATCAGGATGAACATGAACGACGGCAGGAATGTGAACCAGGTGACGAGGATCGCCGCGACTGCGCCGGCAAGGAAAGGGTATTGCATCCCAAGCATCGGATGCAGGTAGCCACCGACGAAAGCGACAAAGGCTACCACCATGATCAACGGTCCCGGCGTAGTTTCGCCCAAGGCGAGGCCATCGATCATCTGGGCAGGCGTCAGCCACCCGTAATGCCCGATAGCCCCCTGGTAGACATAGGGCAACACGGCGTAAGCGCCGCCAAAGGTCAAAAGTGCGGCCTTGGTGAAGAACCAGCCCATTTGCGTCAGGGTGCCGTCCCAACCATACGCCAGCGTCAGCAGGCCCATCGGCACGGTCCAGAGTACCGCCCCGATCAAGACCAGACGCAGCAAATGCCCCAGCCGAAAACGTGCATGTTCAGGCGTTGGTGTATCGTCGTCGATCAGTGCCGGGCCGTAATTGCTCATGGCCGCCCCATGACTGCCACCCATGATGAATTTGCCGGGCGCAAGGCGACCCCCTATGTAGCCGACAATCCCGGCGAACAGCACAATCAGCGCAAACGGCACCTTGAGGGCGAAGATTGCCACGAACGACGCTGCGGCCAAAGCCCAGAGCCAACCATTCTTGAGTGCGCGCGATCCGATACGATGAGCCGCGTGAACGACTATCGCCGTGATTGCGGGCTTGATGCCGTAGAACACACCCGCCACTACCGGCACATCACCGAAGGCAATGTACATCCAGGACAAGCCAATCAAGATAAACAGCGACGGCAGCACGAACAGCACACCGGCGATCACCCCACCCCAGGAGCGGTGCATGAGCCAACCAATGTAGGTGGCGAGCTGCTGTGCCTCGGGGCCTGGCAATAACATGCAGTAGTTCAGCGCGTGCAGGAAGCGCTTCTCACTGATCCACCGCCGGCGCTCGACCAGCTCTTGGTGCATGATCGATATTTGCCCGGCGGGGCCGCCAAAACTGATAAAGCCCAGCTTGAGCCAGAACAGAACTGCTTCAAAAAAGCCGATAGGCCGCTGATCGGCCTTCGACCCAGGCGGCTCGCTGACAGGGCGGGCGGTCTCAACCATGTGGATTTCCCTTGCAGGCTCTGGCAAAAGCAACGGGCGCCAGCGCGCTGAACAATGCGCGCATCATCCCTGAGTACTTGAATGGTCCGGGTTATGCGAGTAATTGTTGGCGTAACGCACCGTCATTTCCAGTGCCCGCGTCATGTCAGGATGCGTGAACTGATACTTGCGTTCCAGCTGCTTGCTTTCGGTCATGTCAAAACGCTGGGTCTGGATGAAGTCCAATGACTCGGCACTGATCGCGAGTCGGGCCGCCAGGCCAGGTATCGCCAACAGCCAACGCAGCAAGCCAATCGGTATATGGCGACGGGGCGCCTTGACTCGCAGCGCTTTCGCCATTTGCTCCAGCATCCCCTGCAAGTTCGGTGTGTCTTCATAAAGCGCCAGAACTTGCCGGTTTGCCATACTGGGGTCGAACGCTACGCAGGTGATCATCGTCACCAGGTAATCGACGCTGACCAATGGCAACCAGTGCCCGGCAGAACCGGGGATCGCCTTGAGGCGGCCTTGGGCCAGGTTGCGGATGAGCGCGACCAGGGGCTGTCCTTCCAGAATGTGCCCGCTCTGGCTGTGCCCACACACCGTGGCAGGATGAACGATGGTGCAAGCCGCGTCGACCTCCTGCATGTAGCGGATAACGGCAAAGTGCGACTCGAGCTTGCTGCCCTCGTAAGCGCCGACCCGGCCGTAGACTGCGCTCCAGTTGGTATTTTCAGGGCTCTCGCAGTCCACCCCGATGCTTGCCAGATGGCCAAGGTTTTGCAGCATGAAGCCGCCCACCATGAGCAAGCGGCCGCGCAGGCTCGCGGCAAGCCTGGCCACGTTCAGCGCGCCTTGCACATTCACTGCACGGGCGCGCTCTACGGTCAGCCCCCAGGAAAATTGCGCCGCAAGGTGAAAAATCACCGAGGCCGACGACACACACTGCAGGTCTGCGGCGCTTAGCCCAAGTCCCTCCTGGCTGATATCACCTTCAACGGCGTGGACCAAGGCAGGATTGCCACCCAACTGGCCTATCTGTTCTCTTAAGCGCCCGATGTTTTCGGGGCTGCGCATGAGTACCCAGGTCCTGTGCCCTGACAGGGTGAGGCGGGCCACTAGATGTTGGCCGACAAAGCCACTACCGCCTGTAACGAAGCATTCCACGCTCATGTCTGATTCCTTGTCTGGATGAGCGGTGCAGGCTAAGGTGTAGAGCGTGCTCTACAGTCAAGGAGTTTTTGAGTGTGAATGTTGCAGAGTTGGAACGTCGCAGTGGAGTCGGGCGCCATGCCCTGCGCTATTACGAACGGCTCGGGCTTATCACCGCCCAACGCCAGGCCAACAATTACCGTGCCTACAGTGATCAGACCGTTGCCGACCTGGCGTTCATCCAAAGTGCGCAAAACGTAGGGTTTTCACTTGCCCAGATCGGGGACATCCTTGCGGCCAGGCGGGGCAATACGATCAATTGCGCGCAAGGCGCAGCCTTGGTTGCCAGCAAAATGGTCGAACTCCAGGACAAGATCACCGCCTTGCAAGCTGCGTATGTTTTTCTCGACGGGGAACGGCAAAAGCTTGAAGCCAGTGCCCTGGCACTCGGGCAGACTGTTCCCCAAGCTTCTGCAGGGGGGACATGATTGGACATGGGCCGATGGGGGATCTCGCTTGCTGGCCCCTTACCGCTGCAACTTGACCTCTGCTCCGTTGCTACAGGCTGCCATGGGTCAATAGCGTTCTGCCAGCCGTGAGGACAGGCCGCAATACCCATGGGCGACCCTTGGCGACTGATGGTTTCGACCCCATCCATTCGACTGTCTACAGTCAATTCAGTCTCGGCGTCACAAACGCTACCCCCATGGACTGGAGCAAAGACATGCCGGCTTGTCCCCTACCGACTGACGAAACGCAGCGCCAGCAGACCCTCGATGAAATGAATGTGCTGGATACACCGGCTGAGCATTACCTCGATACCCTGGTGCGGCTTACTCAAGAAGTGGCGCACGTGGATACTGTGCTGATCAGCCTGATCGATCACGATCGGCAATGGTTCAAGGCCAGGATTGGGCTAGACGTAAACGAGACTCCGCGCGATGTGTCCTTCTGCGGCTACGCCATTCTCGGTGACGGCACCCTGCTGGTGGCAGACGCCGAGTGCGATTCGCGCTTCGCCGACAATCCGCTGGTACTTGGCGCACCCTATATCCGCTTCTATGCCGGTCACCCCTTGCGTGCTGGAAACGGCAAAGCGATCGGCACGCTATGCATGTTCGACCCTCGCCCACGCCTTCTAAGTGAGGCCGAGCAGGCCAACTTTAGAGACTTGGCCACGCTCGCAGAAGGCTATCTGCAACTGCGCAGCTTGATACAGGCCAACCACGACTTACGGCTTGAAATGGACCGTGAGCAACGCAAGGCTTTGCTTGATCCGCTGACACAGCTATGGAACCGCGGGGCGTTGGCCGCCTTCCAGGATGGTGAACGCCGTTTGGCAAAAGAGAAAGGCCTGCAGTTGGGTACTCTGTATGCGGACCTTGACCACTTCAAGTCTGTAAACGACAAGTATGGCCATGCTGACGGTGACCAGGTGCTTTGCGAGTGTGCCCGTCGCCTGCGAGCGGCCCTTCGCCCGGAAGACTTGCTGGTACGCCAGGGCGGTGAAGAATTCGTCGCATTGCTGCGGGTAAAGGACTGTGACGAGCTGGTGCGGATCGCGGAGCGCGTGCGCCTGCTCGTTGGCAGCAGAGCGATGCAGCTCTCCGGCGGCCCGCTGAGGGTGAGCCTCAGCGTAGGATGTACGCTAGCCGCCGATAGCGAGCAGATCGATGATGCCCTGCGCCGCGCCGACAGCGCACTTTACGCAGCCAAACAGGGAGGGCGAGATCAAGTTGTCTATGTACCGCCGATCTTGTGACAATCCAAGCTGGGCCATGGCGGTCCCACGAGTGCTCAGGTTGATGCCTCGTTGTGGCCTGGCCTACGTGTGACTGACGCTTGCCATGAGTCGGTAGCGCATCTGACCGCTTGCGACATGCGGACACCTGTAATTAGCCCCGTTCTTGCATCGGATGCGAAGCGATCGTCCGCTGAGCGATTGGCGCGATCGGAATTATTCATGGCGTCTTGCGCTAGTGCCATGCCGAAGTCCAAGCCGTAGCATCTCCTTATCCAAGGGGCCTTTCCCAACAAAGGAGATAGCATGATTTCCAATACCGCATTGATCACCGGAGCCTCGAGCGGCATCGGACTTGAACTGGCACGTATCCATGCAGCCAAGCATGGCGATGTTGTCCTGGTAGCCCGCTCACGTGACAAGCTTGACGCCATAAAACAGGAGCTCCAGACCCGATACGGGGTGAAAGCCTATGTCATCGTGGAGGATCTGGCCGATCCCGCCTCGGCAGATCGCATATTCTCTGCCACCGAAGCCTTGGGGTTGTCCATTGACATTCTGATCAACAACGCCGGTTTCGGTGGGCATGGCAAGTTTGTCGAGCGCGATCTCGCGGCCGATCAGGCCATGATGCAAGTGAACATGACCACGCTTACCGCCTTGACCCATCATTACCTCAAGGCAATGGTGTCGCGTCGGCACGGGCGTATTCTCAACGTCTCGTCGACCGCCTCGTTCATGCCGGGCCCCTTGCAGGCGGTTTACTACGCTACCAAGGCGTACGTGACCTCATTCACCCAGGCGATCGCCGAGGAGGTGAGGGAGTATGGTGTGACAGCCACCGCGTTATGTCCAGGTGCGGTGGCAACAGGCTTCGTCGCTGCGGGGGATTTGCAGGGCGTGGATGTCTGGAAAAACGCCAGGACGGCGGAATCCGTGGCGCAGCGCGGTTACAAGGCCATGGAACGCGGTGAATTGGTTGCCTTTAACGAAGGCAAGTTGCGCGTCGTGCTCGACTGGATCGTTCCGCTGCTGCCTCGCAAACGGGTACTCAAGATGTCCCGCCAAGCGATGGAGAAGGCATCCTGATAAGGCTTGAGGCGCGGCGGCCTTCTTCAGGCCTGCTACCCGCCACACCACTTGAAATTGGCTTCCAAAGAGATCGCTAGACCATGAAGCAAGCCAAGCATTTTGCAGTGCATTGCGGGTGGAAACTCATCATTTCTGATTTGCGAATAGCACCTGGGGATTTGCTGGCCCTGGCCGAGCTACCGGCCGATTTGTTCAGCCGCAAGGATGCGTCGCTTTCCCCGCCGGAATACTTCCGGCTGTTTCGCAGCCTCGAACAGATGGTGGGGGTGTCGCGCTTACCGTTGCTACTCGGTGGTTCCATTTCGGTCGAAGCTTTCGATCCGGCTCTTTTTGCCTGCCTGTGCAGTCCTGACCTCAACGTCGCGCTGGCTCGGCTTGCAGAATACAAACGCCTCTGTGGGCCTTTGGCGTTGGATGTCAATTTCACCGAGGCTCACACCGAGGTATTTATCGAATGCTACGGTTACGACCGTCCGCTGCCGCACAGCCTCTGCGCCACGGAACTGGTTTTCCTGACCCACCTGGCGCGCCTCGCCACACGGCACGCGATAACGCCCTTGGAGGCGGAACTGGTAGCGATACCCAACCCGGCAAAACCGTGTGAAGACTTCCTGGGGTGTCGCTTGCAACAAGGTGACTGCAATCGGATTCGCTTTTCGACAGAGGATGCTGCCCGCCCTTTCCTGACCGAGAACATTTCCATGTGGCAGTTCTTCGAGCCGGAACTCCAGACGCGGCTTTCACGGCTTGAAGCCGGCGCCAGCGTACGTGAGCGAGTAGGCAGCGCACTGCTCGACATGCTCCCGAGCGGCCGGAGCAGTATCGACGATATCGCCCGTCGCCTGGCAATGAGCAAGCGCTCGCTTCAGCGGCATCTTGCGGACGAGGCGCTGAGTTATCAGGACGTGCTCAATGACACACGAGAGGGCCTGGCTCGCCATTACCTGACTCGCTCGACCCTCTCGCCAGGGGAAATTTCCTTCCTGATTGGCTTTGTGGATGCCAATTCGTTCTTGCGCGCCTTCAAGGCCTGGACAGGAATGACCCCAGGTGAGTATCGAAGCCAGCACAGCCACTGAAACCCAAGGTCTGAACGTCCGCCATCAGTCGAAATCGGCCCATGGTGTCTAGCGTTGGGAGCGCAAGCCGGCACGCCGAGAAGCGGCTATTCCACGGCCTCCTCCACACCCCGGTCCTCGCCCAGGAACCCACCGCTCTGGTGCTGCCACAACCGCGCATAGGCGCCATTTCTGGCCAGCAACTGCGCATGGGTGCCCTGCTCGATGATGCGCCCTTCGTCCATGACGATCAGGCGGTCCATGGCGGCGATGGTCGACAGCCGGTGGGCGATGGCGATCACCGTCTTGCCCGTCATCATCTCATCGAGACTTTCCTGGATCGCCACCTCGACTTCCGAATCCAGCGCGCTGGTGGCTTCGTCGAGCAGCAAGATCGGCGCGTTCTTGAGCATCACCCGGGCAATGGCGATGCGCTGGCGTTGGCCGCCGGACAACTTGATGCCGCGCTCGCCCACCAGGGTGTCGTAGCCGCTGTGTCCCTGGCGGTCGCTCAGTTGGCTGATGAAACCATCGGCCTGGGCGCTGGCGGCGGCGCGGTGGATCTGCGCCTCGCTCGCATCGGGCCGGCCGTAGGCGATGTTGTCGCGGATCGAGCGATGCAGCAGCGAGGTGTCCTGGGTGACCATGCCGATGGCGCCACGCAGGCTGTCCTGGGTGACGTGGGCGATATCCTGACCATCGATGCTGATCTGACCGCTGTCGACATCATAGAAGCGCAGCAGCAAGTTGATAAGCGTCGACTTGCCGGCACCGGAGCGGCCCACCAGGCCGATCTTCTCGCCCGGGCGGATCGTCAGGCTCAGGCCATCGAGCACCTGGCGCTCGCCGTTGTAGTTGAAGCACACGTTGTCGAAGGTCACCGCCCCACCACGAGGCTCCAGCACCTTGGCATCGGCGGCGTCCAGCACCTTGGGCGTGCGGGTCAGGGTCGCCATGCCGTCCTGCACGGTGCCGATGCTCTCGAACAACGACGTCATCTGCCACATGATCCAGTGCGACATGCCATTGATACGCAGGGCCATGGCGGTGATCGCCGCCACCGCGCCGGCGCCGACCTCGCCCTGGTGCCACAGCCACAGCGCATAGCCACCGGCACCGAGGATCAGGCCGACCACCAGCGCCTGGTTGACGATCTCGAACTGGCTGACCAGGCGCATCTGGCGAAAACCGGTGTGCTTGAAGTCTTCCATGGCAGCGCGGGCGAAGTGCGCCTCGCGCTTGCCGTGGCTGAACAACTTGACCGTGGTGATGTTGGTGTAGGCGTCCGAGACCCGCCCAGTCATCGACGAGCGCGCGTGGGCCTGCTCCTGGCCGACCTGGCCCAGGCGCGGCACGAAATACAGCATGGCCAGGCCGAACAGGCCGATCCAGGCCAGAAACGGCAGCATCAACTTGAGGGCGAAGCCGCCGGCCAGGGCGATGATCGCCACGAAATACACACCGATGCCCGGCAGGATCTCGATCAGGGTGAACAGCACCTCGCGCACCGCCAGCGCGGTCTGCATCACCTTGGTGGTGACCCGCCCGGAGAACTCGTCGGAGAAGAACGACAGGCTCTGGCGCAGCATCAGCCGGTGGAAGTCCCAGCGCAGGCGCAATGGCAGGTTGATCGCCAGCACCTGGTGCTGCACCGCCGTGCGCGCCGCCACCAGCCCGACGCTGGCCACCAGCACCACCCCGGCGCCCCACAACACGCGGGTTTCCTCGGCGCTCACGGCGCTGCCGGCCTGCCAGTGGGCAAGCAGGTCCACTACCTGGCCGAGGAAGGCGAACAGCCAGGCCTCGTACAGTGACACCGCGGCGCTGAGCACGGCGAAGGCGAGGATATAACCGCGCGCGCCGCGGGTGCAGGCCCACATGAACCGGGCCAGGCCCATGGGCGGCGGCGGTGCCTCGTCGGGTGGGAAAGGGTCGAGCCAGCGTTCGAATACACGCAGCATGGGGGTCTCCGGATAAGTCAGACCAGGCGATTGTGACAGCTAACGCGCGCCGATGGTTGCAGCAGCTGTTACACCAAAGCCTGTAGCCGGCTGCCGGTGAGCTTGTACCGCGTCGCCTGCTTCGCCAGCAAGGCTGGCTCCTACCGGCCTGGCTGGTGGCAAACGGCGTAGGAGCCGGCTTTGCCGGCGAACACCGGCGCAGCCGGTGCCATCCACCGCGTCGCCTGCTTCGCCAACAAGGCTCGCTCCTACGGGCATTGCAGGCCGCTACAGGTGGCAATAAGCAGCGGTTATCACAGGATCCAGACTAGTCATTAGGCAGCCTCCCCCACGCGCTCTACAGTCGATCCACGCCGACCGCCATCGGGTCGGCCGCCACTGCCTTGCAGGAGACGAAATGCCCATCGAACATCACCTGAACCATATTGCCGGCCAACTCAGCGGCCAGGGCGAGGTGCTGCTCAGCAGCGTCGACGCCCAGACCGGCGAGCCCCTACCCTACGCCTTCCACCAGGCCACCACCGGCGAGCTCGAGGCCGCCGTGCAAGCCGCCGAAGCCGCCTACCCGACCTATCGCGTCACCAGCCTGGCTCAGCGCGCGGCGTTCCTCGAGGCCATCGCTGCCGAACTCGACGCCTTGGGCGACGACTTCGTCCAACATGTGTGCCGCGAAACCGCCCTGCCCGAAGCGCGCATCCGCGGCGAACGCGCCCGCACCAGCAACCAGTTGCGCCTGTTCGCCGACGTGGTGCGCCGCGGCGACTTCCTCGGCGCCCGCATCGACCGCGCACTGCCCGCGCGCACCCCGCTGCCGCGCCCGGACCTGCGCCAGTACCGCATCGGCGTCGGCCCGGTGGCGGTGTTCGGCGCCAGCAACTTCCCGCTGGCCTTCTCCACCGCCGGCGGCGACAGCGCCTCGGCCTTGGCGGCCGGCTGCCCGGTGGTGTTCAAGGCCCACAGCGGGCATATGCTCACCGCCGCCCATGTGGCGGCGGCCATCGACCGCGCGGTGGCCAGCAGCGGCATGCCCGCCGGGGTATTCAACCTGATCTACGGCACCGGCGTCGGCGAGGCGCTGGTCAAGCATCCAGCGATCCAGGCAGTCGGCTTTACCGGCTCGCTGCGCGGTGGCCGCGCGCTGTGCGACATAGCTGCGGCGCGCCCGCAGCCGATCCCGGTGTTCGCCGAAATGAGCAGCATCAACCCGGTGATCGTGCTGCCCCAGGCGTTGCACGTGCGTGGCCAACAGGTGGCCGCCGAGCTGGCTGCATCGGTGGTGCAGGGCTGCGGGCAGTTCTGTACCAACCCAGGGCTGGTGCTGGGCATCAGCTCGCCGCAGTTCACCGCGTTTGAGCAGGCGCTGATCGCTCACCTGGGCGATCAGCCTCCACAAACCATGCTCAACGCCGGCACCCTGCGCAGCTACACGCACGGCGTCGAGCAGTTGCTGGCGCACCCTGGCATCCAGCACCTGGCCGGCCAGCCCCAGGTCGGCAACCAGGCTCGCGCCCAACTGTTCAAGGCCGATGTGAGCTTGCTGCTCAACGGCGAGCCACTGCTGCAAGAGGAGGTGTTCGGCCCGACCACGGTGCTGGTCGAAGTGGCCGACGCGCAGGCGCTGGCCGAAGCCCTCGGCCATCTACAAGGACAACTGAGCGCGACGCTGATCGCCGAAGCGGACGACCTGCACACCTTTGCCACGCTGGTGCCGCTGCTCGAACGCAAGGCCGGACGCCTGCTGCTCAACGGCTACCCGACCGGGGTCGAGGTGGCGGATGCCATGGTGCATGGTGGCCCGTACCCAGCCACTTCCGATGCCCGGGGCACCTCGGTGGGGACCTTGGCGATCGACCGGTTCCTGCGCCCGGTATGCTTCCAGAACTACCCCGATGAGTGGCTGCCGGATGCACTCAAGCGCGACAATCCGCTGGGCATCGCGCGGTTGCTGGATGGGCTGGCGAGCCGGGCGCAGGGCTAAGCCCGCGCAGGCCCGGCGAGCAAGCGGGCTTTCGTGGGCGCGGTCTGGCCCCGAGACAGGACCGCGCGGGCCAGCCCGCGCCCACGAAACCAGCGACTCGTGCCGCCATGCATCGGGCCATTGTGTGCCGAGCGCGCCTCGGCCGCCGTCTGAGCCACAAGCGCTCCGCAACCCACGCATTTTCAGGTGCCCATGCACGCCTTACTGCAAGAGATCCTCGACCACGTCCGCCCCCTGCTCAACCAGGGCCAGGTGGCGCAATACATTCCCGCCCTGGCCCAGGTCGACCCCAACCAACTGGGCATTGCCGTGCAAAGCCTGGACGGCCAGATGCACTGCGCGGGCGACGCGCGCACGCCGTTTTCGATCCAGAGCATCTCCAAGGTGTTCAGCCTGGTGCAGGCGATCAACCACAGCGGCGAGGCCATCTGGTCGCGCCTGGGCTACGAGCCTTCCGGCCAGGCGTTCAACTCGCTGGTGCAGTTGGAGGTGGAAAAGGGTCGGCCACGCAACCCGTTCATCAACGCCGGCGCCCTGGTGATCTGCGACATCAACCAGTCGCGCTACGCCACGGCAGCGCTGTCGATGCGCGACTTCGTCCGCCGCCTGGCGGCCAACCCGCGCATCGTCAGCGATGCGGTGGTGGCGGAGTCCGAATACCAGCACCGCGCGCGCAACGCGGCCATGGCCTACCTGATGCAAGCCTTCGGCAACTTCCACAACGATGTCGACGCGGTGCTGCGCAGCTACTTCCACCATTGCGCGCTGTCGATGAGTTGCGTCGACGTGGCCCGGGCCTTTGCCTTCCTGGCCAATAGCGGTTACTGCCCGCACAGCGGCGAGCAGGTGCTAAGCCCACGCCAGGCCCAGCAGGTAAACGCGATCATGGCCACCAGCGGGTTGTATGACGAGGCCGGGAATTTCGCCTACCGGGTAGGCTTGCCGGGCAAGAGCGGCGTGGGCGGCGGGATCGTCGCGGTGGTGCCGGGGCGCTACAGCATCTGCGTGTGGTCGCCGGCGCTGAATGCCTCGGGCAATTCGCTGGCGGGGTTGCGGGCGCTGGAGCTGTTGAGCGAGCGGCTGACCGGGTCGGTGTTTTCGGCGGTGCCTTGATTTCAACCACTGCAGCAAGACGGCAGGGATACCCTGAGCGCCCTGCGCACCTTGCGCGGCACAAGGTGCGCGCCTACAGGGAACGCGCATCCCTGTAGGCGCGGCACAGGCATCAGCTATCGATATGGCCTTCGACGGTCAATGGCCCGACCTTCACCTTGCCCTCCTCCAGCGACACACTCGGCAGCGTCAGCTCCGACACCTTCGGCTGGTCGAGGGTAGCCTTGACCTCGTAGTTGACCGGCTTGACGCTGGCCCCGGTCACCAGGGCGCCCTGCCCGTCAACCAGCCCCGAGGCCTCCTTCACGCTGGCCTTGCGCAGGAACTCGCCCTGGGCGTCGAAGGCCGGCTTGTAGTCGAGCCCGGCGGGTTGCTCGCCGTCCTTGGCCTCACCCGACTTGCCGGTCAGGCCCAGGCCCAGGTCGAGACGGGCCGAGGTGGTGGTGTCCTGGCGCTCCTCGACGCTGACGCCGCCCTGGCGCTGGCCGCTGAGCCGGCCTTCGACCCGCGCGCCGCTGAGCTGCGTGGTTGCGGCACTGTTCAACGCCACCTGCCCGGCACTGACCCGGCTGTTCTGCTGGGTGCTGGCTTGCAGGTAATCGACCTGCCCCTTGGCCCCCAGCTCGAAGCCGTAGACCGGCTTGCCCGGCTGCTCGGCGCCGGCAGGCGTCTCGCGGCTGAGGTTGCCACCGGCATTGAGCTCGACACCCCAGTTGCCACGGCCCTGGGTGGATTGCGCCGACTCCAGCAGCACGCCGCCCGCGCCTGCTGTCAGGTTGACCTGCGGCCCGGCGACCTGGGTGCCCTGGGCATGCAGTGAAGCGCCCGCGAGGCTGACCGAATCGCGTGAGGCCAGCTGGCCGCCGCTGAGGGTGTTGGCCGACTCGCGCGTCTGGCCGGCCTTGATGTGGCCGCCCAGGTTGCCGCTCAGGGTGCTGCCCTGCTCGCCGCTGACCGACTTGCCACCCAGGTTCAGGCCAAGGTCAACCTGGTGACCGGTCACGCTGCGGCTGTCGCTGGCGGCCTGCAGGTCGAGCTTGCCGCCGGCCTTGAGTTCGACCGGGCCACGCACGTCGACGCGGGCGCCTTGCACGGTCTGGTTGCCGCCACTGTTCAGGCGCACCGGGCCATTGCCGTTGATGCTCGCCACCTGGGCCTTGCGCTCGTCGCTGTGCTGGGCGCCATGCTCGAACTGGACGCTGCCACCCAGGTCGGTAGTGCCGGTCGGCAGGCTGCTGACCGTCAGCGAGGCGCCACCGCCCACGCGGGTGCTGTCGCTGCGCACCTGGTTGCTGGCCTGGTTCAGCGCCAGGTCAGCGCCGCTGCCCAGGGTCACGCCAGCCTGGCCGCCGTCGAGGCGACTGCCTTCGAAGCTGGCGTTGCCCACGGCCTGGATGTTCACGCCCTGGCTGGCGCCATAGCTCGCCACCACCGCGGTGGAACTCTCGCGGCTGGCGTGCTCGTTGCTGCCGGAACCGGCGGCGGTCACGTTCACATCCGAGCCGGTCTTGGTGTAGACCCGGCCGCTGACATTGGCCGTGACCTGCTGGCTGCTGCTGGCGTGGGTATCGCGGGCGGCCTCGGCCTGCACGCTGTCGGCCTTGATCGTCAGCGCGCCGTTGCTGGCCTGGTACTGGGTGCCCTGGTCGCGCAGCGTGCCGGCGACGTTCAGCGCGATGTCCTGCCCCGCGAACGTGCCGACCACCGCCTTGCTCGACTGCTCGCTGCTGGCCTGGCTGGCGTGGCCCACCGCCACGTCGACGCCGACATTCGCCGAGCCGATCTGCGACAGCGCCGCGGTCACCGAGGTTTTGCCTTGCAGCACATCGCGCACTTCCTTGACCGGCAGCTTGCCGTCGAGCGCGTCCTTGACCGAAACCTTGCCGTTCACCACATCGCTGACCACGCCGGCGATGGGCCGGGCGATCTCCTTGTACTCGGCGTTGACGCCGACATCCGCCGTCCAGCTGCTGTGCTGGTGGCTGCTGGCCTTGCTATCGCTGGCCGCGCGGTTGTCGACGCTGTCGGCGGTCACGCTCAGGCCCTTGCCACTGCTGACCTGCGCGCCCTCGCTCAGCAGGTTGCCGGCGTTGATGGTGAGCGCGCCGCTGCTGTGCACGCTGCTGGTCCTGGCCGTGCTGGCACTGCTGCTGTCCTGGCTGCTGGCGTGGGAGAAATCGACACCGCCACCGGCGCGATCAAGGCCGGCAGTGAGGTACACGCCGCCCGCGGTACGGCTGCTGTCGGCGTTTTCGCTGCGCTGGTCCTGCCCGGCCAGCAGCGACACCTGCTTGCCGCTCAGGGTGGTGTCGCCGGCGGTGGACTGGACCGTCGAGCCCTTGACCGCCAGCTCGTTGCCGGCGCTGACCTGCACCGCGCTGCCGCTGAGGTTGGCGCCGTGCTGGTTGACCTCGGAGCCACTGCTGCTGTGTTTCTCGCTGACATAGGCGATGCCGGCACGGTACTGCCCGGCACCCGGCGCGGTTTCCTTGGCCGAGGCGACGAAGCCACGGCTGTTGCCGCTGGCGCTGTGCTCGCGGGTGTCTTCGGCGGCGCTGAGTTTCACGTCGCCGCCGGCCTCGGCGTTCAATGCACCACCGGCCTTGACCGTGGCGCCGACCACGTCGATGTTCTCGCCACTGCTCAGGCCCAGGGTGCCGCCGGCCACCAGCTCGCTGCGCACCGCGGTGCTCTCGCGCTTGCCCTGGCTGGCTTCGTTGTGGCTGACGCCGAAGAACTTGCTCTGCTGGTCATGGCTGTTGCTCGCATTGGTGCGCGAAGCGGTGCCGAGCTGCACCTGCTTGGCGGCGATGCGAATATCCTGGCCGCTGCTCAGCTGGGCACCTTCGGTGGCCACGGTGCCCTTGGCCTTGAGGGCGATATCGCCGCCCTTGAGCTGGCTGGTGACGCTGCGCTGCTCTTCGCTGCGCTTGTCCCAGTCGGCCTTCCAGAAGCCCTTGGTGTGCTTGCCCTGGTCGGTCTCGACATGCTGCTCGGTGGCGGCGGTCAGGCGCAGGTCGGCGCCGCTGTCGATGCCAAGGTGGCCTGCGGCCTCGACCCGGGCGGCGGTGAGCTGCGCGTCCTGCCCCGCGCTCAACCGTGCATCGCGCTGGGCCACCACCTGGGTGCCGTGCGCACGGGTGTCGCTGTCGGTGTAGGCGCGCTGGTAGGTTTCCCAGTCGATGCCCAGCGCGCCACTGCGCCAGTTCTCGCGTTTTTCCTGGAGCTTGCGGCTCTGGACCGTGTTCAGGGTGAGGTTGCGCCCGGCGTCGAGCTTGACGTCGCGGCCGTTCACGTCGGCTGCGGCCAGGCTCAGGTCGTGGGCGCTGCGCAGCCCGACATCGCCCTGGCTGCTGTGGATACCGGCGCGGTTGGCTTGCAGGCTATCGGCCACGGCCTCGCCGCGCACGTCGAGGTCACCGGCGGACTGGATGCTCACCCCGTCACGCCCACTGAGCTGTGCCGGGCCTACCCGCACGCCCGCACCTTCGGCAGTGCTGACGATATTGATGCGCCCGGCCTGCATGGCGCCGAACAGGCTGGCGTCGATGCGCCGCTCGCTGCTGGCCGCGGTCGGGTCCACCGCGCTGACCTGGCCACTGGCATAGTCGACCTGCTGGCGGCCGACGGTCAGGTTGAGCTGGTCACGGGCATCGAGACGGCCCTGGCTGTCGATGCGCGGGGCGATCAGGTTGACCGAGCCGCCGTCGTTGCGCAGGCCGGCGCCCTGCACCTGCAACTGACCGTTGGCATCCATGCTGCCCAGGGCCTGTAACTTGCCGTCGTTCAGCTCGGGGCGGCCCACCACCAGGCTGGCGTTGGGCGTGTTGATGAAGCTGGCGCCGTTGACCGAAATGCCGTTGGGGTTGGCCAGCACATAGTCGGCGGCGCGGCCGAAGATTTCCTGGGCGCCGTTGATGGCCGACGGGTTGCGGCTGACCACCTCGTTGAGAATCACGCTGGCCGCCTGGCCGTTGAACTGCGGGTTGGCCGCCAGTTGCCCGGCCAGCTGCGAATTGCCGGCCTGCAAGGCGTTGTTCAGTACCAGGCCCTGGCGGTCGACGTTGTAGTCGAGGAACTGGTTGTGCGACAGCCCCGCGCCATTGGGCGCGACGATGTTGACGATCGGCACGCCGCCCTGGGTTTGCAGTTGCGCGGTGCCACCGGGGCCAGGCGCCACCACCACGCCGGCGGCCAGGGCCTGTGGCAGGCTGGCCGTGAGGAACAGGCTGGCAATCGCCCAACGCAGCCGGCCCTGGGGGGACAGCTTGAAGGCAAAGGGTTTCATCGTCATAGGTCACTCTCCATAGTTGTTGCCCATGTAGCCAGTGCACATAGGTTTGCCCCGCTCAAATCTGCAGGCCGGCCCTGAACAGCCAGACGTCCGGTTCGCGGTGGTTGCCACTGGGGGTGGTCAGGCTGCGCTGGTAGTCGAAATCCAGCTGCAGGCCTTTCCAGCCCAGGTTGACGCCGAGGCTGGCAGCGCTGAGGTGCTGCACCGGGGCGCCGTGGTCGGCCTTGATCCAACCATGGTCCAGCGCCAGCCGCGGGGTGATGCTCAAGGGGCCGGCGGGGCGTTGCGGCAAGCGCAGGGTGTTGCGCCAGACCGCTCCGCTGGCCCCGGAAATACTGCTTACCCGGTAGCCGCGCACGGCGGAGTCGTCGGTCCCGAGCAACTGCTCGATGGCCGGCAAAGGATCGGGGCTGTACTGCGCGTTGAGCTGGCTCTGCCACTGCCAGGCCTGGTCGCCGAATTGGCCGTTGCGCCACTGGCTGAGGCCCGCGCGGTACTTGTGGAACTGCGCCTTGGGCAAGTTGGCGACCACCCGCTGGGCGTCGTCGTCAGCGCCGAACCCACGCAGGCCTTGGGCATAGTTGAGGTCGAAGTTCCATACCGCGCGGTCGAGCCAGAACAGGTTGAGCCCGGCCTCGGCCACGGTGAGGGTCGGGCTTTGCACGTCCAGGCGCACCTTGGCGAACTCGCTGTCGACATCCTTGTGCGCCAGTTGCAGGTTGGCGCTCAGCTGATGGCGCTGGTCGCGCCAGAGCACACGCTCGCCGCGCAGGCTGAGCTGGTCGGTGATGCCGCGGCTGTGCAAGGTCAGGCTGCTGAGCTTGACCGGCGCGCTGTATTCGGCGTGGCTGGCGAACAGGCTGAAGGTCCAGTAACCGTAGGGGATCGCGTAGTACAGGCTGGCGTTGCGGCTGTAGCGTTCGCCCTGGTTGAGGGTGTCGCTGGCGCTGAGGCTGAGCAGGTCGTTGAGCGCCAACGGGTTGTCCAGGCCCAGGCTCAGCACCTGTCGATCACGCCCGGTACTGGCGCTGCCAAGGTTGTCCAGGCCCAGGCCCAGGGCCACCCGCGGCTGCCCGGCGCTGCGCGGGCGCAGGATGATCCGCGAGGCGCCCGGCTGGCTGCCGGGGGCGATATCGGCGCCGAGGTCGACCGAGCGCAGGCGGTTGAGCTGGTCCAGGCCCTGCTCCAGGTCACGCAGGTTCAACGGCTCGCCGAGCATGCCGGGGAAGGCGCCGGCCAACGACACCGGCAGTTGCTGATCGGCCAGCTCGATGGCCTCGACGTAGCCTTCGTCGACCAGGATATCCAGCGACTGGCCGGCGACCGGGGCGCGGTTCAGGTATGGCCGGCTGGCGACATACCCCTGTTCCAGGTACACCGCGGTGATGATCGCCAGCAGGTGGTTGATCTGGCCGACGCCCATGCAGGGCGCCAGCAGCGGCTGGATACGGGCCTCGAGACGGGCGCGGTCGATCAGCGTGACGCCACCGAGGCGAACCCCGGCCAACGGCCAGCACTGGCTGTCCGGGGCGATGCTTGGCGCCGGCGCCGGGGGCGTGCCTGGCGTGGAGAAGGCGCCCCGCTCCAGTTGCCGGCGGCGCTGTTCGAGTTGCAGTTGTTGCAGGTCCTGTTGCTGCTGTTGCTGTTGACGCAGCACTTCCTGGCCTGGGGTATCCGCCTGGGTGACGCCGACGCACAAGCACGACAGTGCGACGGACAGTGAGAAGCGACGAGCAGGAGCAGACCGGTACCACATACAACACCTATAGCCAAATAAAGGCACGGCGAAAGTTGAACTTTGCAGTGCAGTTACTGGTGATTATCGGCTTGCGCCTAGTGAAACTTTAGTGCCTTCGCAGTGCGGCTCCCGGTGAACTTTAATTTGCAAAAAGGCCAACCACTTCAATCGGTTGGGATCGACGCTCAACTAGACAATATTCCGATTGTCGAACAATCAAACCCGACCTTAGTCGCAATGCCGGGGGGCTGCTGTTAAACACGAAGTGGCCAGGTGAATATTTAGGAATGATTCGCTAATCCAACTTCCCAAGGCCGCGCGGGCCAGCCCGCTGCCGCAGGGAAGTACCTGTGGCAGCGGGCTGGCCCCGCGCGAGGAAGTGCCGGCTAGATCAAGCTTCGAGCTGTTGCTTGAGTGCCGCCAGGCCCGCTTCGTAGATACCGGCGAACAGCGCGGTCGCTTCGGCGTCGCTGATGCCTTGCGGCACGAACGAACCGGACCATTGCACGCGGGAACCGCTACCCTGGGCGACCACCTGCAGGGTCGAGTGGTAGTCACGTACCGGGGCCGGGCCACTGAGGATGGTGTAGCTGTAGCTGCGACGGGCTTCGTTGAAGTCCAGCAAGCGTTCGATGATGGTGTCGCCGTCAACGCTCTTGAGGGTGCGTACGCGGCCGCCCTGGCTCAGGGCGCTTTCAGGAATGAACGGCAGCCAGTCGGGCAAGGCGTCGAAGCCGCCGATCAGTTGCCAGACGCGGTCGGCGTCAACGGGGGTGTCGATAAAGGCTTGTGCGGTAGCCATGGTGATGCTCCTCGGGGCGCGGCCCCATTGATTCGTTGAGGGCAGGGCCGCGCGGGCCCTGCCGAGTCGGTTCAGACAGTCGGCACAGGTGCCAGGGCGTTGATCAGCCCCTGCTGGCGCAGGTCGTTCCAGAACGCCATCGGAATCACCTTGCTCAGGGCCGCCAGGTCTTCATTGGCGTGTTCTGGGCGGGTCGAGCCCGGGATCACCGAAACCACGGCCGGGTGGGCCAGGGCGAACTGCAGCGCGGCGGCCTTGACGTCGACATCATGGGCACGGGCCACGGCGCGAATGCGCTCGAGCTTGGCCAGCACGGCCGGGCTGGCCTTCTGGTACTCGAAGTGCTCGCCACCGGCGGTGACGCCAGAGCTGTACGGGCCACCGACGACGATGCCGACACCCTGTTCAACCGCCTGCGGCATCACGCGCTGCAGGGCACGATCGTGGTCGAGCAGCGAGTAGCGGCCGGCCAGCAGGAAGCCATCGGGCTTTGGCTCGTCCAAATCGAGGGTCAGTTCGATCGGTTCGACACGGTTCACGCCCAGGCCCCAAGCCTTGATCACGCCTTCTTCACGCAGGCGGGAGAGCACGCGGAAAGCGCCGGTGCGGGCGATCTCGAACTGGGTCAGCCATTCGTCGCCGTAGAAGTCCTGGGCGATGTCGTGGATCCAGACGATGTCCAGGCGGTCGGTCTTCAGGCGGCGCAGGCTGTCTTCGATCGAGCGCAGGGTGGCGTCGGCGCTGTAGTCGTTGACGATGCGGTTGCGGTTGCCGTGTTCGAACAGGCCGCTTTTCTCGCCCAGTTCACGGGCGGCGGGGTCTTCCAGTTCGTCGAGGATGATCCGCCCGACCTTGGTGCTGAGCACGTATTGGTCACGTGGGCGGCCGACCAGGGCGTTGCCCAGGCGGGTTTCGGAAAGGCCGGCGCCGTAGAACGGGGCAGTGTCGTAGTAGCGCACGCCGTTGGCCCAGGCGGCGTCGATGGTGGCTTGGACTTCGGCCTCGGGGACGTTGCGGAACATATTGCCCAGCGGTGCGGCACCGTGGCCCAGCGGGTTGGCGATCAGGGACTTGAGGTTCATGCTGATTTCCTGGTTGGGGAGTCGTCTGTCGGCTCCAATGACGGCCATGCTAGGCCGCGCAACCAAGACCGTCCAAGTCATAATTCGACAGACTTGAGACCTTTAGTGCAATAGCGTTGAATGAGGACTCTGGGAAGGCGTGATGAGCGGTGCAGCACCCGGGAAGGGTTCGCCGCAACAGATGTAGCGCCTGTCGTGACGAACACCCTTCCCCTAGACACTACCCCCCACTAAGCCCCTTGCCGACGCATCGCCAGAATCGCCGCACCAAAGCCAATGAACGTGGTCCCCACCACCCGACTCACCCAACGCGACAGCGACGGCCGGGTCAGCACGCCCTTGGCCCGCGCGGCCAGGGCGGCATACAGGCTCAGCGAGGTCAGCGACAACAGGATGAAGATCCCGGTCAGCAACAGAAACTGCGGCAGTAGCGCCGCGCCCTGGTCGACGAACTGCGGGAACAGCGCGGTGAAGAACAGGGTCGCCTTGGGGTTGGTGACCGCGGTAACAAAGGCCGACTTGTAGAGTTTCAATGGCCTCGGTCGACGCCGCCCATCGCCAGCCTCGGCCCCGTCCGCCAGCATCGGGCTCTTCTTCAGCAGTTGCCGTACGCCCAGGTAGAACAGGTAGCCGGCACCGACCACCTTGACCGCGTTGAACAGCATTTCCGAACTGGCCAACAAGGCGCCCAACCCCAGCATGGCGGCGGCCGACAGACAGAACAGCCCACTGGCATTGCCCAGCGACGACCATACCGCGCTGCGCTGGCCGTGGGCCAGGCTGTTGTTGATGGCCATCAGGGTGGCGGGCCCAGGGCTGGCAATGGCGATCGCGGCGACCAGGGTGAAAGCGAGAAGCGAGTGAGTGTCCATGTTCAGTCTCGGCAAGTGGCGGAGACTGGATATTACCCGTGCCTGAGCGGTTGCGTGCCTGATTTTTCGAGCGCCTGCCGGACCTGCCCTGCTCTTTCGTGAACCGGCGCTGGTGCGCCATGATACGCCCGCACATTTGCCCATAAGGACCTGCACATGCCTGGCCTCGAGTGGCTGGACCAGCACATGAACACTACCCACGACCAGAACGCTTTTGACGCCACACGTGGCTGGGTCGCCCTGGAGCAGTTCCAGGCCTGGGGCGAGCAGCATTGGCTGATGTCACGCGACCTGTAACCGCGCTGGATGGCACCGGCTGCGCCACGCAAAATCACTTGGCACGGAATTATTTAGCGCACCCTTGCATCTGATCCCTTAGAAGCGCTGGCCAAACCATGGCCAGGCCGCCCGCCACCTAAGGACAATGGCCCATGAAATCACGCAAGAAACCCGTCAAGCCCATCGGCCTGAAGGACATCACCATCGTCGACGACGCCAAGATGCGCAAGGCCATCACCGCCGCCGCCCTGGGCAATGCCATGGAGTGGTTCGACTTCGGCGTCTACGGCTTCGTCGCCTATGCCCTGGGCAAGGTGTTCTTCCCCAACGCCAGCCCCGGGGTGCAGATGATCGCCGCCCTGGCCACCTTCTCCGTGCCCTTCCTGATCCGCCCGCTGGGCGGGCTGTTCTTTGGCGCCCTGGGCGATCGCTACGGGCGCCAGAAGGTGCTGGCCGCGACCATCGTGATCATGTCCCTGAGCACCTTCGCCATCGGCCTGATCCCCTCCTACGCCAGCATCGGCATCTGGGCGCCGATCCTGCTGTTGCTGGCCAAGATGGCCCAGGGCTTCTCGGTGGGCGGCGAATACACCGGCGCCTCGATCTTCGTCGCCGAGTACGCCCCGGACCGCAAGCGCGGCTTTCTCGGCAGCTGGCTGGACTTCGGCTCGATTGCCGGCTTCGTCCTCGGCGCCGGGGTGGTGGTGCTGATCTCGACGATCCTGGGCGAGGCGCAGTTCCTCGAATGGGGCTGGCGCCTGCCGTTCTTCCTCGCCCTGCCCCTGGGCCTGATCGGCCTTTACCTGCGCCATGCGCTGGAGGAAACCCCGGCCTTCCAGCAGCACGTCGACAAGCTTGAGCAAGGCGACCGCGAAGGCCTGGCCAGCGGCCCGAAAGTCTCGTTCAAGGAGGTGGCGACCAAGCACTGGCGCAGCCTGCTGACCTGCATCGGCGTGGTGATCGCCACCAACGTCACCTACTACATGCTGCTCACCTACATGCCCAGCTACCTCTCGCACAACCTGCACTACAGCGAGGACCACGGCGTGCTGATCATCATCGCGATCATGGTCGGCATGCTCTTCGTGCAGCCCATGATCGGCCTGCTCAGCGACAAGTGGGGGCGCAAGCCCTTCATCATCATCGGCAGCGTCGGCCTGTTCCTGCTGGCCATCCCGGCGTTCATGCTGATCACCAGCGGCAAGCTGGCGGTGATCTTCGCCGGCCTGCTGATGCTTGCCGTGCTGCTGAACTTCTTCATCGGCGTGATGGCCTCGACGCTGCCGGCGATGTTCCCCACCCATATCCGCTACAGCGCCCTGGCCAGCGCCTTCAACATCTCGGTGCTGATCGCCGGCCTCACCCCGACAATCGCCGCCTGGCTGGTGGAGACCACCGACAACCTGTACATGCCGGCCTACTACCTGATGGTCATCGCGGTGATCGGCCTGCTCACCGGCCTGACCATGAAGGAAACCGCCAACCAGCCGCTGCGCGGCGCCGCCCCGGCCGCCTCGGACATCGACGAGGCCCGCGAGCTGCTGCAGGAGCACCACGACAACATCGAGCAGAAGATCGAGGACATCGACGCGCAGATCGCCGAGCTCGAAGCCAAGCGCAAGACCCTGGCCCAACAACACCCGCGCATCGACTGATGCGCGGCGTTGCGCATTCCGCCGGATTGCTTGCCTGATCCTCTGAACCTGCGGGGTGTACCGGTTCCGCACGGGTTGGCCTGTGCTAGCGTTTGTGGATTGGGGAACAGTGTATTCCCCCCCACAACCGTGACTGCAGCAGGTGAGCCCGATGGAACTACGCATCAACCAGAAGACTTACCAGGTCGAGGCCGACGCCGACACGCCCTTGCTCTGGGTGATCCGCGACGACCTTGGCCTGACCGGTACCAAGTACGGCTGTGGCCTGGCCCAGTGCGGCGCCTGTTCGGTGCTGGTGGACGGCAACCTGGTGCGTGCCTGCGTCACCCCGGTGGCTGGGGTGGTCGGCCGCGAGGTGACCACCATCGAGGCCATCGAGGATGACGCGGTGGGCAAGCGCGTGGTCGCCGCCTGGGTCGAGCACCAGGTGGCGCAGTGCGGCTATTGCCAGTCCGGCCAGGTGATGGCCGCCACCGCGCTGCTCAAGCACAGCGCCAAGCCCAGTGCCGAGCAGATCGACGCGGCGATGGTCAACCTGTGCCGCTGCGGCACCTACAACGCCATCCATGCCGCCCTGCACGACCTCGCCGAAGGGGGTAACGCCTGATGGCCACGCGCATCGACACCCCCGAAGACTTGCTGAAGCTGCCAGCAGGCGAAACCGTCAACCTGTCTCGTCGACGCTTCCTGGTCGGCACCAGCGTCGGCGCGCTGGTGCTCGGCTTCGGCCTGCCCGTGGGCGTACCGCGGGTGCAGGCCGCCGCCCCCGAGCGCGGCACCCAGGTGCCGGCCTTCCTGGAGATCCGCCCGGACGGCAGCGTGCGCCTGCTCAGCCCGTTCATGGAGGGCGGGCAAGGGGTCAACACCGCCATGGCGCAGATCGTCGGCGAGGAGCTGGACCTCGAACCGGCACGCTTTTTGGTCGAAAGCGCCCCGGCGGGCCAAGCCTACGTGGTGATGGAAAACGGCCTGCGCATCACCGGCGGCAGCATGTCGGTGCGCATGAGCTACCCGACCATGCGCCGCCTCGGCGCCCTGGCCCGGGCCATGCTGCTGCAGGCCGGCGCCCAGCGCCTGGGCGTGGCGGTGGGCGAGCTGAGCACCGAACCGGGCAAGGTGGTGCATGCCGCCACGGGCCGCTCGATCGGCTATGGCGAGCTGGCCGGTACGGCCATGGACCTGCCGGTGCCGGACCCGGCCAGCGTCACCTTGCGCGACCCCGGCCAGTTCCGCTGGATCGGCAAGCCGGTGCCGCGCCTGGACGCCTACGACAAGTCCACCGGCAAGGCCGTGTACAGCATCGACGTCAAGGTCGACGGCATGCTCCACGCCGCCGTGCAGCATGCGCCGCGCCTGGGCATGACGGTCGGCCAGCTGCGCAACGAGGAGCAGGTCAAGGCCATGAAGGGCGTGCATTCGGTACATCAGCTACCCGGCGCGGTGGCGGTGGTCGCCGAGCGCTGGTTCAACGCCAAGCGCGCGGTGGAGGCCTTGCAGGTGGACTGGAAAGAACCCGCCGCCGACAGCAAGGTGCGGCCAATGCCGGCGGACTTTTCCAGCGATGGCTGGCGCGAGCACCTGGCCAGCCAGACCGGCCCGGCCCGCGACGATGAAAACCAGGGCGATGTCGCCGCCGCGCTGGCCAGCGCCAAGACCACCGTCGAGGCCACCTACCACAACCAGTTCCTCAACCATGCCCAGCTGGAGCCGCCGTCGGCCATCGCGCGCTTCAACCCCGACGGCAGCCTCGAGGTGTGGCTGCCCAACCAGGCCCAGGACATGTTCCGCGACGACATCGCCAAGCGCACCGGCCTTGCCGCCGAACGCATCACCCTGCACTCGCCGCTGCTGGGCGGCTTCTTTGGCCGGCACTTCCTGTACGACGCCGCCAGCCCCTACCCACAGGCCATCGCCCTGGCCAAGGCCGTGGGCCGTCCGGTGAAGCTGATCTGGAGCCGCGAGGAAGAGTTCCTGCGCGATGCCATGCGGCCCATGGCCGTGGCCAAGTTCCGCGCCGGGCTGGATGACCAGGGCCTGCCGGTGGCCATCGAGGCCATCAGCGCCACCGAAGGCCCGACCGAGTCCATCGCCGGCCAACAGGGCGAGAAGCTCGACCCCACCGCCCTCGAAGGGCTGTCGGGCAAGGCCTACGCCATCGCCAACAAGCGCATCGCGCAGATCTACGTGAAGACCCCAGCCATGCAGGGCTACTGGCGTTCGGTGGGCAACTCGCTGAATGATTTCTTCTACGAGTCGTTCCTCGACGAACTGGCCGACAAGGGCGGCCATGACCCCTTCGAGCTGCGCCTGCACCTGTTGCAGGGCAACCCGCGCCTGACCACCCTGCTGCAGGCGGTGGCCGAGTTGTCCGGTGGCTGGAAGCGTGGCCCGTTCACCGCCGAGGACGGCAGCCAGCGCGCCCGAGGCGTGGCCATGGCCTCGCCGTTCGGCTCGGAAGCGGCGGTGATCGCCGAGGTGTCGCTGGAGGGTGGCCAGGTGAAAGTGCACGACATCTGGCAGGCCATCGACCCGGGCAGCATCGTCAACCCGGCGATCATCGAGGCGCAGGTCAACGGCGCGGTATCCCTGGGCCTGTCCCAGGTACTGCTGGAAGAGGCGGTGTGGTTGAACGGCCAGCCCCGGGCGCGCAACTACGACCTGTACCCGATCCTGCCACCCGCGCGCATGGCCCGGGTGCATGTGCGCATCGTCCAGAGCGGGGCGAAGATGGGCGGTATCGGCGAGCCGCCGCTGCCGGCGGTGGCGCCTGCGGTGGCCAACGCCGTGGCGCGCTTGACCGGCCAGCGCGTGCGCAGCATGCCCTTGAGCCGCCATACCTTCAGCTGACCCGACAAGGACTGCCCATGAACAACAGCCGATTCGCACGAACCGCTGGCTGGTTGGCCGTGCCGTGCCTGGTGGCGGCTGGCCTGCTGGCCTGGTACGTCAGCCGCGAGCCCGCCTCGCCCTTCACCGCCCAGGACAGCGCCGAAGCGAGCCTGGTCAGCCGCGGCGAATACGTCGCCCGGCTCAGCGACTGCGTGGCCTGCCACAGCCTGCCCGGCAAGACGCCCTTCGCCGGCGGCCTGGAGATGGCCACGCCGCTGGGGGCGATCCATGCCACCAACATCACCCCGGACCGCGACCACGGCATCGGTGCCTACAGCCTGGCCGACTTCGACCGCGCCGTGCGCCAGGGCGTGGCCCCCGGCGGGCGCCGGTTGTACCCGGCCATGCCCTACCCGTCCTACGCCAAGCTCAGCGACGACGACGTGCGGGCGCTTTATGCGTTCTTCATGAAGGGCGTGCAACCGGCCGCCGAGGCCAATATCCCCAGCGACATTCCCTGGCCGCTGAACCTGCGCTGGCCCATCGCCCTGTGGAACGGCCTGTTCGCGCCGACCGCGCCCTACGTGCAGCAGCCTGGGCAGGATGCGCTGTGGAATCGCGGCGCCTACCTCGTCCAGGGTCCGGGCCACTGCGGCAGTTGCCACACCCCGCGCGGCCTGGCCTTCAACGAGAAGGCCCTGGACGATGGTGGCGCGCCGTTCCTCGCCGGGGCGTTGCTCGACGGCTGGTACGCGCCGAGCCTGCGCCAGGACCACAACATCGGCCTGGGGCGCTGGAGCGAACAGGAAATCGTGCAGTTCCTCAAGACCGGGCGCAACCGACATGCGGTGGTGTATGGCTCGATGACCGAGGCGTTCAACAACTCCACGCAGTTCATGAGCGACGACGACCTGGCGGCCATCGCCCATTACCTGAAGGCGTTGCCCGGCGATGCGCAGCGCGATGGCCCACCGTGGCAGTACCAGGCGCAGGCCGCAGCCAGCCAGGCACCGGGGGCACACACTTATGCGACCCGCTGCGCCAGCTGCCATGGCCTGGACGGCAAGGGCCAGGCCGAGTGGATGCCACCCTTGGCCGGGGCCACTTCGATGCTGGCCAGGGAGGACGCCTCGGCGATCAACATCACCCTCAATGGCTCGCAGCGCGTGGTTGCCGCCGGGGTGCCGGATGCCTATCGCATGCCGGCGTTCCGCGAGCAGTTGTCGGACCGGGAGATCGCCGAGGTGCTGAGTTTCGCCCGCGCGAGCTGGGGCAACCACGGCGCGGCGGTGCAGGCCAAAACGGTGGGCAAGTTGCGCGAGCATACCGACCCGGCCAGCAGCAGCCCGATCATCTTGCATATGCGCTGAAGGCACCATCGCCGGCAAGCCCGCTGCCACGCTGGGGGCGTGCCCGGCGATGGCCATACCCACGGAAATACCGAGGCCACCATGGAAAGCATCGACCTGCTGGTGCTACGCACCGCCCACGCCTGGCGCCAGGCCGGCCACCCCGTGCTATTGGCCACCGTCGCCCGCACCTGGGGCTCCTCGCCACGCCCGGTAGGCTCGATGATGGCCCTGCGCAACGATGGCCGGGTGGTCGGCAGCGTTTCCGGCGGTTGCATCGAGGACGACCTGGTGCAGCGCTATACCACCGCCTACGGCGGCCCCGGCCTGCCGCAGCGAGCACCCGAGGTGATCCGCTACGGGGTCAGCGCCGACGAGGCCCACCGCTTCGGCCTGCCTTGCGGCGGCACGCTGGAGCTGATCCTCGAATTCAACCCCGCCGTCGAGCCGCTGCAACAGCTGCTCACCCAGCTCGACGCCGGCCAGCTGGTACGCCGCCAGCTGGCCCTGGCCAGTGGCGCGGTCAGCCTGGCGATCACCGCTACCCCGGGGCAGTTCGCCTTCGACGACCAATACATGGTCAATACCCTCGGCCCCGGCTACCGCATGCTGCTGATCGGCGCTGGCGCGCTGGCCGAGTACCTGGCGACCATGGCCCTGTTCAATGGCTTCAAGGTAGCGGTCTGCGACCCGCGCCCGGAACACATGGCCAGCTGGTCGGTGGCCGGCGTCGAACACCTCAGGGGCATGCCCGATGACGTGGTCCGCGCCTGCAACGCCGACCTGCGCACCTGCATCATCGCCGTCAGCCACGACCCCAAGCTCGACGACCTGGCCCTGCTCGAAGCCTTGCATGGCCCGGCGTTCTACATCGGCGCCATCGGCTCGCGGCGCAACAGCCAGCTGCGCCGCGAACGGCTGATCGAGCATTTCGGCGAAACCGAACAGTCCCTGCAACGCCTCCATGGCCCCATCGGTATCTACATCGGCAGCAAGACCCCGGCGGAAATCGCGGTGAGCGTGATGGCCGAGGTGCTGGCCGCCAAGAATGCAGTGCGCCTGCCGCACACGGTCAGTGTCTGCAGCGCCAAGACGCGACAGCTGCCGCTGGCTTAATCGGCCAGCAGCTTGTCCACGGTCAGCGGGAAGTCGCGCATGCGCCGGCCGGTGGCGTGCTGCACGGCATTGGCGACCGCGGCGGCGACACCGATGATGCCAATTTCGCCCACGCCCTTGGAGCCCAGTTCATTGACGATGTCGTCCGGCTCGTCGACGAAGATCACCTCGATGTCGCCAATATCGGCGTTCACCGGCATGTGGTACTCAGCCAGGTTATGGTTCATGTAGCGCCCCAAGGCATGGTCGATCTGGGTGTGCTCCTGCAAGGCCATGCCCAGCCCCCAGACCACGCCGCCAAGGATCTGGCTACGGGTGGTCTTGGGGTTGATCACCCGGCCTGCGGCGATGGCGCTGACCACGCGGGTCACCCGCACCGTGCCCAGCGCCTCGTCCACACGCACCTCGACGAACACCGCCGAGTGGGTGGCGCTGGCGAAGCCCTGGCGCCGCGCGGAGGGCTCGGCATCCACCGTCACCTCCAGCGCATGCCCCTGCAGAATCCTCTCCAGCGCGTAGCCACTGCCACCGACCCACAGCTTGCCGTCACGCACCACGAAGCGTTCCGGCGCTTCACCCGTCAGCGCCGGATATTGCGCCTTGGCCGCCTTGACCAGGGCCCCGCGCAGCAGCTGGCACACCTGGCGCACCGCCGAGCCCACCGAGGACACGGTAAACGAGCCCCCTTGCAACGGCGCGCTCGGCAGCGCGCTGTCGCCCAGCTCGAAGGTCACATCCGTCACCGCCATGGCGGCGGCATCGGCGGCGATCTGCGTCATCACGGTGTAGGTACCGGTGCCAATATCGGTGGTCGCGCTGCCCACCCACAGGTGGCCATCCAGATCGAGCCGGGCCCGGGCACTGGCGCTCATCTGCATCGCCTCCCAGACACCGCCAGCCATGCCCCAGCCAACCCGCTCATGGCCCTCGCAGCGGACACGCGGTCGAGCATCTCGTCGGTGCCAGCCAAAACGGGCGGCGCCTTGGTCGTAACAGGCCAGCAGCGCCTTGCTGGAGTAAGGCTTGCCCTCGTTGCCATTGCTGTCGGCGAAGTTGCGCCGCCGCAACGCCAACGGATCGATACCGACCTGCCGTGCCAGTTCGTCCATGGCACACTCCAGGCCGATCAAGCCCAGCGCGGCACCGGGGGCGCGCATGTCCAGCGGTGTGTAGACATCCAGCGGCACCAGCTTGTAGGCCATTGCCACGTTGTCGCAGCGGTAGAGCATGCCGCTCCACTCCACCACATGCTCGGTGAAGTCCTCGAAGCGAGAGGTCTGGGCGATGGCCTGATGATGGATCGCCTGCAACCGCCCCTGGGCATCGGCGGCCAGGCGCAGGCGCTGCACGGTCCTGGGCCGGTAGCCAAAGGTGAACATCTGTTGGCGGGTCAGGCTGACCCTGACCGAACGCTTGAGGCTGAGCGCGGCCATGCTTGCCAGGGCCAGCTGGTACTGGGGGCGCAGGCCCGAACCGAAGGCGCCGCCGACGTAGGCTGCGCACACCCGCACCCGGTCCTTGGGCAGGTTGAATACCTGCGCCAGATAGTCCTGACTGTTTTGCGTGCCCTGGGTCTTGTCATGTACCAGCAGGCTGCCATCGTCGCGGTAAATCACCGTCGAGGCGTGCGGCTCCATGGGGTTGTGGTGTTCGATCGGGGTACTGTAGGTGGCATCGACCTTGAACGGCGCCTGGGCGTAGGCCGTTGCGAAATCGCCACGGGCCTTGGGCAACTCCACCGGCGCATCATGGGCCTGGTCGAACGCGGCGAGCAGGTCGGTCTGGTGGGGCTGTGCATCGATCTCGATGCGCACCAGGCTGCCGGCGTACCTGGCCAGCTCCAGGCTTTGCGCAACGACCAGCGCCAGCGGCTGGCCGCTGTACAGCACCCGGTCGTTGAACAAAGGCCGAAAAGGCTTGCCCGCCGCGGCATCGGCGTCCTGGTAGGGCTCGTCGTCGCCGGCCATGGACGGCCGGTTCTGGTGGTGCAGCACGGCGACCACCCCAGGCACCGCCAGGGCCGCCGCGCAGTCGATGGCCCGCACCCTGCCACGGGCCACCGGGCTGCCGACCACGCTGCCATGCAACAGGCCGTCGGCGGGGTATTCGCCCGCATAGCGCGCCGCGCCCGTCACCTTGGCTGGCCCGTCGATGCGGTCCAGGGGCTGGCCGCTTGAAGGTTGTGGCAGGTTCATGGTCGTTCCCCTCTCTGGGCCTGGGTCAAGGCGCGGACGATGGCGTTGTGCGCCAGGCGAACCTTGAAGACATTGCCCGGCAGGGGCCGGGCCGCGCGCAACAACGCTTCGGCGAAGCGCTCGTAGGTGGCCGCGGCGGCAGACTCACCGACGAAATGTCGCTCCAGCGCGGCATCGCGCCAGGGCTTGTGGGCCACGCCCCCCAGCGCCACGTGCAGGGTACGGATGTGATTGCCGCTCAACTCCAGCGCCGCAGCCACCGACACCAGCGCAAAGGCATAGGAGGCGCGATCACGGATTTTCAGATAATGACTGTGCCCGGCGAATCGTGGCGCCGGCAGTTCGATGGCCAGGATCAACTCATCTTCGCCCAGGGTGTTGTCGCGCTCCGGCGCGTCGTCGGGCAGCCGGTGAAAATCGGCAAAGGCCACGCACCGCTCGCCGCCGCGCCCGCGAACCACCACCCTGGCCTCGAGGGCGGCCAGGGCCACGCACATGTCCGAGGGATGGACCGCCACGCACGACCGGCTCGCGCCCAGGATCGCGTGGTTGCGACTGAGGCCATCGCGGGCCGGGCAACCGCTTCCGGGGGCGCGCTTGTTGCACGGTGTGGCGGTGTCGTAGAAGTACACGCAGCGGGTGCGCTGCAGCAGGTTGCCGCCGCTGCTGGCCATGTTGCGCAGCTGCGGCGAGGCACCGGCAAGGATTGCCTGGGCAAGCAACGGGTAATCCCGCTCGATGAGTGGGTGCCAGGCCAGATCGGCATTGCTGACCAGCGCGCCGATCCGCAGTCCCCCATCGGCAGTGGGGGTGACGTCGCGCAGCGGCAGGTCGTTGATGTCGATCAACCGGGCGGGGCGGGCGACGTTCTCTTTCATCAAGTCGAGCAGGTTGGTGCCACCCGCGATGAAGCATGCGTCGGGCCCCGCAAGCTGCACGGCCTGATCAACACTGGCAGGCTTGGCATAGGTGAAAGGCGTCATGGCCTGGCACCTCCCTGTCCGGTCATCAGTGGCAAGGCCTCCTCCACCGCAGCGGTGATGTTGGCGTAGGCCCCGCAGCGGCACAGGTTGCCGCTCATGCCTTCGCGGATTTCATCGCGCGTATGCGCTCTGCCCTCACCCGCCAGCCCCAGCGCCGAACAGATCTGCCCTGGTGTGCAGTAGCCGCACTGGAAAGCATCATGGCGGATGAACGCCTGTTGCAATGGATGCAATGCATGGTCCTGCGCCACGCCCTCGATGGTGGTCACCGTATCGCCATCGCACATCACGGCGAGGGTCAGACAGGCATTGATCCGCCGGCCATTGCGCAGCACCGTGCAGGCGCCGCATTGGCCATGGTCGCAGCCCTTCTTGGTGCCCACCAGGTCGAGCTGGTCACGCAGCAGGTCGAGCAAGGTCAACCAGGGCGCCAACTGCAGCTGCTGGCGCTGGCCATTGAGGGTCAGCTGGATGGGCAGCAACGCTGCCGTGGGTTCGCGATCGCGCATGATCAAGGCCTCAGGTGGGTTCAGGCAGCAGCGCCGGCTGCTTGTTCTGGTGCGACCCGCGCCAGCGCCTGGCCGTTCAAAGCAATTGCTCAAGTGCCGTGCTCGCCGCCGTGCACATTACCGGCCAGTGGCTATGCTTCACCTCGCAACCCCATTCCGGTATCGACCCCAAGGAAGACAGGCCAATGATCCCAACCCGTTCCCTCGCACGTGCTGTCGCTTTTGCCTCGTTAATGTCCACCGTCAGCTTCACTGCCCATGCCGCCCAGTTGCCCATCGCCAGCGAGGCGCTGCAAAGCCATGTCACCACCGAGGTGACCGCCATCGACCTGGCCAACCGCCAGGTCACGGTCAAGGGCCCCAACGACAAGGACGTAACCTTCCAGCTCACCGAGCAGGCCAAGGCCCTGCCCAACCTGAAGGTTGGCGACCAGGTCGACATCAAGGTGACCCGCGCGGTGGCCTACGTGCTGAACACCCATGAGGGCGGCGCGCCCAAGGCGTCGGTGGAGTCCGGCACCATCCGCGCCACCGCGGCCAACCCCAACCCCGGCGGCGAAGCCTTCCGCCAGGTCAAGGTCACCTCGCAGATCAAGAAGATCGACCTCGAGGCCCACGAGGTCAGCTTGTTGCCGCCCGAGGGCAAGCTGCAGGTGGTCAAGGTCGAGGACCCCGAGCTGCAGGCCCGCATGAAGAACCTCAAGGTCGACCAGACCGTCGATGCCATCTATACCGAAGTACTGAGCGTGGAGACCTCGCGCCCAGCCCAGTAAAACCTTTGTCCGGCCCGCGCATCGAACACCTGTGAGCCCTTGCCTTTTCTGGAGGTTTCTTATGGCGATGCGCCTGGCCGTGCCTTTGTGCTGCTGCCTCACCCTTGCGCTCACGGGCTGCTCCAGCGCCCGCGACGAGCGCCCACCGCCCACCACGCAACAGGTCGAACTACCGCGCTACCAGGGCACCTGGTACGAGCTGGCGCGCCTGCCGATGTTCTTCCAGCGCAACTGCGTGCAGTCCGAAGCCCACTATGAGCTGCGCGAGGATGGCCGCATCGACGTGACCAACAGCTGCCTGGAGCAAGACGGCCAGCGCAACGAGGCCCGCGGCATCGCCGAGCCGCAAGTGGCTGGGCGCACCGACAAGCTCTGGGTGCGATTCGACAACTGGTTCAGCCGCCTGGCACCGAGCCTGACCAAGGGCGAGTACTGGGTGCTGTACCACGACCCGGACTATCGTGTGGCGTTGGTCGGCCATCCCAACCGCGAGTACCTGTGGCTGCTGTCACGCACACCGACAGTCAGCACCCAGGCCCGCCAACAGTTGCTGGAGCTGGCACGCCAGCAGGGCTATCCCACCGACCCACTGATCTGGCGTCAACCCGCCCCCCAGTGACGGCCGCCATCAGCCCCGGTAAGGTGAGCCACCCGGCTCACCCTAAGGATCGCGTGCAATGATCACCTGCCACCTCAAGTACCTCATCGACCCGTACCAGGTCCCAGCCTTCGAAGCCTACGCCAAGCTGTGGATCGGCCTGGTCAACCGCATGGGCGGCAGCCACCACGGCTACTTCCTGCCTAGCGAAGGGGCCAACAATGTCGCCTATGCCCTGTTCAGCTTCCCAAGCCTGGCGGCTTACGAGCAGTACCGCAGCGCCTGCGGGACCGACCCTGAGTGCATTGCCGCCTTTGCCCTGGCGACCGAGCAGCGCTTCATCCTCAGCTATGAGCGCAGCTTCCTGCGGCCGCTGCTCACCTGACACTGGGTGGACTGAGTCAATTGCACTGAACTAAAGCGCCTTGCTCACGATCCTCCCTATGCGCCCTGCGCCCCTGGATCGCCGAACGACAAGGAGCCTCCGTGACCACGACCACCCTGCCCCGTACCACCCCCGGCCCGCTGCATGCGACCCTGCTCGCCGGCAGCGTGCCATTGTTCCTCGGTGCACTGCTGAGCGACCTCGCCTACTACCAGAGCTACCAGATCCAGTGGAGCAACTTCGCCGCCTGGCTGATCGCCGGCGCCCTGCTGTTCAGCGGCCTGGCGCTGTTGTTCGCCCTGGTCAACCTGATCCGCGCGCCGCGCAAGGCCGGCCGCCCCACCTGGTATTTCCTGGTGCTGCTGGCGACCTGGCTGCTGGGCCTGGTCAACGCCTTCGAGCACGCCAAGGACGCCTGGGCGGTGATGCCCGCCGCGCTGGTGCTGTCGGTGATCGTCAGCGTGCTGGCGCTCATCGCCACCGCCATCGGCATGAGCAACCTGCACCATGGAGGTGAAGCATGAAGCTGGCACTCAGCGCCCTGAGCATGGCCCTGCTGCTCAGCGCCTGCGGCGCTGACGGCGAGCAGACCCAGGCCCACGGCCCGGACCCGAAATTGCCGGCGCCGGAGCGCGGCCTGCTGCCGAGCATGAGGATCGCCCAACCGGCCGCCTGGGGCGAGCAGAAACCCACGGTGCCAGCCGGCTACAGCATCAGCGCCATCGCCACCGACCTGAAGATCCCGCGCCAGCCCCTGGTGCTGCCCAACGGCGACATTCTCGTGGCCGAAGGCCGCGGCGGCAACGCCGCCAAGCTCAAGCCCAAGGACGTGATCGCCAGCCAGATCAAGGCCAAGGGCAACACCCAGGTCACGGGCGGCAACCGCCTGACTTTACTGCGCGATGCCGACGGCGATGGCCGCTACGAACTGCGGACCGTGTTCGCCGACAGCCTCAACGCCCCCTATGGCCTGGCCTACGCCGACGGCAAGCTGTACGTGGCCAACCAGGACGCGCTGGTGCGCTTCGACTACCGGGATGGCCAGACGAAGGCCGACGGCCCACCCACCAAGGTCAGCGACCTGCCCGCCGCAATCAACCACCACTGGACCAAGTCGCTGGCTATCAGCCCCGATGGCCGCCACCTGTACGTCGGCATCGGCTCCAACAGCAACATCACCGAACGCGGCATGGAGGTGGAAGTCGACCGCGCCATGATCTGGCAGATCGATGCCGTGACCGGCGCCCACCGCCCCTATGCCACCGGCCTGCGCAACCCCACCGCGCTGGCCATCCAGCCCGACAGCGGGGAGTTGTGGGCAGTGGTCAACGAGCGTGACGAGCTCGGGCCGGACCTGGTACCGGACTACCTGACGTCCGTCAAGCAAGGCGCGTTCTACGGCTGGCCCTACAGCTACTGGGGGCAGAACGTCGACGACCGCGTGCGACCACAGGACCCGCAGAAGGTGCAAGCCGCGATAAAGCCCGACTACAGCCTGGGCTCGCACGTGGCGGCGCTGGGGTTGGATTTCTCCAGCGCGGCCATGGGCGAGCCGTTCGCCGAAGGCGCCTTCGTCGGTGAGCATGGCAGCTGGAACCGCCCCGACCCGGTGGGCTACAAGGTGGTCTTCGTGCCGTTTCGCGCAGGCAAGCCGGCGGGCGAGCCGGTGGACTTCGCCAGCGGATTTCGCGGCGAGGACGGCAAGACCCGCGGCCGGCCGGTGGGGGTGACGGTCGATCCCAAGGGTGCGCTGATCATTGCCGACGACCTGGCCAATACCCTGTGGCGGGTGACCCGTACGCCGTGATTGCGTGCTGCCACACCGTGCAACCTCAGGGGCCAGCTTGCTGGCGAACCAGGCGCGGTGGCCTGCCTGGCACCGGCTGCGCCGGTGTTCGCCAGCAAGGCTGGCTACGGGTTGTCAGCATCCGCCTGCAAGGCCGTGATGAAGTCTTGCAAAGGCAGGTGCACAGCGGGCCAATCCTTCGCGTAGTAGTGCTCGATCACCACCTGATCGTCTTCAAACGCCACGTAGTAGGCATTGCCACTATAAGCTTCCACCACCCGGTTCTGCCGCGCGGCCAGGGCCTTCTCCAGCAGGTGCTCGCGGGCCACGCCCGTCACCTCGTCGTCGAGGAACTGCTGAAAACCAGAGGGTTGCGGATTGGACATGAGCAGGCTCCTTTGCCGGGACAACGAAAAGAGCCGGGCATTGCGCCCGGCCCTGCCGAGGATGCCGCAGAATCAATAATCAGGAAAGGCAGTGGTCACCACCGTGCCAGTGGCATCCATGTAGCCGACGATATCGAAAGAAGCGGCCGGGTTCCCGGCCTGGCAACTGGCGCCCGAAGGGCCGCGGAACCTGCGTCCGATCAATTCGCCGTTGTTGAAGGCGTGCTGGATGGCCGCCACCACCTTGGCCTGTGAGCAAGCGTCAGGAAACATCGTGGAAAGCGTCTTGGTTGCCCTCACCCCGTGCTGAGCGATGTCAAAGCCGCGCAACACATAGACACCATACGGGCCCCGCGGCCTCGTGGTGGTGGTTTGCCTGAGCGTCACGCCAAAGGGCCAATGGCCTGACGGTCGGCTATGGAAACCCTGCGCTCGGTTTTCGAGCACTTCGCCACAGAACACGTGCTGCTGGTTGATCACCGACACACCGTCCGAATGAGGTTGCGGGCAGACAACGGCCCCTTCGCTGGATGCCTTCGCCGCCCCGAAAAAGACCAGGCCGGCGATCATCGCCAAGTTGATCAGAACCCCACCGGGCCTGAAGACTGCTAAAGACTTTCGCATTTACTCACCCCTCGCGGTGCCAGGACATTGTCCTGCAACTGCACCGTCAATCCTTGTCACAGCTTCTGTCGCGAAGCGCTGCCCTGGAGACAGTCAAGGAGCAGGTGCCAGGTAAGCGACGTCGCGCAAAATCCCGATAGCCGCCCTCAGGGCGCAGGGGCCACGATGCACTCGACAGGGCTGGTGGATGCGGTAATGCGCTAACGCACAGCCAACACCGAACGCCATCTAGGCCAGCGGTGTTCCATAGCGCAAATGAAGAGGCGTTATCGGCCACCTATCGGCTTCCCTTGATAAGTGTCCCTCGCTATCGCGTTGCCTGCCGTCCCGGAGCATCTTTGCCGTGATAACGACAGAACCGGGCATTTCCCCCGGGACCCTCGCCGCTAATCGGCAGGTTTTCACAAAAGAACAACCGCTCTTCACAAAACAGATATTTTTTCTGTTACGAAAATGTAAAATTCGATTTCGCATACCTATAACAAGCTGGAGCTTCACATGTTCGCCTTCTTCCGCCCTGCCGCGCACCAGGCGCCGCTGCCCGACGAGCGCGTCGACAGCACTTATCGGCGCCTGCGCTGGCAAATCTTCGCCGGGATCTTTTTCGGCTACGCCGGCTACTACCTGCTGCGCAAGAACTTCTCCCTGGCCATGCCCTACCTGATCGAGGAAGAGGGCTACACCCGTGGCCAGCTGGGCTTGGCGATCTCGGCCATCGCCATTGCCTACGGCCTGTCCAAGTTCCTCATGGGCCTGGTTTCGGACCGCTCCAACCCGCGCTATTTCCTGCCCTTCGGCCTGCTGATCTCGGCTGGGGTGATGTTCATTTTCGGTTTCGCGCATTGGGCCACGTCCAGCGTGGCGATCATGTTCGTGCTGCTGTTCATCAATGGCTGGGCCCAGGGCATGGGCTGGCCACCGAGTGGGCGGACCATGGTGCACTGGTGGTCGCAGAAGGAACGCGGCGGCGTGGTGTCGGTATGGAACGTCGCCCACAACGTCGGTGGCGGCCTGATCGGCCCGCTGTTCCTGCTCGGCCTGGGCTGGACCAACGACTGGCACGCGGCCTTCTACGTACCCGCCGCGGTGGCGGTGCTGGTGGCGGTGTTCGCCTTCGCGATGATGCGCGACACCCCGCAGTCGGTCGGCCTGCCGCCGGTCGAGCAGTACAAGAACGACTACCCCGAGGGCTACGACGAGAGCCATGAGCAGGAGTTCAGCGCCAAGCAGATCTTCGTCGAGTACGTGCTGCGCAACAAACTGCTGTGGTACATCGCCCTGGCCAACGTGTTCGTCTACCTGCTGCGCTACGGCGTGCTGGACTGGGCGCCGACCTACCTGAAAGAGGCCAAGCACTTCAGCGTCGACACCACGTCGTGGGCGTACTTCTTCTATGAATGGGCCGGTATTCCCGGCACCCTGCTGTGCGGCTGGATGTCCGACAAGATCTTCCGTGGCAACCGCGGCCTGACCGGCATCGTATTCATGGCCCTGGTGACCGTGGCCACCCTGGTGTACTGGCTCAACCCGCCGGGCAACCCGACCATCGACATGATCGCCTTGTTCGCCATCGGTTTTCTGATCTACGGACCGGTGATGCTGGTCGGCCTGCAGGCCCTGGAACTGGCGCCGAAGAAAGCCGCCGGCACCGCCGCCGGCTTCACCGGGCTGTTCGGCTACCTCGGTGGCTCGGTCGCGGCCAGCGCGGCGATGGGCAACACCGTCGACCACTTCGGCTGGGACGGTGGCTTCGTGATGCTGGTGAGCGCGTGTGTGCTGGCGATCGCCTTCCTGATCCCGACGCTGCGCCATACCAAGGCGGCAAGCGCCGGGCGTGAAGCGACGGCTTGATGCATCTGACGGCATGAAAAAGCCCGGGGCATGTGCCCCGGGCTTTTTTGCCTGCCAGGCCTGTAACTGCGCGCCCAGTCCACCGTCACCCTGGCGCGCGACGAGCTTGCCCACGACCGATCGCTTCAGGCCGCCTGGAACAACCGGGTAATAACCGGCTGCTGGCGTTGACGGGCCTGCCAGATGTCGTAATCCACCTGGATCGTCAACCAGAGCCGCGCCGTACTGATACCTGCCATTTCCAGCCGCACCGCCAAGTCCGGCGAGACCGCCGCGCGCGCGTGCAGTACACGGGATAGTGCCTCGCGCGAAAAACCCAGGTGCGCGGCAAACGCCTTGACCGTCAGCCCAAGGGCGGGCAGAACATCTTCACGCAGCGTTTCGCCGGGATGAGGCGGATTGTGCATAGGCATGATAGGGACTCCTGATCAGTGATAGTCGAGGTAATCGACCAGTTCGACGTCGCAACCTGTGAAGCGGAACACCAGCCGCCAATTGCCGGACACGCTGACCGACCAGGAGCCCGCGCGCTCACCCTTGAGTGGATGCAGTTGCCAGCCGGGAATGCACAGGTCGGCGGCGACCACGGCACGGTCGAGAAACTGCAGTTGCCGTCGTAAACGCTGCGCAGGCGCAGGCTGGATACCTCGGATGTTGCCTGTCTCGTGGAAAAGCCGCAGTCCTTTATGGCGAAAGCTGATGATCATCGGAGCACACCGTATCCGTGTTGTGCGAGACGATGAGTGTGACCCCAAGCATCACAGTGGGCAAAATAACATATGTGACGCAATGCGTCACACTATCCGGCGAACATGCGCCCTCCCAACGCTAGGCTGCCAGGTGGCGCTGACAACGCTTGGCTGCGACAGGGTCACAGGTTGCATGTTCTCGCCCGATCCCGCGCCGGACACTGCGCCCGGTGCAGGTTCAGCGCCGTGTTGATGATCCCGATATGACTAAACGCCTGCGGGAAGTTGCCCAGCATACGTTTGCCCGCCGGATCGTACTGCTCGGCCAGCAGCCCTAGGTCATTGCACAACCCGGTCAGCCGTTCATACAAGGCCTGAGCCTCTGCCTGCCGGCCCAGCAGCACATACACATCCGCCAGCCAGAACGAACACACCAGGAAGGTGCCCTCCCCCGGCGTCAGCCCATCGCTGCAGCTGTCGCTGTCATACCGCAACAGCAAGCCATTGCGCAGCAGGCGCTGTTCGACCTGTTCGAGGGTGCGCAGGAAGCGTGGGTCCTGCACCGGCAGGAAGCCGGTCAGGGCAATCTGCAACAGGCTGGCATCCAGTTCGCTGGAGCCATAGGCCTGCACGAAGTACTGCCGACTGGCATCCAGCCCACGCTCGCAGACCTCGTTGCGGATCTGGTCGGCCACCTGGCGGTAATACTCGCCCTGCTCACGGTCTTGCTCGGTGGTTTCTGCCAGGCTTGCGGCGCGGTCGAAGGCCACCCAGGCCATGACCTTGGAATGCACGAAATGCTGGCGGCCGCCGCGCACCTCCCAGATACCTTCGTCGGGTTCGCGCCAGATGCTTTGCAGGTACGGCAGGATCGACCGGGCGATGGCCGCGCTGCGCGGATGCCGCGGCAGGCCGCCCTTGATGGCCTGGCTCATGGCGTCGGCCAGCTCGCCGTAGATATCCAGCTGCCGTTGTTCAGAGGCCGCATTGCCGACCCGCACCGGTTGCGAACGCTCATAGCCAGGCAACCAGGGCAGGGTGGATTCCGGCAGGTCGCGCTCACCGGCCAGCCCGTACATGATCTGCATCTGCTCGGGGTTGCCCGCCACCGAGCGCAGCAGCCATTCGCGCCAGGCCTGGGCCTCGTCGAAGTAGCCGAGGTTCATCAGCGCCAGCAGGGTCATGGTGGCGTCGCGCAGCCAGCAGTAGCGGTAATCCCAGTTGCGTTCGCCGCCGACGCGCTCGGGCAGCGAGGTGGTCACGGCGGCGACCATGCCGCCGGTGGGCGCGTAGGTCATGGCCTTGAGGGTGAGCAGCGAACGGCGTACCAGCCCGGTGTAGGGGCCGACTTCCGGGCAGCGGGCGGCGAAGGCCTGCCATTGGTCGATGGTCTGCTGCAGGTCGTGGTCGACATCGCAGCCGGGCTGCACGGGCAGATGCGAGGCCTGGTGGCACAGGCTGAACACCTGGCGCTCGCCTGGGCCTACGCGAAAGCGGGCGACGCTGTGGTGGTCGCGGCCGTGGGTCGGGGTGCTGCTGCGCAGGATCAGGCGGTCGGGGCCGGCGACAGCGCTGAGGGTCAGGGGGTCGAGTTTTTCCACCCAGGGCACGCTGCGGCCGTAGTCGAAGCGCAGCACCAGGTCCATCTCGAACGCGGTCTCGCCGGCCAGGCCTTCGACGATGCGCAGCACGGCGTTGTGTTCGCCCAGGGGCATGCAGTCGAGCACCCGGGCGCGACCGCTGGCGGTGGCCCAGGTGGTTTCCAGCACCAGGGTGTCGTCGAGGTAGCGGCGTGTGCTGTACTCGACGGGGTCGCTGGGGGCGAGGCGCCAGCGGCCATTCTCTTCGTTGCCCAGCAGGGCGGCGAACACGGCCGGGGCGTCGAAGCGCGGCAGGCACAACCAGTCGAGGGCGCCATCGCGGTTGACCAGGGCGGCGCTACGGCAGTTGCCGATGAGGGCATAGTCTTCGATCTGGGCGGGCATCGCGGGTCCTCGGTGGGGGGCTTGAGGTTGGATGCCAAGGCACGATGGCCGGTTCCATCGAAGCACCCGATGCTGATTGTGCCATTGCCGTTGCTGTTGCCGTTGCTGTTGCTTGTCGAACGAGAGGCTAGCGCCAAACCCAACGTGCGACAGCTACGCCAGTGCAGGCGCCGCCCCTAACTTCGCGACTTCAGGAGGCCGGAGTGAGGGAACCCGGAGCGAAGCGTAGGGCCGGATGAATGGAGCGCACGGTTTTTGGTTCCTTTTTGCCACAGCCACGACAAAAAGGAACTCGCCGTAAAGGCGAAAAGGTGATTAAGCGTCGATATAGCAAATGAATGTGCTTACATCTGTGAATACCCACGCCGACCGACTTTGACTTTGACTTTCAGAGCGTGGGTTTTGGAAGTTATATGCGCATTCATTGGCTATGTCGACGCACAGTCACCTTTTCGCCTTT
>NZ_JAMYBV010000017.1:0-101626 GCF_024126635.1 Pseudomonas sp. VA159-2 | reverse complement strand
CGCCCTGCTGAAAGGGCAGGACGAATATCAACCTAAAGTCAGCTAATGGGCTTCCCTGAAACCATAGAATCTCCTACAGGTATTGCAGGCCGCAATCGGCGTAGGAGCCGGCTTGCCGGCGAACACCGGCGCAGCCGGTGCCATCCATCGCAGCGCCTGGTTCGCCAGCAAGCTGGCTCCTACAGGTATTGCAGGCCGCAATCGGCGTAGGAGCCGGCCTTGCCGGCGAACACCGGCGCAGCCGGTGCCATCCATCGCGGCGCCTGGTTCGCCAGCAACGGTGGCAGATCGTCGGCAAAAACCACCAGACAAACGGCCGCGAATAGCTAGTTCAAAAGTGATATCAGTTCGCTTGCACCGCGAAAACGCCGATCTATGCTCAGGTTCATCCCAGAGCAGAAGGAGCCCCGGCTCATGTTCGAATACCATCGCAAGTCCGATCTGGTCGAGATCCAGCGTTGCCGCCAGGCCCTGGCGGGCATGGAGGCCAAGCTGGCAGCGATCAGCCGTTCGATGGCGATGATCGAGTTCGCGCCAGACGGCACGATCCTCGAGGCGAACGAGCATTTCTGCAGCACCATGGGCTACAGCGCCGAGGAGATTCGCGGCAAGCACCACCGCATCTTCTGTGACCCGGCCTATGCCAAGAGCGCCGAGTACCAGCAACTGTGGCGCGAACTGGGGCAGGGCAAGGCCATCAGCGGCACCTTCGAGCGCCTCGACAAGGCCGGCCGCGAGGTCTGGCTGGAAGCCAGCTACATGCCGGTGATCGACGAGCGGCAACAGGTCACCAGTGTCATCAAGGTGGCCTCGGACATCACCCGCCATGTCAATGAGGAGCACGAGAGCGAAAGCTTGCTCAAGGCCATCGGCCGTTCCATGGCGGTGATTGAGTTCACCCCGGCCGGGCGGGTGATCAAGGCCAACCAGAACTTCCTCGACACCATGGGCTATCGCCTGGAGGAAGTGGTGGGCCGGCACCACGGGCTGTTCTGCCTGCCCCACGAACGTGAGTCGGCGCAGTACCGCGACTTCTGGGCCTCGCTCAACCGCGGCGAGTACCACTCGCACCGCTTCGAGCGCATCAACAAACAGGGCCAGACCGTCTACCTGGAGGCCTCGTACAACCCGATCTTCGACAACAAGGGCCGCTTGTACAAAGTGGTGAAGTTCGCCAGCGACATCACCAACCAGGTCAGCACCCAGCAGACCGCCGCCGATGCCGCCCATGCCAGCTCGGTACAGACCGACGCCTGCGCGCGCAAGGGCACCCAGGTGGTGCAGCAGACCGTCGAGGTGATCGAGCAGATTTCCGCCGAGCTCAACCAGGCCGCGCGCAGTATCGATGCCGTGAGCAAACAGTCCGAGGCGATCGGCCAGATCGTCCTGACCATCCGTGGCATCGCCGACCAGACCAACCTGCTGGCGCTCAATGCGGCGATCGAGGCGGCGCGGGCCGGCGAATACGGCCGCGGCTTCGCGGTGGTGGCCGACGAGGTGCGCAACTTGGCGGCGCGTACCAGCAAGGCCACCCTGGAGATCGTCGAGGTGGTGCGGCAGAACCACGACCTGTCCCTGACCGCGGTGGCCAGCATGCAGTCGAGCCTGACCCGTACCGGGGTTGGGGTGGAACTGGCCAACGAGGCGGGCACGGTGATCATGGAAATCCAGCAGGGTTCGCGGCACGTGGTTGACGCGATCAGCCAGATTAGTTCGACCCTGCAATTGCACTGAGGTTTTCCCGCAGTTCGCGTTCGAGGCCCTGCAGGCTGGCGTGCAGCCGTTCGAGCAACGAAGCGAGCGGCTGGCGGTGGGCGATGGCCTGCTCCAGGGCTTCGCAGTCCTGCACCACGGTCCTGACCTTGAGCATCTTGGCCCCACCCTTGATCCGGTGTACCACCGGGCCAAGCGCCTCGCTGGGCGGGGAGCTGCCCAGCGCCCGCAGGGCCTGCAGGTCCTCGGCATTGCTGGCGGCCAACTGCTCCAGCAGGCGCATGATCAGCTGCTCGTCATCCTGGGTCAGGTGGCGCAGCTGTTCCAGATCGAAACCACTGGCACGTGTCGTGGGGCAGGTGTTTGGGTCGATGCCGTGCAGGTGGGCCAGGCAGCCTTTCAGGGCCTGCAGGCCGATTGGCTTGAACAGGCAGTCGTCCATGCCGCTGTCCAGGCAACGCTGGCGTTCTTCAGCCTGGGCGTTGGCGGTGACGCCAATGATGCGACAAGCCGGCCGCGTGTGTTCTTTCTCCGCAGCGCGGATGCGCCGGGCCAGTTCATGGCCGTCCATCACCGGCATGCTGCAGTCGCTGAGCACCACATCGAAGTGCCCGGCCTGCCACAGCGCCAGGGCCGCCTCGCCCTGGTCGGCGAGCACTACGTGGTGCCCAAGTGAGCGCAACTGTTTCTCGAGCAGTAGCAGATTGGCGGGATAATCGTCGACCACCAGCACCTGCAGCGGCCCGCCGGCGATCTCTCGGCCGATACCGCTCACCGGCTCCCGACTGGGTGGGGGGCAGACCTGCAAGGTGAGCAGGATGTCGACCTGGGTCCCGAGGCCCTCGAGACTTTGCAGGCTCAACTGGCCGCCCATCAACTCGCACAGCTCGCGGCTGATCACCAGGCCCAGCCCGGCACCTTGGCGGCCCTGGCTGCCGTCGGCCTGGGCGAACGCGTTGAACAGGCGCGCCTGATCGGCGGCGCTGATGCCCATGCCGCTGTCACGAACCTGCAGGGTGATGCGCAGCCGTTGGGCGTCCAGCGCCTTGGCGGTGAGGGTCACGTCGACCTGTCCGCGGTCGGTGAACTTGATGGCGTTGCTGATCAGGTTCGACAGCACCTGCTTGAGGCGCAAGGCATCGACCCGCACCCAGCAGGGTGGCTCGGGCAGTGCGCCGCGCAGCTCGATGCCCTTGGCCCGCGCATTGCCCTCGAACACCCGCAAGGTCGCCTGAACCAGCTCGACCAACTCGACCGGCTGGGGCTGCAGGGTCATATGACCGGACTCGATGCGCGAGATATCGAGCACATCGCCGATCAGGTCGAGCAGGCCGAGCGCCGAGTCGTGGGCGGTTTTCAGCGCGTGGCTGTCGCTGCGCCCGTGGCGGCTGTCCTCCAGGGCCAGCTCGAGCAAGCCGATGACCGCGTTCATCGGCGTGCGGATTTCATGGCTCATGACCGCCAGGAAGGTGCTTTTCGCCTGGCTGGCCCGTTCGGCATCGTCCTTGGCCTGGCGCAGTTGTTCGAGCAAGCTGCGGCTGAGCGCCAACTGCTCCTGCAAGGCGCGCTGGGCTTCGGTGCGCTGGTGAATCAGCTTGCGCAGGTAGGTATTCCAGAACACCACGCCGGCCAGCAGCACGGCGGCCAGCACCAGCACCTGCAAGGCCAGGGTACGGTAGTTGCGCCAGGGGCTGTCGCTGACCACGGCATTGGTACGCCAGCGGTTGACCAGTTGCTCCAGTTCGTCCGGCGGGATGCTCAGCAGCGCCTTGTCGAGGATCGCCTGCAACTGCGGCAGCGCCGGGCTGACGGCGAATGCCGCCAGGGCTGGCTCGTCACCTTGCAGGCCGGCGATCCTGAGGCGGCCCTTGAACACCTGGTTGATGAAGTAGGCGGCGTTGATGTGCGAACTGATCGCCACGTCGGCCTCGCCGTTGGCCACGGCCTCCATCAGTTGCAAGGGGTTCTCCACCTCGATCGGCTGGATGCCGATGGCCTGGCGCTCCAGGCCATCGCGCAACGGTGAGCCGCGCAGCAGCGCCACGCGCAGGCCGCTCAGCGGCTGGTCGCCAATCAGCGGCGGAGCATTGTGCCGGGTAACCAGTACCCGCGGGCTGATCATGTAGGGCCGGGTGTAGCGCAGGCGCAGGGCGCGGTGCACGCCATAGCCGATGGCGCCGATCATGTCGACCTGGCCCTGGGCGGTCTGCTCGACCATGTCCTGGAATGATTCGGACTCGACGACCTGGAAGCGCAGGCCGGTGCGCAGGCTGATGCGTTCCAACAGGTCCAGGGCGATGCCACGGGGGTTTTGCTGGGCATCGGTAAAGCTCAGCGGCGCCAGGGTGGTATTGATCATGACCTTGACCTGGCGGTGTTGCTCGATCCAGTCGCGCTCTTCCGGGGTCAGGGCGGCCAGGCGGCGATCGAGCAGGACACTGGTGCTGCCGCTGGTCCAGCGGCGCAGAATGTTCAGCCGCTCGCTGTCGGCGATCCTGGCCAAGGCCAGGTTCACCAGTTTCAGCAGGCGCGGGTTGTCGCGGGCCAGGGCAAAGGCAAAGGTGCCGGCCGGCGCCTTGACGAAGTGGTCGACCTTGACCATCCCCTGGTAACCCTTGGCGATCACGTAGTCGGTACTGATGGCATCGCCCAGGTAGGCGTCGGCCTGGCCCAGGGCCACCGCCGCGATACCGGCCAGGGTCGAGCGATACAGACGCAACTGGGCCTGGGGGAACAGCTGTTGCACGGTCTGCATCGGCAGGTAGTGGTCGACCATGGCCAGGTGCAGCCCGGCCAGGTCGTCGTCTTCGCGCAGCGTGCGGGAATGGCGCGAGGCGATGACCGGCAGGTCGTCGGCATAGGAGTGGGTGAGGGCCAGCTCGGCATCGTTGGCCTCGAAGGCGTTGGAGGTGCCCAGCAAGTCGACTTCGCCGGCGCGCAGCGCGGCCAGGGCCAGGGCCCGGCTGGCATAGCGGCGCACCCGCACTGGCACGCCGAGCTGTTCGCCAATCAGCCCGGCGTAGTCGGCGCTCAAGCCTTCGTAGTCGGCCTGGCTGGTGTTGATGTCGAATGGCGGGTAGTCCGGACGCGAGCTTCCCAGCACCAGCTCTTTACGCTGTGCCAGCCAGCGCCGGTCGGCGTCGTCGAGTTGCAACGGGGGCGCGGCGCTCAAGGCCCGCGCCAGCAGGTGGCGGCTTTCGCCCTGCACGGCGGCAGGGGCGGGAAACGGCCATGTTAGGACCAGCACCAGGCACAGCAGCGTGCGCCCGATCATGCTTCAGGCCACGTCGTTACGTTTGGCGAGCTCAACCATTTCGACCAGTGACTCAGTTTTGAGTTTTTCCATGATCCGGCCACGGTAGGTACTGATGGTCTTGGCGCTGAGGCTCATCTTTTCGCCAATGAACTTGTTGGCCTGGCCCTTGCTGAGGCGGCGTAGTACCTCCATTTCGCGATTGGACAACTGGCCCAGGCGCTCGCTCTCGCTCCCCAGCGTGTTGCTGTTGACCGCCATCTGCGGGAAGGTCGAGTAGCCCTTGACCAAGGCCTTGAGAGCGAACATCAGGGCGTCGAGGTCTTCGTCCTTGTTGACGAAAGCGGAGATGCCCGCGTCCATGCAGCGGCGCACGTAAAGATCGGCAGGCTGGCCCGTGTAGACCATGATCCTCGGCGCAGGATCCAGCACCTTGAGGCGCTTGATCACCTCCATGCCGTCGAGGTCGGGCAGGCCAATGTCGAGGATGACGACCTCGGCCTTGGTTTTGGCGGCCAGGTCCTTGGCCTGCTTGCCTTTGTCGGTTTCACCCACGATGGTGAAACGTTCGCGTTCGAGCAGCATGCGCACGGCCAATCTAACAATGTGGTGGTCATCAACCAGCAACACGGATGTCATATGGGTAACTCCTGTACAAGGTGCAGCCCGTGTCCTGCGCTGTACTGCATACGCAAGGTGCCGGGCCAACTGGGCTGCGCGCACCTTACGGATAATCAGGAGCCTTGGTAATAGGCGAGTATAGGTGTGTTGATAAACCTACAAGATGTTGTTGAAAATTCCTACAAATACCCTCAAGGGCAAGCTGCGTGTTGCTTGTTGACCCGCTGGGTCGCTGCCGGGTTGTTGGCCAGGGCCTTGCCGGTGCGGGTGGGGCGGATCATCAGTTGCCCGCCGCAATTGGGGCACTGGCCCTGGAAGTGGCGGTCGTTGCAGGGGCGGCAGAAGGTGCACTCGAACGAGCAGATCAGTGCATCCGGGCTTTCGGCCGGCAGGTCGCGGTCGCAGCATTCGCAGTTGGGGCGCAGTTCGAGCATGGCAGGCATTCCGTTGGCAAGTTGCACGCAGTGTGCAACGCCGCCATCCCCGACGGCAATCAGCCCTTGCAAGGTCTTCGCGATTTTTCGAGGATGGCCGCATTCCATTCAAGAATGCCGGGGCTGCTTTGCAGCCCTTTCGTGACACAAGGCCGCTCCTACAGGACGGCGCGGCCGTCAACGACGGCAATCGCTTCAGCTGCCCTGGCGGTACAGGTGGGCGTGCCCGGCGCGGTACAGCGCGGATTCGGCGAACGGCGCATCGCCCAGCACCTGGCCGACCAGAATCAGCGCGGTGCGGCGAAAGCCTTTGGCCGCTACCCGCTCGACGATATCCGCCAGGGTGCCACGGGCCCAATCCTGGTCCGGCCAAGTGGCACGGTGCACCACGGCAATCGGGCAGTCGCCGCCATAGTGCGGCAAAAGCTCGTCGACGATGCGCGCCAGGTGCTTGACCCCCAGGTGAATGGCCAGGGTGCTGCCATGCCGGGCCAGGTCGGCCAGTTGCTCGCCAGGCGGCATCGGCGAGCTGTCGCCGTAGCGGGTGAGGATCACCGTCTGCGCCACGTCCGGGAGGGTCAGCTCGCAGCCCAGCAGCGCGGCGCTGGCGGCAGTGGCGGTGACCCCGGGAATGATCTGGTAGTCGATGCCCAGTGCCTGCAGGTGGCGGATCTGTTCGCCGATGGCGCCGTACAGGCTGGGATCGCCGCTGTGCACCCGGGCCACGTCCAGGCCTTCGGCGTGGGCCTGGCGCATGGCTTCGACGATCTGCTCCAGGTGCATTTCGGCGCTGTTGAGCACGGTTCGGGCGTTATGGCCCTCGAGCAGCGCAGGCGGGACCAGCGAGCCTGCGTAGATGATCACCGGGCATTGGCGAATCAGGCGCTGGCCCTTGACCGTGATCAGTTCCGGATCGCCGGGGCCGGCACCGATGAAGTAGACCGTCATGGCGGTTCCTTGCAGGTAAAGAAGCGGATTATCCGCCGATGGCCAGCGCCAGGGTAGCGCCGGCAAGGACCTGCCGTGGCACGTGCAGGTTGGGTTGTGGCGAAACGCGGGCAGCCAGGGCCAGGGCGGCGCTTTCGGCCACGCCCCAGCAGCCGGTCTGGGCGTAGGCAGTGGCCGAGCGTTGGCTAAGCAACGGCTCGAAAGCCAGCAGGTGCGTGGCGTCGAAGCACAAAAACGGCACGCCAAGGCGCTCGGCCAGGGCCAGCAAGCCCGGTTCCCGGGCCTTGGGGTCGATGCTGGCGATGGCACGCAAGGCAGACAGGGGCAGGGCGTGGCGGGCCATGGTCTGGCGCAGCAGCACCGCCAGGGTTTCGACGGGGCAGCCGCGGCGACAACCAAAGCCCGCGTATAGCGCCGGCTGCAGGCGGAAGTCGAGCATCAGGCCGGGTTGGCGCGGCGGAACAGCCAGGCGCTGAGCAGGCCCAGGGCCAGCCAGAACGCGGCGTTGGTCAGCCAGGAGGCGATCTTGAACTGGCTGGCCAGGGCCTCTGGCGCCAGGCTTGCATGCACCGCCGGTTGCGGCGCGCCGATCACATGGGGGCTTACCAGCAGCACGATACCCAGCACCTTGAACAACCAATGCCGGCTGAATACCAGCAAGGCCAGGCCGGCCGCGGTGGCGGCGGCAGTGCCGATCCACCAGGCCTGGCGTTGGCCCAGGTCGGCGGCGGCGGTGCCTGGCAGCTCGGCGGGCAAGCCCAGGGTGGGGGCCAGGCAGAACACGGCGAAGCCGGCCAGCCCCCAGAGCGCCCCGGTGCTGACGCGCCCCGGCTCGCGCAGGCTGTACAGCGCGGCGAGGATCAGGGCGAAGCCGACAGCTACCACCAGGTTGCCACCGGTGGTGGCCAGCACCCGCTGCCAGCCGTCTTCCGGTGCCCAGGCCTCGGCGCTGTGCTCATGGCTGTGGCCGGCTTCGGCTGGCGCGTGTTCATGCTGCTCGGCTACCGGCTCGGCGCTCTCGAAGGTTTCCGCCTGGAGGATCAGCGGGGCGATCCAGAAACTTTGCAGCAGGGTCAGCAGCAGGGCGGCGAGCAGCCCGCTGAAACCCGCGGTGCGGGCGATGCGCGTGATCATGCGGGGATACTCAGTGGCAGGGGAAGGCGGCGCTGTGGCGGGTGTCGTGGGCGGCGTTGTGTACCGCCTCGATGTGCGAGAAGCCGGCGAAGTACACCAGGCTCAGGCCCAGCAGGCTGGCGCCCACGGCGACCAGCAGGCGCTGGCTGAGGCTGACGGGGGTGGCGATGCTGTGCTTGGCACTGGTGATAGGCATGACGCGTTCCTCTGCTGCTTTTGTTTTGGGCAACGGGCAAGCGCGACGCGCCCAGGCACGGATGGCCCAGGGCATGCGACAGCACCCGCCCACCGCGGGGTTGTTCAGCGAGCACGGCAGGCCGGTCTCCGGGCTGGCGAGGCAGGGTGCGCTCGCTTACCGTTGCGGGGGCAGCACCGGCTTTGTCCTGGCCTGTTGGAGGCCATGTGACGCACCGGTTTCCCGTTTCACCCCCGGCTGGGGGCACCTGCAGGCAATGCGCTAGCAAATCACGGGGCGTAGCCGGCGTCAATCGCGGCGGCGGTTGACCGTTGTCGGGTGGATGCGTAGCCTTGCCGCTTCGAGGTTCTCAGGCCTGGCCTGAGCTAAGACGGGAACGCGGTACAAGCCGCGGCTGCCCCCGCAACTGTAGGCACTGAAAGGTTCGGCACAGCCACTGCGCAGGCGCGCGGGAAGGCGCCGACCCACCGGCCCCGGCGCCGGATGGTGCAAGCCAGGAGACCTGCCTCGCGACGTTTTCGACTTTCAACCGGGCGGGGTGATCCGGTGGCGAACGCGCCCGGCCAGCATGGCCGCGGCCGCCGTCCCGCATGCCCGCGCCACAGCCGCCAAGGGCAACGCGACATGAAAACACTGGCCAAGCTCCCCGTCACCATCGTCACCGGCTTTCTCGGCTCGGGCAAGACCACCTTGCTCCGCCACATGCTCGACAACGCCCAGGGCCGCCGTATCGCGGTGATCGTCAACGAGTTCGGCGAACTGGGCATCGACGGCGAGATCCTCAAGCAGTGCAGCATCGGCTGCACCGAGGAAGAGGCACAGGGCTGGGTCTTCGAACTGGCCAACGGCTGCCTGTGCTGCACCGTGCAGGAGGAGTTCTTCCCGGTGATGCGCGAGCTGGTGGCCCGTCGCGGCGACCTGGACCATATCCTGATCGAAACCAGCGGCCTGGCCCTGCCCAAGCCCCTGGTACAGGCCTTCCAGTGGCCGGAAATCCGCAACGCCTGCACGGTCGATGCGGTGATCACCGTGGTCGACAGCCCGGCGGTGGCTGCCGGCACCTTCGCCGCCTACCCCGAGCAGGTCGACGCCCAGCGCAAGCTCGACCCCAACCTGGACCATGAGTCGCCGCTGCACGAGCTGTTCGCCGACCAGTTGGCCAGCGCCGACCTGGTGGTGCTGAACAAGGCCGACCTGATCGACGCCGCCGGCCTGGCCAAGGTGCGCGCCGAGGTGGCCGAGGAACTGCCGCCGGCGGTCAAGGTGATCGAGGCCAGCAGTGGCCGCCTGCCGCTCGACGTGCTGCTGGGCGTGGGCGCCGAGTCCGAGGCGCATATCGATGGGCGTCGCACCCATCATGATTCGCACCACGACGGTGACGATCACGACGACCACGATCATGATGCCTTCGACTCGATTTCCATCGACCTGCCCGAGGCCGACGAAAGCCTGCTGCTCGACGCCTTGAGCCAACTGGTCGGTGAATTCGGCATCCTGCGCGCCAAGGGCTTCGCTGCCATCCCCGGCAAGCCGATGCGCCTGCTGATCCAGGGCGTGGGCACCCGTTTCGACAAGCACTTCGACCGCGCCTGGCGCAGCGATGAACCGCGCATCACCCGCCTGGTGCTGATTGGCCAGGACCTTGACGCCATGCAGCTCGAAGCGCGCCTGCGCCAGGCCCTGGGTGCCTGACCCATGCACCTGCTGCGGACCCAGCCCGGCGGCTTCGTGCCGGACGACAGCATTGCCGATCTCGGCCAGACACCTGCCGAGCTGGTGATCCTCTGCAGCGGCGACTCCCATCTGGCACTGCTGGCCGAAACCGCCGAGCAGTTGCCGGACGATTTTCCCAGCGTGCGCCTGGCCAACCCGATGCAGGTGCAGAACCACGCCTCGGTCGACCTGTATGTCGACCAGGTCCTGCGCCATGCCAAGCTGGTCCTGGTCTCGCTGCATGGCGGTGTCGGCTACTGGCGCTACGGCGTCGAGCAGCTGGTGGCCCTCGCCAGCCGTGGCGTGCAGTTGGTCCTGGTGCCGGGCGACGACCGCCCGGACCCGGAACTCACCGACCTGGGCACGCTGCGCGGGGCCCAGGCCGAGCGCCTGTGGCACTACCTGCGCCAGGGTGGCAAGGCCAACGCGCTCAACCTGTTCAAGTGCCTGGCCAGCCAATGGCTGGGGCGTGACTACTCCTGGGGCGAGCCCCAGCCGCTGCCGCGCACGGCGGTCTATCACCCGGCCCGCGCCAGTGCCGGGCTGCAGGACTGGTACGGCGAGTGGAACCCTGAGTACCCGGTGACGCCGCTGCTGTTCTATCGCTCGCACTTGCAGGCGGCCAACACCGCGTTCATCGATGTGTTCTGCCAGCGCTTGCAGGCGTGCGGGCTCAACCCGCTGCCGATCGCCGTGGCCAGCCTCAAGGAGCACGCCTGCCTGGAGCAGGTGCAAGCCTGGCTCGACGAGGTGCAGGCCGAGGTGGTGATCAATACCACAGGCTTTGCCTTGTCCAGCCCAGAGCAGCCCAACCTGCGCCCGCTGCGCCGCGACGTACCGGTGTTGCAGGCCATCTGCGCCCAGGACAACCAGCCCGGCTGGGAGCAGAGCGAGCAGGGCCTGGGCGCCCGCGACCTGGCCATGCACATTGCCTTGCCGGAGCTTGACGGGCGCATCATCACCCGCCCGGTGAGCTTCAAGGACCTGGCCTGGCGCAGCGAGCGCAGCCAGGCCGACGTGGTCTGCTACCGTGCCCACCCCGAGCGCATGGACTTCGTGGCCGAGTTGGCGCGGCGCTGGGTGGCGCTGGCGCGCCTGGACAACCAGGAAAAACGCGTGGCCCTGGTGTTGGCCAACTACCCGACTCGCGACGGGCGCATTGGCAATGGCGTGGGCCTGGACACCCCGGGCGCGGCGTTGAACATACTCAGGGCCATGCAGGGCCAGGGCTACCCGGTCGCCGGCCTGCCCGACAGCGGTACCGCGCTGATCCAGCAGTTGCTGGGCGGCGTGACCAACGACCTCGACCACCTCGACCAGCGACCCTGCGCCCAGAGCCTTAGCCTGGCCGACTACCAGACGGCCTTCGCCGCGCTGCCCGAGGCCAACCAGCGTGCGGTGCTGGCGCGCTGGGGCGCCCCCGAGCAGGATCCGATGTTCCGCAGCGGGCGGATGATGGTCGCCGGCTTGCGCTATGGCCTGACCTTCGTCGGTATCCAGCCGGCGCGGGGCTACCAGGTGGACCACAGCGCGGTGTACCACGACCCGGATCTGGTGCCGCCGCATGGCTACCTGGCGTTCCATTTCTGGCTGCGCAACGGCTTTGCCGCCGATGCCGTGATCCATGTCGGCAAGCACGGCAACCTGGAGTGGTTGCCGGGCAAGGGCGTGGGGCTGTCCGCCGAGTGCTGGCCGGACGCGCTGCTCGGGCCGCTGCCGAACATCTACCCGTTCATCGTCAACGATCCGGGCGAGGGCGCCCAGGCCAAGCGGCGTACCCAGGCGGTGATCATCGACCACCTGATGCCGCCGCTGACCCGGGCCGAGACCTACGGCCCGTTGCGTCACCTGGAGCAGCTGGCCGACGAATATTACGAAGCCCAGCTGCTCGACCCACGTCGGGCCCAGGAGCTGCAACGGGACATACTCGAGCTGCTCAAGCGCAACCACATCGACCGCGAGCTGCAACTCGAAGGCCAGCTGGACGACGCGGCGGTGTGGCTGCCACGCCTGGACACCTATCTGTGCGACCTCAAGGAATCGCAGATCCGCGACGGCTTGCATGTGTTCGGCCAATCGCCGGGCGGGCGCTTGCGCACCGATACCCTGCTGGCCTTGTTGCGGGTGGCGCGCGGTGATGGCAAGGGGGCCAACGCCAGCCTGATCCGTACCTTGGCCAAGGCCCTTGGGCTCGGCTTCGATCCACTGGACTGCGACCTGGGGCAGCCCTGGGACGGGCCGCGGCCTGCGCCGCTGCAGGCGGTGGACGCGGCCTTGTGGCGGACCTGCGGCGATACCCGCGAACGCCTCGAGCTGCTGGCGTCGAGCCTGATCGAGCAGGCGCTATGCGGCGCTGTCGAGTTGCCGCAGGAGCCGTGCTGGCAACCGCTGCGCGATGTGCTCGCGGCCTTGCTGGACGATGTCGCGCCGCGCCTCGATGCCTGTGGCGGCGCCGAAATGGACGGCCTGCTGGCCGCCCTGGCTGGACGTTTCGTTCCGGCCGGGCCCAGCGGTGCGCCCAGCCGCGGGCGCTTGGACGTGCTGCCCACCGGGCGCAACTTCTATACCGTCGATGTGCGCAACCTGCCGACCACCACCGCCTGGCGCCTGGGCTTCGCCTCGGCCAACCTGATCCTCGAACGCCACCTGCAGGACCACGGTGACCACCTGCGCCAACTGGGCCTGTCGGTGTGGGGCACGGCGACCATGCGCACCGGCGGCGACGATATCGCCCAGGCCATGGCGCTGATGGGCGTGCGCCCGGTCTGGGCCAGCGCCAGCCTGCGGGTCGACGACTTCGAGATCCTGCCATTGAGCCTGCTCGACCGGCCGCGGGTGGATGTGACGCTGCGGGTCTCCGGTTTCTTCCGCGACGCCTTCGGCAACCTGATCCGCCTGTTCGACGCGGCCGTGCAGGCGGTGGCGGCGCTGGACGAGCCTGACGACTACAACCCGCTGGCCGCCCGCGTGCGCGCCGAGCGCGCCGCCCTGCTGGCCGAAGGCCTGGACGCCGAGCAGGCGGCCCGCCAGGCGGGATGGCGGGTGTTCGGCGCCAAGCCCGGGGCCTATGGCGCCGGGGTCCAGAACGCCATCGACGGGCGCCTGTGGCACAGCCGCGACGACCTGGCCGAGGTTTACCTCAACCATGGCGGCTACGCCTATGGCGCCAGCGACGAGGGTACCCCGGCGCGCGCGCGCTTCGCCCAGCGCCTGAGCCAGGTGCAGGCGGTGCTGCAGAACCAGGACAACCACGAGCACGATCTGCTCGACTCCAACGACTACTACCAGTTCCAGGGTGGCATGCTGGCCGCCGCCGAGACCTTGGCCGGCAGTGCGCGCGCCAGTTACCACGGTGACCACAGCCAGGCCGACCGACCGCGCATCCGCACCTTGAAGGAAGAGCTGAACCGGGTGATCCGCGCCCGCGCCCTCAACCCCAAGTGGATCGACGGCGCCAAGCGGCACGGCTATAAAGGGGCTTTCGAGCTGGCGGCGACGGTCGACAACCTGTTCGCCTTCGACGCCACCACCCACCTGATCGACGACCACCATTACCAGGGCCTGGCCGACGCCTACGTGCTCGACCCGGCCACCCGTGCGTTTCTGCGCGAGCACAACCCCGAGGCCCTGCGCGACCTTACCGAGCGCCTGCTGGAAGCCCAGCAGCGTGGTTTGTGGCAGGAGCCGGGCGATTACCGCGACAGCCTCGAGCAACAGTTGCTCGATGGCGAGGAAGATAGCTGAAGATGAGCGAACCCGTGCAATTCCCCCTGGCCGCCGTGGTCGGCGCCGACGACCTCAAGCTGGCCCTGTGCCTGACCGCCATCGACCCGAAGATCGGCGGCGTGCTGATCGAGGGCCCGCGCGGCATGGCCAAGAGCACCCTGGCCCGTGGCCTGGCCGACCTGCTGGGTGATGGCCCGTTCGTGACCCTGCCCCTGGGGGCGACCGAGGAGCGCCTGGTCGGCACTCTCGACCTGGATGCCGCGCTGGGCCAGGGCCAGGCGCGCTTCTCGCCTGGCGTGCTGGCCCATGCCGATGGCGGCGTGCTGTATGTGGACGAGGTCAACCTGCTGCCCGATCCGCTGGTCGACCTGCTGCTGGATGTGGCGGCCAGCGGAACCAACCGCATCGAGCGCGACGGTATCTCCCACCGCCATGCCGCGCGCTTCGTGCTGATCGGCACGATGAACCCTGAGGAGGGTGAGTTGCGCCCGCAACTGCTCGACCGCTTCGGCCTGAATGTCGCTCTGGACGGCCTGCCGGCGCCCGAGGCGCGCCAGCAGATCATTCGCCGGCGCCTGGCTTTCGACAACGACCCTGAAGCATTCCGTGGCCAATGGGCCGACGCGCAAGCGGCCTTGCGCGACCGCTGCCAGGCCGCCCGCGAGCGCCTGGCCGGCATCGCCCTGGACGACCAGGCCCTGGCCTGGATCACCGAGCGCTGTTTCGCCGCCGGGGTCGATGGCCTGCGCGCCGACCTGGTCTGGTTGCGCGCCGCTCGGGCCCACGCCGCCTGGCGTGGCAATCTGGCGATCGAGGAGGCTGACGTCGAGGCGGTTGCCGAGTTCGCCTTGCGCCATCGTCGCCGCAGCGATGGTGCGGATGCGCCAGCCACCGCAGGCGGTGGGCCAGCGCCCGGGCAAGACGCCCAGGGCGGGCAGGGCGACTGGGGCGCCTTGCCCCCCCAGGCGGTGACCAGCGCGGCCCGCCGCGAGGTGCCCAACTGGGCAAAAAAGCCCTGAGCATCCGCGCACGCAGCGCCCAGGCGTCGGATGCCAGACCGCGCGGCGGTGATTTGCCGGGCACTGTCCGTGGTCGCGCACGCGCCGCCGACAGCGGCCGGATCGCCTGGCTGGCGACCCTGCTCAAGGGCCGGCCCCGCCAGCGCCGTGATCTGTGCTGGCAACAACGCCAGGCCCAGGGCCCCGAATTGTGGTTGGTGATTGTCGATGCCTCGGCCTCGACCCGTCGTCACCAGGCCCTGGCCCAGGGCAAAGGCCTGCTGGCCGGGTTGTTCGACCAGGCCTATCGGCAGCGGGCCCGTTTGGCCTTGCTGACCGCCAGCGGCAGCAAGCCGCACTGGCAGCGCCACGGGCTCAAGGCCTCAGGCGCCTTGCAGCCGTGGCTGCAAACCTTGGGCGCGGGCGGCGGCACGCCCCTGTTCGCGGCGCTGGAGGAGGCCCGCCAGTGGTTGCTGGCGCGCGGCAAGCGCCTGCCCCATGAGGTGCAGCGCTGCCTGATATTGACCGACGGTCGCCTGCAACAAGGGCACGCGCCACAACCGATGCCTTGCAGCACCCTGCTGGTGGATATGGAAATGGCGGCTGTGCGTATCGGCCGCGCACGACAACTTGCCGAACAACTTCAGGCCGACTATCGACATATCGAACAGTTCGCGCCGGTCAACTGAACGGTACAAGCGCGACACTTTGTCGCAAGTATGAAGTTGTTGAAAATACTCAAGAGGTGTTAGCACAAGTGCGCGAGGGCGCGCACTTGTGGGGGCAGTCTTACTTCGGCATGGACCAGGGTTGCAGGTCATAACCCTTGCGCGACAGTTCCGCGCGTACTTCCTCGATCAGGCTGGCCCATTGCGCTGGGTCGGAATAGACCCGCGAGGATACTTGCTTGCTGCCGATACGGGTGCTGGTCCGGTCGATCACTGCCAGGCTCAGCTCACCAGTGCCGTTGGGTGCATCCCAGGCAACGCACTGGAAGGGTTCGAAGGCGTGGTCGGCGATCAGCAGTGCTTCGTTGACACGGAGCGGGGCGTTCATGGTTCGGTCTCTCTCATGGTCCCAAACAGCGAAATTAAGTTCCGCGGTGCAGTTTTTCAAAGTCTACAGCGCGGGGTTATTCGTACTGATGCTCCAGATCAGGGTTGAAGTCACATGGCCGTTGAAATTTTTTATGCGTGCCGAATTTAATCTACGGCTCCCCGGCGGCTATGACGTCATGCCGGGGTGAAAATTCCCTGCGGTACTTTTGCCGACCCAGATGGGCTGACCAACGGTCATGGAGGGCGTCAAGTTCATTGCTACTGTTAATTTTGGCGTCGCAACTAACTGTTTATACGTAAAAAACTTAAATCTGGCGCCAAGGAACGGTCATGCTTGAACCTGCTTCCCACCGCCGCTTGCTGATCGTCGACCCATGCGACGACTGCCACCGTCTGCTGCCGGGCTTGCGCAGCGTCGGTTGGGAGGTACGCAGCTGTACCCTGGACGCTGCCCTGGAGCAGCCGTGCGATGTGGGCCTGGTGCGCTTGCAGGCCTCGCACCTGCGCCATCCCGAGGCCGTCAAGGACCTGATCAAGCGCAGCAACACCGAATGGATCGCCGTGCTCAGCGCCGAAGAGCTGCGCTTGCAGAATGTCGGCGACTTTGTTTGCGAATGGTTTTTCGACTTCCATACCTTGCCGTTCGATGTGTCGCGGGTGCAGGTTACCCTGGGGCGCGCGTTCGGCATGGCGCGCCTGCGCGGCAAGGGGGCCGTGCAGGTCAATGAGCCTGCGCACGAGCTGCTGGGCGAGAGCCGGCCACTGCGCGAACTGCGCAAGCTGCTGGGCAAGCTGGCGCCCACCGAGTCGCCGGTGCTGATCCGCGGCGAGAGCGGCACGGGCAAGGAGTTGGTGGCGCGTACGCTGCATCGGCAGAGCCTGCGTCACGACATGCCGTTCATCGCCATCAACTGTGGCGCCATCCCCGAGCACCTGATCCAGTCCGAGCTGTTCGGCCACGAGAAGGGCGCCTTCACCGGGGCGCACCAGCGCAAGGTGGGGCGCATCGAGGCGGCCAACGGCGGCACGCTGTTTCTCGACGAGATCGGCGATCTTCCCTTAGAGTTGCAGGCCAATTTGTTGCGTTTTCTCCAGGAGAAACACATCGAGCGGGTGGGCGGCAACCAGCCCATCGCGGTGGATGTCAGGGTGTTGGCGGCCACCCACGTGGACCTGGAAAAGGCGATCGGGCAAGGGCGCTTTCGCGAAGACCTGTATTACCGCCTCAACGTCTTGCAGGTGGTGACCGCGCCCCTGCGCGATCGGCATGGCGATCTATCGATGCTGGCCAGCCACTTTTCGCAGTTCTACAGCCAGGAGACGGGCAGGCGCCCCCGCTCATTCAGTGAAGGCGCTCTGGCGGCGATGGGGCGGCACGACTGGCCAGGCAACGTGCGTGAGCTGGCCAATCGGGTCCGGCGTGGCCTGGTACTGGCCGAAGGGCGCCAGATCGAAGCCCTGGACCTTGGCCTGCAGGCGCTGCCGGAGCAGGACCAGCCCTTGGGCACCCTGGAGGACTACAAGCACCGGGCCGAGCGCCAGGCCTTGTGCGATGTGTTGAATCGCCACAGCGACAACCTGAGCATCGCGGCGAAAGTGCTGGGGGTGTCCAGGCCGACGTTCTACCGCCTGCTGCACAAGCACCAGATCCGCTAGCTGGCTCTTGCAGGTTCAGGCGGATTGCCTCAACGCGCCAGGCGCCCGCTGACGAAATGCGCCACGTCGTTGAACCCCGGCGTGGACGCATGCCCCGGCGTGACCAGCGAATCGATGAACGCCTCGTCCTCGGCGTTGATCTTCACCGCCAGCGCCCCGGCATAGGTGTCCCACTGCGCCTCGGTACGCGGCCCGACGATGGCCGAGCTGACCAGGCGGTTGTTCAGCACCCAGGCGATGGCGAATTCGACGATGCCGACCCCCTTGGCTTCTGTGTAGGCGTGGATCTTCTGGGCGATGGCCAGCGACTCCTGGCGCCACTCCACTTCCATGATGCGCTTGTCCTGGCGCCCGGCGCGGCTGCCTTGGTCGGGGGTCGAGCCAGGAGCGTACTTGCCGCTGAGCACGCCACGGGCCAGCGGGCTGAAGGGCACCACGCCCAGGCCGTGGTATGCGGCGGCGGTCAGTTGCTCGGGCTCGGCCTGGCGGTTGACGATGTTGTACAGCGGCTGGCTGACCACTGGCTTGGCGATGCCGAGCTGCTCGGCCAGGTTGCAGACCTCGGCGATGCGCCAGCCACGGAAGTTGGACAGGCCCCAGTAGCGGATCTTGCCCTGGGCCAGCAGGTCGCCCATGGCGCGCACGGTCTCGGCCAGCGGTACGTTGTGGTCTTCGCGGTGCAGGTAGTAGATGTCCAGGTAGTCGCTGCCCAGGCGCGTGAGGCTGGCTTCGATGGCATTGAACAGGTGCTTGCGCGACAGGCCGCTGCGGTTTGGCAGGCCATCGACCGGGCCGTAGCCGGCCTTGGAGGCGACGATCCAGTCCTGGCGGTTGCGGGCCACCGCCTCGCCGACGATCTCCTCGGAGCGCCCAGCGTTGTAGACGTCGGCGGTGTCGATGAAATTGATGCCCTGGTCCCAGGCTTTGTCGATGATGCGCAGAGCGTCTTCGGTGCTGGTCTGCTCGCCGAACATCATGCTACCGAGGGTGAGGGCCGAGACCTGCAGGCCGGATTGGCCGAGAGGGCGGTAGAGCATCGCGAATCATCCTTTTCTGACAGTGTGGGAGATTTGTTTTACACAGTTCATGGTGGGTTTGAAAGGGTGGTGGGCGCAGGTGGCGATTCGTTCGGCGACAGAGGTGTAGTGCCTATCAGCACGAGCGCCGCCTCCCCAGGTGCCCTCATCCCGGCCAAGCCTCGATCAGCTCCCGCGCCTGGCGGCTCGACAGTGGCCGCTTCAGCCGCTGCGACGGCACCGCCATGGCCCGTTCATAGCCCTTGGCGATCACCGCCTCGACCTGGTCATCCAGGCATTGCAGGGCAATGAAATCCCCTTGCTCCGGCGCTCCTACATACTCGATGCGGTTCCACCCGCGCGCATGCCCCAGCACCTCGTAAGTGCACCCGTGCTGGTAGGTCCAGAAGAACGGCACATCGTCACACCGGCGCCGCTCACCGAGCATGTTGACGGTGGCGATCACCCCATGCTGCTGGGCCAGGCGCCAGTGCTCGATGCGCACGGGGCTGCCGGCGAGCGGGAAACGCGCGATACGCCAGCGGCCCACAAGCCGTCGGTGGCCTGCAGGTGCGCGTCGACCTCGATGGCACCGTGCTCATCTGACGCGCGCACCGGGGTGGGGATGCAACAGCCGACGACCGGGCGTTGAGGTTTTACAATTGCTCACATAAAGCTCATGTGAGACTAAATTGACTCAAAATGAATCAGTAAGTACCATTCGCGCCGTTTTCTAATCAAAGGCTCGGGTGAGTACATGAGCAACTTGCGTGCAATGGGTGTGGCCAGCTGGCTGGCGGTGGCGGTAGCGCTGGCCGGCTGCGGCGCGGCGGACGAACAACCGGCCGCCGCCGACGCGGTATTGGCGGTTCAGACGGTGACGGTGGCGAGCGAACAACTGGCACTGGCCTCGACCCTGCCGGGCCGGGTCGAGCCGATGCGTGTGGCCGAGGTACGTGCCCGCGTGGCCGGCATCGTCCTGCACAAACGTTTCGAGGAGGGCGCCGACGTCAAGGCCGGCGATGTGCTGTTCCAGATCGACCCGGCGCCGTTCAAGGCGGCCCTGGCCCGCGCCGAGGCCGACCTGGCCCGAGCCCAGGCCGTGCAGCAGGAGGCCCAGGCGCGGGTCAAGCGCTACGAACCGCTTGTGAAGATCGAAGCGGTCAGCCAGCAGGACTTCGACAGCGCTACTGCTGAGTTGCGCAGTGCCCAGGCGGCGGTACGCGCCAGCCAAGCCGAGGTGCAGAGCGCACGCCTGAATCTGGGTTATGCCACCGTCACCGCACCGATCTCCGGGCGCATCGGCCGGGCCCTGGCCACCGAAGGCGCGCTGGTCGGGCAGGGCGACGCCACGTTGCTGGCGCGCATCCAGCAGCTCGACCCGATCTATGTCGATTTCACCCAGTCCGCCGCCGATGCCCTGCGTCTGCGCCAGGCCCTCAAGGACGGCGCCCTGGCCAGTGGCGACGAGCAGACCCTGACCGCGCAGGTGGAAGGCACCGACTACCAGCGCCAGGGCGCGCTGATGTTCACCGACGTGGCGGTCGACCGCGGCACGGGCCAGGTCACCTTGCGCGGGCGCTTCGACAATCGCGACGGCATCCTCCTGCCGGGCATGTATGTGCGTGTGCGCACCCCACAGGGCACTGACCAGCAGGCCATTCTGGTGCCGCAGCGCGCGGTGCAGCGTGGCAGCGATGGCCAGGCGCGGGTGATGGTGGTCGGGGCCGGCAACCTGGCCGAGGTACGCAGCGTGCGCACCGGGGTGATGCAGGGTTCGCGCTGGCAGATCAGCGAAGGCCTGCGCAGCGGTGACCAGGTCATCGTCGGCAGCCCGGCCGGGCTGGCAGCGGGCATGCCCGTGGCGCCAGTCCAGGTGCAACAGGCCGCGGCCCATTAAGGCGAGGGAAGCGAGATGTCCAAGTTCTTCATCAATCGGCCGAACTTCGCCTGGGTCGTGGCGCTGTTCATTGCCCTGGCCGGCTTGCTGGTGATCCCGGCATTGCCAGTGGCCCAGTACCCCAGCGTGGCGCCGCCACAGATCTCGATCAGCGCCGCCTACCCAGGCGCGTCCGCCAAGGTGATGGTGGAATCGGTAACCAGCATCATCGAGGAGTCGCTCAACGGCGCCAAGGGCCTGCTGTACTACGAGTCGACCAACAACTCCAACGGCGTCGCCGAGGTGCTGGTGACCTTCGAGCCGGGCACCGACCCGGACATGGCCCAGGTCGACGTGCAGAACCGCCTGAAAAAGGCCGAGGCACGCATGCCCCAGGCCGTGCTGACCCAGGGGCTGAAGGTCGAGCAGGCGAGCTCGGGCTTCCTGCTGATCTACGCCCTGACCAGCAAGGCCGGCGACCACGGCGACACCACGGCCCTGGCCGACTATGCCGTGCGCAACATCAACAACGAACTGTTGCGTGTACCGGGCGTGGGCAAGTTGCAGTTCTTCGCCGCCGAAGCGGCGATGCGGGTCTGGGTCGACCCGCAGAAGCTGGTGGGCTACGGCCTGTCGATCGACGACATCAACAACGCCATCCGTAACCAGAACGTCCAGGTGCCGGCCGGCAGCTTCGGCAGCACGCCAGGCGCCAGCGAGCAGGAACTGACTGCGACCCTGGCCGTGCAAGGCACCCTGGAAACCCCCGAGGCGTTCGCCGGGATCGTCCTGCGCGCCAACCCGGATGGTTCCAGCCTGCGCCTGGGCGATGTCGCGCGCATGGCCATCGGCAGCGAGAACTACAACCTGTCGGCGCGCCTGAACGGTCACCCGGCGGTGGCCGGCGCGGTGCAGCTGGCGCCCGGCGCCAACGCCATCCAGACCGCGACCCTGGTCAAGGAGCGCCTGGCGGAACTGGCGCAGTTCTTCCCCGAAGACGTCGAGTACTCGGTGCCCTACGACACCTCGCGCTTCGTCGACGTGGCCATCGAGAAGGTGATCCACACCTTGATCGAAGCCATGGTGCTGGTGTTCCTGGTGATGTTCCTGTTCCTGCAGAACCTGCGCTACACCCTGATCCCGTCGATCGTGGTGCCAGTGTGCCTGCTCGGCACGCTGATGATCATGAAGCTGCTGGGCTTCTCGGTAAACATGATGACCATGTTCGGCATGGTGCTGGCCATCGGCATCCTGGTGGACGACGCCATCGTCGTGGTGGAAAACGTCGAGCGGCTGATGGCCGAGGAAGGGCTGTCGCCGGTGGATGCGACCCTCAAGGCAATGGGCCAGGTGTCCGGGGCGATCATGGGTATCACCCTGGTGTTGGCGGCGGTGTTCCTGCCGCTGGCGTTCATGTCCGGCTCGGTGGGGGTGATCTACCAGCAGTTCTCGGTGTCGCTGGCGGTCTCTATCCTGTTCTCCGGCTTCCTGGCCCTGACCTTCACCCCGGCACTGTGCGCCACGCTGCTCAAGCCGGTGCCCCATGGCCACCAGGAAAAAGGCGGCTTCTTCGGCGCCTTCAACCGCGCCTTCGCCCGCGTCACCGAACGCTACTCGCTGCTCAACAGCGCCCTGGTGGCCCGTGCCGGGCGCTGGATGCTGGCCTATGTCGGCATCCTGGTGCTGCTTGGCTATAGCTACCTGCGTTTGCCGGAGGCCTTCGTGCCGGCCGAGGACCTGGGCTACAGCATCGTCGACGTGCAGTTGCCGCCGGGTGCCAGCCGGGTGCGCACCGACCACACCGCCCAAGCGCTGGAGCAGTTTCTGATGTCCCGCGAGGCGACGGCCAGCTCGTTCATCGTCAGCGGCTTCAGCTTCTCGGGCCAGGGTGACAACGCCGCGCTGGCGTTCCCGACCTACAAGGACTGGTCCGAACGTAGCAAGGCGCAATCGGCCGAGGCGGAAACCGCGGCGGTCAACGCGCAATTCGCCGCCAACGGCGATGGCACCATCACCGCGGTCATGCCGCCGCCCATCGACGGCCTGGGCAACTCCGGCGGTTTCGCCCTGCGTCTGATGGACCGTGGCGGGCTGGGGCGCGAGGCGCTGCTGGCGGCCCGTGACCAGCTGTTGGCACGTGCCAACGGCAACCCGGTGATCCTCTACGCGATGATGGAGGGCCTGGCCGAGGCGCCGCAATTGCGGGTCAAGATCGACCGTGAGAAGGCCCGCGCCCTGGGTGTGAACTTCGAGTCGATCAACAGCACCCTGGCCACCGCTTTCGGTTCGGCGGTGATCAACGACTTCACCAACGCTGGGCGCCAGCAACGGGTGGTGGTGCAGGCCGAGCAGGGCGAGCGCATGACCCCGGAAAGCGTGCTGCGCCTCTATGCGCCGAACGCCCAGGGCGAGCAGGTGCCGTTCAGTGCCTTCGTTACCACCCAGTGGGAAGAGGGCCCGGTGCAACTGGTGCGCTACAACGGCTACCCGTCGATCCGGATCGCCGGCGACGCCGCGCCAGGCCACAGTACCGGCCAGGCCATGGCCGAGATGGAGCGCTTGGTCAGCGAACTGCCGCCGGGGATCGGCTATGCCTGGACCGGCCTTTCGTACCAGGAGAAGGTCTCCAGTGGCCAGGCCGCCGGCCTGTTCGCCCTGGCCATCCTGGTGGTGTTCCTGCTGCTGGTGGCGCTGTACGAGAGCTGGGCGATTCCGCTGACGGTGATGCTGATCGTGCCGATCGGCGCCCTGGGCGCGGTGTGGGCGGTGCTGCTCACCGGCCTGCCCAACGATGTGTACTTCAAGGTCGGCCTGATCACCATCATTGGCCTGGCGGCGAAGAACGCCATCCTCATCGTCGAGTTCGCCAAGGAATTGTGGGAGAAGGGCTACAGCTTGAGCGACGCCGCCATCGAGGCCGCGCGCCTGCGCTTGCGCCCGATCGTGATGACCTCCATGGCCTTCATCCTCGGCGTGGTGCCGCTGGCCATCGCCACCGGCGCCGGCGCGGCCAGCCAGCGTGCCATCGGTACCGGGGTGATCGGCGGCATGCTCAGTGCCACCTTGCTGGGCGTGGTGTTCGTGCCGATCTGTTTCGTCTGGGTGCTGAAGCTGCTCAAGCGCAAGCCGGCCCCCGTGCAACACGCTGTCGAGGTGACGAAGTGATGCTCATGCGTAATCTGGCAATACCCTTCGCCCTGGCCGTGACCCTGGTCGGTTGCTCGCTGGCACCGACCTACCAGCGCCCCGAGGCGCCGGTGGCGGCCGCGTGGGGCGATGCTGCCGGCCATCATGGCAAGGCGGTGGAGCAACTGGACTGGCAGGCCTTTATCGTCGACCCGGCGCTGCGCCAACTGGTCGCTACCGCGCTGGACAACAACCGCTCGCTGCGCCAGACGCTGCTGGATATCGAGCAGGCCCGCGCCCAATACCGCATCCAGCGCGCCGAACGGGTGCCGGGCTTGAATGCCGGTGCTTCCGGCAACCGCCAGCACCTGCCGGCGGACTTGTCGAGCAATGGCCGCGAGGGTGTCACCAGCACCTACCAGGTAGGCCTGTCGCTGCCGGAATACGAGGTCGACCTGTTCGGCCGGGTCAAGAGCCTGAGTGACGCAGCCCTGGAGCAGTACCTGGCCACCGAGGAAGTTGGCCGTGCCGCGCGCATCGCCTTGATCGCCGAAGTCAGCCAGGCCTACCTGACCCTGGATGGCGCCGAGCGGCGCCTGGTGCTGACTCGCCAGACCCTGGCCAGCCGCGAGGATTCGCTGGCGCTGGTCGGCCAGCGGCGTGGCGCCGGCACGGTTACCGCACTGGATCACCAGGAAGCGCTGGGGCTGGTCGAGCAGTCCCGCGCGGAGCTGGAGTCCACCGTGCGTCAGCAGCGCCAGGCCTACAACGCCTTGGTCTTGCTGCTGGGCAGTGCCGAGGCGGCCAAGGCGATTGCGGGCCAGCGCCCGGCCGAGCCGAGGGTGTTGCAGGACATCGCCCCGGGCGCGCCGTCGGCGCTGCTCGAGCGACGGCCGGACATTCTTGCCGCCGAGCACCGGCTGCGGGCGCGCAACGCCGATATTGGCGCGGCGCGGGCGGCGTTCTTCCCGCGGATCAGCCTGACCGGCAGCTTCGGCACCTCCAGCGCGCAGATGTCCGGTTTGTTCGACGGCGGGTCGCGCAGTTGGAGCTTCATGCCGCAGCTGTCGCTGCCGTTGTTCGATGCCGGGCGTAACAAGGCCGGCCTGAGCCTGGCCGAGGCGCGCAAGGATTCGGCGGTAGCCGCTTACGAGGGCAGCATCCAGACCGCCTTTCGCGAGGTGGCCGATGCCCTGGCCGCCACCGACACCCTGCGCCGCGAGGAAGCGGCGCGTCGGGCCCTGGCCGATACCAGCCGGGCGACCGAAGCGTTGGCCAAGGCGCGTTATGAGGGCGGGGTGGACAATCACCTGCGCTACCTGGATGCGCAGCGCAGCCATTATGTGAATGAGGCGGCCTTCATCGAGGCCAGCACCCAGCGGCAACTGGCGCTGGTCGAGTTGTTCCGCGCGTTGGGTGGCGGGTGGCCGGACAGGGGTTGAGCGGAACTCCTTTGGTTGGCGAATCCAACCGCTCGGCCCCGGGGGATTTTTGCCCCGGGTTTTTTTTATTTGGGTCCATACAAGCTGTGTAGGAGCGGCCTTGTGTCGCGAAAGGGCTGCACAGCAGCCCCAGGATCTCGTGGCGAGGCAAATATTGCCGGGGCCGCTACGCGGCCCTTTCGCGACACAAGGCCGCTCCTACAGAGGCGCGTGGTGTACCAAGGTCCAGGTTAATCCTGCAACCACTCCGGGCTATTGAAATTGCTCAGGCGCAGGTCATCTTCAGCACATTCCAGGCCCTGCACGCGGCCCTGCAACAACGCCTTCTGCAAACTCCGCTCGCCCGTCTGCCAGGCCTGCTCCAGCAGTGGCAACACGCGCCGGGGCAGGACGCTGAACATCGGTTGCCAGTAGCCGCCCTGGCGCACCATGGCCGGGCTGTCGTGGGCCTGCGCCAGCGCCAGGAGGTCCTCGATCAATGCCGGGTCGATGCGCGGCGCATCGCAGGCCAGCACCACCACCCAGGGGTGGCGGGCCACCTTGAGCCCGGCGATGACACCGGCCAAAGGCCCCGGGAAGTCGTCCTCGGCATCGGCCACGAGCTGGTCGGCGTAGCGGCCATAGTCGGCCTGGTTGCGGTTGCACGAGACCACCACATCGTCGCTCAGCCCACGCGCCGTACGGTGCACATGCGCCACCAGCGGCTCGCCGCGCCAGGCCAGCAAGCCTTTGTCGCGGCCGCCCATGCGCTGGCCGCGGCCGCCGGCAAGGATGAGGATGGAGCAGGGGGAGAGGGTGGCGGACATGAAAAAGGGTTCCAGGCAATCAATGCCGGGAACCCTCCCATTTAACGCCGGGCTTGTCCAGTCAGGCTTCGCCGCTGGCCAGCTCGCTGGCCTTGGCTTTACCACGCCCGGCCAGGCGCATCACCACCACGAAGAACACCGGCACGAACACCACGGCGAAGGTGGCGCTGAGCATGCCGCCGATCACCCCGGTGCCGATCGCCTGCTGGCTGGCCGAGCTGGCGCCGCTGGCGATGGCCAGGGGCACCACGCCGAGGATGAACGCCAGCGAGGTCATCACGATCGGCCGCAAGCGCAGGCGCGCCGCCTTGATCGCCGCGTCCACGGCATCGTGGCCCTGGTCCACCAGGTCCTTGGCGAACTCGATGATCAGGATGGCGTTCTTCGCCGAAAGGCCGATCAGGGTGATCAGGCCGACCTTGAAGAACACGTCGTTGGGCAGCCCGCGCAGGGTTACCGCGACCACCGCGCCGAGCACCCCCAGCGGCACCACCAGCAGCACCGCGGTGGGAATCGACCAGCTTTCATACAGCGCCGCCAGGCACAGGAACACCACCAGCAGCGACAATGCCATCAGCAACGGCGCCTGGCTGCCGGACAGCCGTTCCTGCAGCGACAGGCCGGTCCATTCCAGGCCGGAACCTGCCGGCAGCTGCGCCACCAGGCGCTCGACCTCGGCCATGGCCTCGCCCGAGCTGAAGCCAGGCGCCGGCTCGCCGGAGATCGACACCGCCGGGTAGCCGTTGTAGCGGGTCAGCTGTACCGGGCCGGTCTGCCAGTGGGCGCGCACGAAGGCGCCCAGCGGGACCATCTTGCCGGCGTTGTTGCGCACGTGGATCTTCAGCAGGTCCTCGACCTGGCTGCGTTGGTCGCCTTCGGCTTGCACCACCACCCGCTGCATGCGGCCCTGGTTGGGGAAGTCGTTGACGTAGTTGGAGCCCACCGCCGTGTCGAGCACCGCGCCGATATCGGCGAACGACACGCCCAGGGCATTGGCCTGGCGGCGGTCCACCTCCAGCTCCACCTGCGGGCTTTCGGCCAGCGAGGCTTCGCGCACGTTGACCAGCACCTTGCTCTTGCGCGCCTCGTCCAGCAGTTGGTCGCGGGCTTGCATCAGCTCGCGGTGGCCCATGCCGCCACGGTCCTGCAGACGGAACTCGAAACCGGTCGACTCGCCCAGGCCATCCACCGGCGGAGGCAGCACCGCGTAGGCGACGGCGTCCTTGAGCTGGGTGAAGGCGATGGTCGCCCGCTCGGCGATCGACTGGGCGTGATCGTCGGCGCTGCCACGCACCGACCAGTCCTTGAGCGTGGTGAAGGCCAGCGCCGCATTCTGCCCGCTGCCCGAGAAGCTGAAACCGAGGATCAGCGTGGTGTTGGCCACGCCCGGTTCTTCGGCGTTGTGCGCCTCGATCTGCTTGGCCACCGCGATGGTGCGGGCCTGGCTGGCGCCTGGCGGCAGCTGGATGTCGGTGATGGTGTAGCCCTGGTCCTCGGTGGGCAGGAAGGCGGTCGGCAGTTGGCTGAAACCATAGCCCAGCGCCACCAGCAGCGCGGCATACACCAGCAGGTAGCGGCCGCTGCGCAGCAGGGCGTGGCTGACCCAGCGCTGATAGCCGTCGCTCATGCGTTCGAAGCGGCGGTTGAACCAGCCGAAGAAGCCCCTGCGCTCATGGTGCTCGCCCTTGGCCAGCGGCTTGAGCAGGGTGGCGCACAGCGCCGGGGTCAGGCTCAGGGCAAGGAACGCCGAGAACAGGATCGACACGGCCATCGACACCGAGAACTGCTGGTAGATCACCCCCACCGAGCCCTGCATGAAGGCCATCGGCAGGAACACCGCCACCAGCACCAGGGTAATGCCGATGATGGCGCCGCTGATCTGGCCCATGGCCTTGCGCGTGGCGTCCTTGGGCGCCAGGCCTTCCTCGGCCATGATCCGTTCGACGTTTTCCACCACGACGATGGCGTCGTCCACCAGGATGCCGATGGCCAGCACCATGCCGAACAAGGTCAGCACGTTGACCGAGAAGCCCAGCGCGTTCATCACCGCAAAGGTGCCCATCAGCGCCACCGGCACCACCAGGGTGGGGATCAGCGTGTAGCGCAGGTTCTGCAGGAACAGGAACATCACCGCGAACACCAGCACCATGGCCTCGAACAGGGTGCTGATCACTTGCTGGATCGAGACCTTGACGAAGGGCGAGGTGTCATAGGGGATGTCGTACTTGACCCCGGCCGGGAAGTAGCGCGATAGCTCGTCGAGCTTGGCCTTGACCAGGCTCGCGGTTTCCATGGCGTTGGCCCCCGGCGACAGCTTGACGCTGAAGGCGCTGGTGGCCTTGCCGTTGAGGCGGGTGCCGTACTGGTATTCCTGGGCGCCGATCTCGACCCGGGCGACATCGCCGACGGTGACCGTGGAGCCGTCGGTGTTGGCGCGCAGCACGATGGCGGCGAATTCCTCCGGCGTGCTCAGCTGGCCCTTGACCACCACGTTGGCGGTGATCTCCTGGGTTGGCCGGGCCGGCAGGTCGCCGATGCTGCCTGGGGCCACCTGGGCGTTCTGCGCGGCGATGGCCTCGGCCACGTCGTTGGGCGTCAGCTTGAAACCGACCAGCTTGGCCGGGTCGATCCAGATCCGCATGGCCCGTTCCGAGCCATACAGCTGCGCCTTGCCGACGCCCTTGATGCGGCGGATCTCGTTCATCACGTTGCGCGCGAGGATATCGGACAGGGCGATCTCGTCGAGGCTGCCGTCCTCGGCGGTAAGGGTGGCCAGCAACAGGAAACCGGTGGACACCTTTTCCACTTGCAGGCCCTGCTGGGTTACCGGCCGCGGCAGGCGCGACTCGATCACTTTCAGGCGGTTCTGCACGTCCACCTGGGCCAGGTCGGGGTTGGTGCCCGGCTGGAAGCTGGCGGTGATGGTGGCGTTGCCCAGGCTGCTCTGCGACTCGAAGTACAGCAGGTTGTCGGCGCCATTGAGCTCCTGCTCGATGATGCTGACCACGCTCTCGTCCATGGTCGCCGCCGAGGCGCCCGGGTACACGGCGTAGATTTCCACCTGCGGCGGCGCCACGTCGGGGTACTGGGCCACCGGCAGCTGGGGCAGGGCCAAGCTGCCGACCAGGAGGATGAACAAGGCGACCACCCAGGCGAATACCGGACGGTCGATGAAGAACTGCGGCATGGATCAGGCCCTCACTGGCCGGTGTGCTGGGCGACAGCGCTGGCGCCCGGTTGTTCGTCGACCTGCACCTGGTCGCCGGCCTTGACGTGTTGCAGGCCCTCGACCACGACGCGCTCGCCGGCGCCCAGGCCCTCGCTGACGATCCAGCGGTCGCCCTGGGCGCTGCCCAGGGTCACCTGGCGTTCGCTGATACGGTCCTGCTGGTCGACCACCAGGACCTTGGGCACGCCGGCGCTGTCGCGCAGGATGGCGCGCTGCGGCACGCTGATGCCCTTGGGCTGCACGGCCTGCTCCAGGCGCACGCGCACGTAGCTGCCCGGCAGCAGGTCGAGGTCTGGGTTGGGGAACTCGCTGCGCAGGGTGATCTGGTTGGTGCTCGGGTCGACGCTGATGTCGGAGAACAGCAGCTTGCCGGCCAGCGGGTAGGCACTGCCGTCATCCTGGATCAAGGTGGCCTTGACCTGGTCCTGGCCGACCCGTTGCAGCTCGCCGGCGCGCAGCGAGCGGCGCAGGGCGTTGAGCTCGCGGGTCGACTGGGTGACATCGGCGTGGATCGGGTTCAGTTGCTGGATGGTCGCCAGTGGCGTGGTCTCGTTCTGGCCGACCAGCGCGCCTTCGGTCACCAGGGCGCGGCCGACGCGCCCGGCGATCGGTGCGGTGACCGTGGCATAGCCCAGGTTCAGGCGCGCGCGCTCCAGCGCGGCCTTGGCCTCGGCGACGGCGGCATCGGCCTGGAGGAAGGCGGCGCGGGAATTGTCGTACTCCTGGCGGCTGACCGCCTTGTCGTCGACCAGCTCGCGATAGCGCTGTTCCTGCAGGCGGGCCTGGTACAGGGTGGCCTGGGCCTTGGCCAGGGTGGCGCGGGCGCTGTCGAAGTCGGCCTTGAACGGCGCCGGGTCGATCAGGAACAGCACATCGCCCTGTTTCACGTCGCTGCCTTCGCGGTACACGCGCTTGAGCACCACGCCGGCGACCCGGGCGCGCACTTCGGCGGTACGCGGGGCGAGGATGCGGCCGCTGAGCTCGGTGCTGATGGCCAGCGGCTGGACGGCCAGGGTTTCGACCCGAACCTGTGGGGTGGGGGCTTGTTCTTCCTGGTCGGCGGCGTCATTGCAGCCGGCCAGGGCAAGGGTCATCAGCGCCAGCAGCGCCAGAGGGCGCAGGCGCAGGGTGCAGGGAATGGACATACGGATCTTCCGGAATTGATCGAGCGTATGCTAAGGCAGCCGTTCGCGTGGGCGCTGTTAAGCTGTGTAGGGCGTATGTGAAAAAGTGTGAACAAGCGACGGTGCCTGGCGCAGGATTCTATATCCTGCCTGACTTCACTCCTGGTTCAAATCCACTTATGCCGAACATCCTCCTGGTCGAAGACGACAGCGCCCTGTCCGAGCTGATTGCCAGCTACCTGCAACGCAACGATTTCCATGTCCGGGTGATCGCCCGGGGCGACCATGTGCTGGAGGACTTTCACCGGCACAAGCCGGACCTGGTGATCCTCGACCTGATGCTTCCGGGCCTCGATGGCTTGCAGGTGTGCCGCCTGCTGCGCCAGGAGTCCCAGGGCCTGCCGATCCTCATGCTGACGGCCCGCGACGACAGCCACGACCAGGTGCTGGGGCTGGAAATGGGCGCCGACGACTATGTCACCAAGCCCTGCGAGCCGCGGGTGCTGCTGGCGCGGGTGCGCACCTTGCTGCGCCGCAGCAGTATCAACGAGCCGCGCCTGGACAGCGACCTGATCCAGATTGGCGGCCTGCGCATCGACCTGGCCGAGCGCAACGTCAGCTGGCGCGGCGAGGAAGTGGAGCTGTCCAGCGGCGAGTACAACCTGCTGGTGGTGCTGGCGCGCAATGCCGGCGAGGTGATGAGCCGCGACCGGATCCTCCAGCAACTGCGCGGTATCGAGTTCAACGGCACCGACCGCTCGGTGGACGTGGCGATTTCCAAGCTGCGCCGGCGTTTCGACGACAGCGCCGGCGAAGCGCGCAAGATCAAGACCGTGTGGGGCAAGGGCTACCTGTTCAGCCGCGTCGAGTGGGAGTGCTGAGCCAACATGCTGAAAATCCTGGTGCGCCTGTACCTGGTGATCATCGTCGCCTATGCCGGTGCCTTGCTGCTGATCCCCGATGCCATCGTCGGCTTGTTCCATGAGCGCTTCATGGCCTACAACCTGGATCAGGCCAAGGGCGTGCAGACCCTGATCGTTCGCCAGTTCCAGCAGACGCCGCAGGCGCAGTGGCCGGCGCTGGAAAAAGACCTGGCCGCGGCGTTCAGCCCGCTGGAAGTGACCTTGCAGCGCATCGACCAGGCCGGCCTCGCGCCGGCGGAGCAGGCGCGCCTGGCGCAGGGCCTGTACGTGGTGCGCCTTGCCGATTGGGGCTACTACGAAACGGCGCTGGCGCCGCTGGACTCGCAATGGCTGGTGCGCCTGCACTCGCCGGACGACCCGCTGGACATCAACCTGCTGTCCTGGGGCGTGACGGTACTGATCGGCGCGGCCATGCTCGGCTGCCTGCTGCTGTGGGTTTGGCCGCACTGGCGCGACCTGGAGCGGCTCAAGGAAACCGCCCGGCGCCTGGGCCAGGGCGCCATGAGCGAGCGTACGCAGATTCCGCCGCGTTCGAACATTGGCGAGCTGGCGGGGGTGTTCGACACCATGGCCGGTGACCTGGAGCGCCACGTCAACCACCAGCGCGAACTGCTCAACGCGGTGTCCCATGAGCTGCGCACGCCGCTGACCCGGCTGGATTTCGGCCTGGTGCTGCTGTACGACGAGGTGCCGCCGGCCAGCCGCAAGCGCCTGCTGGAGCTGGTGGGGCATGTGCGCGAGCTCGACGAGCTGGTGCTGGAGTTGCTGTCGTACAGCCGCCTGGAGAATGCCGAGCAGGCCCGCGAGCGGGTCGAGGTGTCGTTGCTGGAGCTGGTCGACAGCGTGCTCGGCGGTTTCGCCGAGGAGCTCGACAGCCGCGGCATCCAGTGGGAAGTGCGCTGCGAGTCCGAGTTGCCGCGGTTCGTGCTCGACCCGCGGCTGACCGCCCGGGCGGTGCAGAACCTGGTGCGCAATGCCATGCGCTATTGCGACGAGAGCCTATTGCTGCGCCTGCGCCTGGAAGACGGGGCCTGCCTGTTGACGGTAGAGGACGATGGCATCGGCATCCCGCCCGAGGAGCGCGAACGGATCTTCCAGCCGTTCTACCGGCTCGATCGCAGCCGCGATCGCAATACCGGGGGGTTCGGCTTGGGCCTGGCGATCAGCCGGCGGGCCATCGAGGGGCAGGGCGGCACGCTGACGGTGGCGCAGTCGGCGCTGGGCGGGGCGCAGTTCAGGATCCGCCTACCTGCGGGTTGATGCAGCGCCTGGGGCGGCTTCATCGTGCCGCCCAGCTCACGAAGCGATCCTGCTTGCGAATGTGGGCTTCGAGGGTTTTATACAAGGGGGGGCGGCCTTGGAATAGTTGTCTGTCGTGTCTTTCCAGGGCTGTCAGGCCGCTCCTACAACGCGTCCAGTTTCAGTACATCCTTGGCCCAGGGCCGGTAGCGCAAGGCGAACACCGCCTCGGCATGACAGCCACCGCCAAGGGCCGGTTCGGCAGGCTTGGCGCGGAACGCTTGGCCGGCCTGGCTGACCTGGCGGAACGCTTCGCGCACGATCCCCACCCGGCAGGGCAGCGCCTGTTCATAGCCCTGGCGCACCATTGGCGCCAAGCGCCCGGTCCCCGCGCCATCCTGCCACCAGACATTCAGGCCAAGGCTCGCCAGTTGATCGAGCCACGCGCCATTGACCCGTGGCGACAGCTGCCCGGCGCTGAAGGTGCTGATGTGCAGGGGCTTGTCCAGTTGCCGGTTGAATGCCTGCAACTGGCGGTACAGCGCATCGCGCCTGGCCGGGTCGCGAAAGTGCAGGTCGTCCAGCTCCAGTGGCAGGTACCAGCCGGACACCGGCAGCGCCCAGTCGGCCTTGAGCTGCTGGTACTGGGTGAGGGAGCGCCCCAACTGGGCCTTGAAGTAGCTGTTCAGGCCCTCGCCGTCGAGTTCTTCGAGGCGCTGGTAGTAGGCCGGGTCCATGTACAGGCCCAGCACCAGTTCCAGGCCCTGTTCCCGGGCCTGGCGCAGGCTGCTGGCCAACCAGCCCTGGGCGCCGCCGAAGTCGCTGTCGCCATAGGCGCTCCACTGCACGATCAGGGTCTTGCCGCCCTGGGCCACGGTGGCTCGCCACAGTTGTTGCCATTGCCCGGGGGTGACGTTCGCATCGCGATTCAGCGGCTGGTAGAACAGGCGCTGGTCGGCCTGGGCGGGCAGGCACAGGGCAAGCAGGCAGATTACCAGTAAGGTGCGCATCAGAAGTTCATCTCCACACCCACCAGCACGCCATTGGCGCGCACGTAGAGGTTGCCGCCCAGCGCCTGCTGGTACTCGGCGCGTACTTTCAGCGAGCCGCGGTAGGCGTTGTAGCGGTCGTCGTCGAACCACCATTGCCAGCGCACCCCCACCCCGGCGCGGGCATCCTGGCGCCAGTCGTTGCTCGGGTCCTGGCTGGCGAACTCGATGAAGCCGTAGGGCATGATGCTTTGCGGCGAGTTGCCAGGCAACTTCCAGGCATGGCCCTGCTGGAAACGCGATAGCCAGGCATGGTCGCCGGCGCGGGTCCACCAGGCGGCGTCGAGGTAGAGGAAGCGCTCGTCCCAGTCATCCTCGTCGACACGCCAGTCGTTGCGGTACTTGCCCTGGTCGAGGAACGAGGCGGTGGCACGCAGCAGCAGGTCGTTGCTCGACTCGGCGTGGTGGCGCAGGTCGCCCCAGTTGCCGCCGACCTTGGCCGGGCTGAGCAACTCGCCCAGGCTCAGGCCGTTGTAGTGCTCGCTGTCGATCTGGCGCTGGTGGTACAGCTCGGCGTACAGGTTGAGGTTGGCCTGGCCCAGCGGCTTGTAGCGCAGGCCCACGCCGGTACCCATGCTCTGGGCGTAGTCGGTGCGGCTCTGGCCGCCGAACAGCACCCGGCCATACACCGACAGGGTAGTGCCGTTGCGGCTCGGCTCCTCGCCCAGGGCATGGTCCCACATGGCCAGCTGGACGTTCTGCGAACGCGCCTTGCGCGACGTGCCGCTGCGCTCGCCGGTGTCGAGGAACTTGTCGTTGGTCGAAGTGCCGGCTGGCGACCAGGTGCTGGCCAGGGTGATGGTGTCGCGCCGCGACAGGGTTTCATGGGCGCGGCGCTGACGATACTTGCGGGCATCGAGGCTGCCGTACTCGTCGCCGCCGTCGACCAGGTTCTGCTCCACGTCCAGTACCCGGCGCAACTCGGCACGGGCGGCGGCGCTGTCCTCGGCTTCGTCGTAGCGCAGGGCCAGGGTCTCGCCCAGGCGGTAGTCCTCGGGGAAGTCGCCGGTGGCGCGTTGCAGGTAGGGGATCGACTGACGGCGCAGGGCCTGGTCCTCGGCGCCGGCCAGGCGCATGCCGTAGTCGGCGCGGTAGCGCGGCTGTTCGGGCGCCAGGCGCACCGCCTCGGCCAGCCAGGCCGTGCTCTGGGCCGTGTCGCCGGCCTGTTGCGCGGTGCCGGCGGCAGCGTAGTAGTGATCGGCGCGTGGGCTGAGGCGCAGTGCTTCGCGCTGGAAGGCAAGGGCCTGCTGGACGTCGCCCTGGCGTTGGGCGATGGCTGCGCCCAGCGCCCAGTCGTCGGTATTGCGATGCGCGGCTGCATCCCAATGACGACGCGCGGCGTTGGCGTCGCCGGCATTCAGGGCTCCACCCGCTGCCGTGAGGCGGGCATTGTCGGTCCAGGCGTCAGCCGGCAGGCTATTCCAGATCGGCAGCGCTGCCTCGGAGTCAGCGGAGGCCTCCAGGGCATAAGCCAGGGGCAGGCGGCTGGCGTGGTCGCCCAGGCGTTCGGCGGCCTGGTAGTAGACAACGGCTTCGCCGGGCTGGTCGGGCATGGCGCAGCGGCCCAGGGCGCGATACTGCCCAGCTTCGCTCGGGTTGGCCGGAATGACCTTGCGCACCGCGTCGCACTGGCCGGCCTCGGCCAGGCGAGCGAGCAACTGGCTGCGGGTGATGACATCGACCTGCGGCACCAGGGCGAGCATGCGCGCGGTGCTCAGGGGGCCGTCGCTGCGCGCATAGAGGTTGCCCAGGCGCTGCAACAGCGAGGGCGTCAGGCGCCCCTGGCGCTGGTCGTAGGCGTGTTCGAGCAACTGTCGGGCGCGGTCGGCCTGGCGTTGCTCGAGCAGCATGAAGGTGGCCTGCTCCAGTGCGGCGAGGTCGCCGCTCTGGCGGTAACGCTGCTCCCATTGCGCCACGGTACGTGGTTGTGGGGGCTGGGGCGGATCACCGTAGAGGCGTTGTTTGAGGATCGCATAGCTTCGCTGGTTGTCGCTGGCCTGGCATTGGCCCAGTTGCTCGCGGGCCAGGGCAAGGTCCTTGCGCGACAGCCAGTCGACGGTCTCCAGGCAGGGGCGCTGCAGTTCATTGCTCAGGCGTCGCACCAGCGGCGCGTCGTCACCCTCGCGTGCCAGTTCCCACAGTTGTTGGCGTTGTTCGGGGTGTTGCAGCTGCTGCTCGGGCAGGCTTTGCAACCAGCGCTCGGCCTGCTGGTTGTGGCCCATGGCGATGGCGCGGTTGGCCATGGCCAGGCGGGTTCGGGTCGCAGCCTCTTGGGAGGGCGCGCTGGCCAGCAGCGTGTTCAGGCCTTTCTCGTCGACCTGCTGTACATAGGCATTGGCCAGGCGCTGCCAATCTTCGGCGGGCAATTGGCCTTGGTCGGCCAGGGGTTGCAACTGCTCGATGGTCTCGCCCCAGTTGCGCAGTTGCTCGGCGAAGTTGGCCCTGGTGGTGCGCAGCACCAGGCCGTCATCGCGCACCGGCAGGTGATTGAGCCATTCCAGCGCCTTGGCCGCGCCACCGAACTTGGCCAGGCTGACGCTATAGGCTTGCCACAGGCGCACGCGCTGCTGGCCCTGGCTGTTGGCGAGCCAGGCCTCTACCTGGCTGGCCGGCGGCGGATCCTGCGCGATCCAGGTCAGGCGCAGTTCGAGCAGGGCGTCGGCGTGCTCGGGGTTGTCGTCGAGGTCCTCGGCGATGGCCTCGGCCTCCTGGTAGCGCCGCTGGTGCGCCAGGGATTCTGCCAGCAGGGCGCGGGCCTCATTGTTATTCGGCACGCGCTTGAGCACGTGGCGGGTCAATCGCTCGACCTCCGCCCAGTTGTCCTTCTGCGCTTCACGGTAGCCGCGCTCCATGAACGGGTAGCTGGTGAAACGCTGGAAGTCGGTCATCGGCGCGGTTGTCGCGGCCAGGGTGGAGGAACACAGCAAGAGGCTGGCGAGCGCCAGGGACATACGCGGCTTCATGCCACCTCCCGGGTCAGTTCGTAGGCCGCCTGCTGTTCGCTGGCCTGTTCGGCAAGGGCCTGTTGCAGCACGGCTTCGGTAATGATGCCGCGGGCGATCAGGTGCTCGCCCAGGCTCTGCTGCTCGGGGTTGAAGTCGATCAGCGCCTGGTTGAACAGGGTGACCGGCACCATGCCGCGTACTTGCAGCAGGGCACCAAGCATCACCTGGTGGCTGCTGACTTTTTCCAGCAGCGCGGCGTCGTCCTGATGACGCTCCAGCACCGCGAGCATCTCGCGGGTTTCCGGTTTTTGCCAGGGGCTGGGGTAGTGGTGGCGCAGGCCCAGGGTGACCCGGCCCTGGGGGGCCAGACGGGCGCGCACCGGGCGCTTGAGCTGGCGGCTGATGACGCCCAGGGACACCTGGCTGACCGGGCTTTCGCTGGCCAGCACCAGGGTCTGGCCGTCTTCCTCCACCGGCAGCACACCGTAGTGGGTAGCCAGCTTGCGCGGCAGCTTGGCGATCAGTGCTGGGGCAATCTTGAACGGGTTGAGCGGCGCCCAGGGCAGGTCCAGCTGTTCGGCCAGGGCCTGGACCAGCTGCTCGCTGTCTATCCAGCCGCGCAGTAGCAGCTCGCGGCCCAGGCGTCGGCGTACTGGGCTGGTGATCGCCTGTTCCAGTTGCGCTTGGCTGATCAGGCCTTTTTCCACCAGGCGCTGGCCCAGCGGCGTGCGTGCCGGCGAGGCGAGGGCGGGGAACTCGTGGGTGGTCTTGTCCCAGGCCACCCGCCGCGAGTCGCCCATCTCCATCACCTGGCGCAGGGCGCGCAGGTTGGCGAAGAAGTTGACGAAGTTGCTCCACATCATCCGCGGCGCCGACAGCAGGCCCTCGAAGACGCCGTAGTAGCGGGTGACGAACCAGAAGCGCTGGAACAAGCGGTTGAATAGCAGCAGGCCGTTGAGCCACAGCAGCGTGGTGAGCAGGTGACTGTCGCTGAGGATCGACATGAAGCGCCACGACTCGGGGGCAATGACGGTGACCAGCCACATGGCCAGCAGCACCAGCAGCAACAGGTTGACCAGGAAGCTCAGCAGGTAGGCGAACAGCCCACGGCGGTCACGCCAGAGGAAATAGTTGAGCGCGCCCTTGCGGCTCCAGCCGAGGTTGCTGGTGCCCTGGAACACGATGCCGACGATCCACCGCGACTTCTGCCGGATGGCGTGTTGCCAGTCGCGCGGGAAGTGCTCGCGCACGCAGATCACCTGGGCGAACTCGCGGCTCATGCCGGGGCGCCAGTCCTGCTTGAGGGCCAGGGCGGGGTCGGTGATCGAGTAGCGGGCGAAGATGCACTTCATGCCTTTCTGCTTCAGGCGGAAACCAATGTCATAGTCTTCGGTAAGACTCTGCACATCGAAGGCGATGCCGTCGCCGTCCTCGAGCAGCGCGCTGATCGCCCGGCGGCTGAAGCAGGTGCCGACGCCGGCGCTGGGCACCTGGCCGGTGAGGGCCTCGCGCACGATCACGTCCTTGCCGTGGTTCTCGGCGAACTCATCGACGTAGTGGCCGGCGGTGAAGCCTTTCCATTCCGGGGCATAGGGGTACACCGGGATCTGGATCATGTCCTTGTTCGGCAGCAGGTAGTTGTACAGCCGCAGCTCCATGGGCGAGATCACGTCCTCGGCGTCATGCAGGATGAACCCGGCGAACTCGATGCGCGCGTCCTGCTGGAAGCGCAGGATGGCATCGATGATGTTGTTCAGGCAGTCGGCCTTGCTGGTGGGGCCGGGGCGGGCGCAGACCACCTTGTGCACGTTGGGGTAGTGCAGGCATACGGCATCGACGTCGGCCTGGGTCTGTGGGTCGTTGGGGTAGGTGCCGACGAAGATCTGGTAATTCTCGTAGTCGATGGTCGAAGCCGCCAGGCGCGCCATTTCGCCGACCACGCCGACCTCGTTCCAGGCCGGCACCATGATCGCCAGGGGCTTTTCCGGCACCTCGAACAGACGCTTCTCGTCGGCTTTCTCGTACTTGTCGTAGATGCGAAAGCGCCGGATCAGCTTGCGGCCCCAGTAGCACAGGTCGATGAACAGGTCGTCCAGGCCGAGCACGAACATCAAGGTGGCCAGGACGATGGCCAGGATCTTCAGGCCGAACAGCACATAAGTGAGGAAATCGATGAAGGCCAGGCTCATGCGTCGTCCCGTGCGGCAGATTGCTCGGCGAACCAGCGGCTCAGGCGCTCGGCGATGCGTTCGCTGGCATGGCCGTCGCCGAACGGTGTGTAGACCTGGGCCATGCGCGCATAGGCCGCCGGGTCGTCGAGCAACTGCCGGGTTTCGGCGACGATGCGCTCGATATCGGTACCCACCAGCTTGACCGTGCCGCCCTTGAGCACGGCGGGCCGTTCGGTGACCTTGCGCAGCACCAGTACCGGCTTGCCCAGGGCGGGGGCTTCTTCCTGCACGCCGCCGGAGTCGGTGAGGATGATGTGCGCGCGGTTCATCAACCAGACGAAGTGCTGGTAGTCCTGGGGCGGCATCAGGTGAATGTTGTTGCGCCCGGACAGCACGCCATACACAGCCTGTTGCACCTGCGGGTTGAGGTGCACCGGATAGACGAACTGCACCCTCGGGTAGTGCTCGCCCAGTTGCGCCAGGGCCTTGCAGATGCCTTCGAAGCCGTGACCGAAGTTTTCCCGGCGATGCCCGGTAATCAGCACCATGGGTTGATCATCGCGCAGCACGCCCAGGGGCGAGTCGGCGGCGGGTTTCCACTGTTGTTCGGCGAGGTGGTCGCGCATCCACAGCAGGGCGTCGATGACCGTGTTGCCGGTGACTTCGATGTGCTCGGGCGCTACCCCCTCGCGGATCAGGTTGGCGTCCGAGTCGCGGGTGGGGGTGAAGTGCAGGTCGGCGAGCACCCCGGTCAGGCGCCGGTTGGCCTCCTCGGGCCACGGCTGCTGCAGGTTGCCGGTGCGCAGCCCGGCTTCCACATGGCCGATGGGAATATGCCGGTGGAACGCCGCCAGCGAGGCGATGAAGCTGGTGGTGGTGTCGCCGTGGACCAGGACGATGTCCGGCCTGGCCTGTTCGTAGGCCTGGTCGAGTTTGTCCAGCAGGTCGCGGGACAGGCCGTTGAGGGTCTGGTTCTGGGTCATCACCCTGAGGTCCTGGTCGACCGTCAGGCCGAAGGCGGTGAGCACCTGCTCGAGCATTTCGCGGTGCTGGCCGGTGGAGCAGATGCGCAGGTCGACCTCGGGCCAATTGCGCAGTACCCGGGCCAGCGGGGCCATCTTGATCGCTTCCGGGCGGGTACCGAATACCATCATCACGGTATAGGCCATGGTGGAGTTCCTCGTTCGATTCCCTGGACGAAGTTGTACGACGTGTCGCCGCTCGCACGTGATAGATACAAGCAGCCGATTGCAGGGTTGTCCAATGTGCCCGATGACCCTTGCGGCGGCAGGGCAAGCCCTGGCGAGGCGTCATGCAAGCGGGGTCGTGTCGGCGCGGGAAGGGGGCCGGACACCAGGGAGATGCAGCTTGCGGAAACGTTTATGCTAGTTTTTCTTGATTGAACGGTCAGTCAATAATGTATTTCTGACTTTTACTTGTAGGACAGTTTTAGTAACGTGATGGGTCTTTTCTGAGGGAGCTGCACATGCAAGGCAAGGCGCGCAAAGTCGTTCAGGCCATTCTCTACGAGGCCATTGCCGTGGCTTGCGTGGCGCCGGCGCTGGAACTGGCGTTCGGCGCGGGCATGGCGCAATCGACGGTGCTGTCGATCCTGATGTCGGGCATCGCCCTGAGCTGGAACATGGCCTACAACTGGGCGTTCGAGCGCTGGGAGGCGCGCCAGCAAAAGCGCAGCCGCACCTTCATGCGTCGCGTGCTGCATGCGCTGGGCTTCGAGGGTGGGCTGGTGCTGATCCTGCTGCCGCTGGTGGCGTACTGGCTGGGCATCAGCCTGTGGGCGGCATTGGTGACCAACCTGGCGTTGTTCGTGTTCTTCTTCGTCTACGCCTTTGTTTTCCAATGGGGCTTCGACAAGGTCTTCGACGTGCCGGTGTCGGCCCAGGAAGCCGCCAAGGGCTGCTGAGGGTCGGTTTGCAGCGGGCTGGGTGACACTGCAGGAGCCGGCACGGCCGGTGCCAGCCAGCGCGTCGCCTGGTTCGCCAGCAAGCTGGCTCCTACCGGCCAGGCTGGCCGCAATCAGCGTAGCCGGCTTGCCGGCGAACACCGGCACAGCCGGTGCGGGGGGAAACGGTCACTCAGCTGGAGTGGGCGATGGGAGCGTCCATCAGCTCCTCGGGTAGCTCCTCTTCACCCGGCACGGCAGTGATCACGCTGAAATCACTCACCTCGACCTCTCCGCCGCCGTAACCCAGCAAGTGGAAGGAAAACGCCTTGCGCACGGTCGGGTTGTCGAAGTCGAACTCCATTTCCAGCGGCTGGTCAGCGCTGACCCGCATCTGCTCGGGCAGGCCCAGTTGGACATCCTGCTCCAGTTCCTTGGCCTTGAGCTGAATGTAGGCGTCATGCCGCGGGTCGAGGGCGCGGACCTTCAAGCGCACCTTGGTGCGGGTGCCTTGCGGCATTTCCAGATACTGCGCGCCGATCAGGTTGTCGGCCCAGTCGTCGCGGATGCGGGCCTGCAGGGCAATGGGCGACGGGCCGCCGAACTGGTAACGCAGGTTGAGCGGCGTTTGCAGCAAGGACTGGTCCAGGGTCGCGGCCAGCAGGCTGATCTGCGGGCCGACGCTGTCGGCGCCGCGCCCCAGGTACTTGGCCTGCGCGGCGATGAAGCCCTCGCTGGCGTAGCGCCGGCAGCGTTGCTGGAAGTCGCACTCGCTGAACGTACCCTGGCCATCGTGGTAGCGCAGCACGCCGTTGGTGTAGGAAATCATCTCGCGGCCGCTCTCGTAGTCGCGGTACAACGAGCGGCCACCCAGCGCCGCCGGGATCGGCAGGGCGAAATAGTCGAGCAGCGAGGTGCTCAGGTCGACATGGCCATAGGTGCCGCGCTTGAGGTGCGGCAACTGCGCCTGTTCCGGGGCCAGGGTCAGGTTGAAGCCCCAGGCCGAGGCCAGGCGCACGCCATCGATGCCGTGGGATTCGTCCGAGGTGACCACCACCAGGGTGTCCTTGAGTACGCCCTGGCGTTCGAGGCTGTCGAGGAAGCTGCCGAGGGCGTCGTCCAGATAGGCCACGGCGGCCTGCTTGGCGGTGGCATGGCGTTGCAGGTAGGCCTCGGGCGCCGAGTAGGGCTGGTGGGTGCCGACCGTGAGCAAGGTCAGCATCCAGGGTTGCGGTTGCTTGCGCAGCTCGCCGACATAATCCAGCGCGCCTTCGAAGAAGGCCCTGTCGTCCTTGCCCCAGGGGAACTCCAGGTAGTTGTCGTTGGCGAACCACTCCAGGCCGTGCACCGCCTCGAAGCCAATGTGCGGCATGATCCGGTCCTTGGCCATGAAGCGCAGGCCGGCGCCTTGCAGGTAGTGGGTAGTGAACCCGGCCTGGCGCAACTGCGCGGGCAAGCAGGATTGGTTGCGCAGGCCCTGGGTCAGCAGCTCGACGCCCTTGGGCGTGCCGTTGGCCAGCTTGTCGTAGTCACCGCAGAGCATCGCGTACAGGCCGCGGATGGTCTGGTGGGTATGCAACACGTAGTCGGGGGTGTTCATGCCGCGCTCGGCCCAGCGGCTGAGGTTGGGCATCAGCTCGTCGTCGAAGCGGCCGCCGATGGCCTGGCGGTTGCTGCGGATATAGGCGCCGGGGATGCCTTCGACGGTGATCAGCAGCAGGTTGCGGGCCGCGCCGGGGCCGTCGAGCAGGCGGCGGCCATCGAGGTCGGCCTGGGTCAGGCCGTTGATCGGCAGCGGCGTCACCGGCGTTTCGCCGGCCACCAGCACCTGGGCGTGGTGTTGCAGCGCGCCGGTAGCGGCGGCCAGCAACTGGTGAGGCAGGTTGTACTGGCGCCATTGGTCGGCGTCCGATGGCACCAGTTGCTGGCTGCCCCAGTGGGCGACCAGCAACACTGCCGGCAGCGCCCAGGCCTTGCGCGGCAAGGCGGCGGGGCGTTGCCGGCGCGCGCGCCAGGCGCTGGCCAGCCAGGCCAGCAGCGCACCACCCAGCAACCACGGCAGCCAGGGCTGCGCCAGGCCGCCACCGGTGGAGTTTTCCATGAACTGTGGGTCGAACAGGTAGGTGAGATCGGCCTGGTTGGGCAGGCGGCCCACGGCGCTGACCAGTTCGGCCGAAGCGATCATCAGCCCGCCCCAGGCCAGCAGCAGCGGCAGCGCCAGCCACAGCGGACAGCGCTGCAACAGGAGCAGCAGCAGGGCGCCGATGGCCAGGTCCGAGAGGTAACCGAGCGGGTCCGACCAGCCCAGCAGCGCACGTGCGCACAGGGGGATGACCAGCACCAGGCTGGCCAGGGCGATCAGCCGGGCCCGAGGGTGGTCAAGCAAATTTCTCACTGCAGCATTCCTTCTTGCCATCAAACCGTCACACAAATCTGCTGGATGATATCAGGCTGGGCGTATGAAGGTGCTGTAGGACAAGGCTGGTTACGAAACGCCGGCCCCGCAAAACGGGGCCGGCATGGGGGCCGGCTCAGAAGTAGTAGGGAAATTTCAGGCTGAACGAGAAGTCGGGGGCATCCTCGGTCAGGCCGATGGACAGGTTGGGCACGATGGTCAGGTTGTCGGTGGCGGCGAAGGTCAGGCCCACGTTGAAGTTCGCGGCGTTGTAGTCGCTGTTGGTGATCGACTGCCAGTCCTGGCCGTCGGGTCTGATCTTGCTCTTGCTAGCGAACTGGTCGGTGACCGAGAACGACATGCTCATCCGTTCGTTCAGGGCGAAGGCGATGCCGCCGCCGATTTGCCAGGAGTCCCCCAGCTTGACATCGCCCTTCACTTTGCTGTTCACCTGGGGGCTGACATCGCTGAACGAGTCCTGCACGTTGTAGGTATAGGACAGGCTGGCGAACAGCACGGCGGGGTCGAAGGTCTTGACCAGCGAGATCCCTGGGGTGATCGCCCAGACACCGTTGCCGGTGGGCAGGCTTTCTGGAACCGCGAGGTTGTCGTTGGTGGGGTCCTGGATCAGCTTGATGCCATAAGGGTCCTTGCCCGTTGGGGCTTTGACCCGTAGCGTGACCACCGCGTCCGGCCAGTTCTCCGATTCATCGAGAAACTTGTAGGCGACCCCCACGTTGACATCGCCAATGGCCGGATCACGGGTGACCGAGGCATCCGAGGCGCTGGTGCCGGAACCACTGACACCACCTGAGGAATAGGTCGTTTCACGGTAGACAATCGGTACGTTTATGTCGAACTGCCAGCGTTGATCCATGTTGTAGCGGGCGGTCAGGTCCAGCGTCCAGTTATCGGCCTTGATGCGGTCGATGTTGATGTTGCCGAGGAAAATCGAATCCAGCGCCAGGAAACCATTGAGGGTCAGCGCCCGGGTGTCGTAGTGGGTGTAGGTCAGGCCGGTCTCGACGCTGAACTTGCCGCCGCCGAAGAACCCACTGGCCTCGTCGTACAGGTTGGAAACGCTTTGCGCAGGTTCCGAATCTTCCTTGAGCGACTGGCCGTAGGAGCTGCCGCCATTGGCCGTGGCCACGGTTTCGGCGCCCTTGGCTGGCGTCGAGGGCGAGCGCACCAGGCGCTTGGGCGGCGCCAGCGCAGGGGCTTCCTCGACCTGGCGCACACGTTGTTCGAGCACCATCAGGGCGTTCTGCTGGGCTTCGTAGCGCTGTTTCAGCTCGCGAAGCTCCTGCTTGAGCGCCTCGACCGTAGGATCCGCGGCTGCATACAGCGCGGTGGCGGGGGCCAGCGTACTCAAACAGACTACAGCTCTGAACGTCAACGATCGGTGCATGGGTTAGCCGTCCCTTCAGACAACATACGATGAGCGTCAGCGTAGATCAGTATCCGAAGCCGCGAAGCCCTTTGAGCTGGTCAAGATTGCCGTTCAGCGAAGTGGCGGCCATATTGTCGCGCAGCACCACGTTGAGCGAGGTGAGGTTGCTGACCCGGTTGCCGTCGCCCAGCAGCGTCGCGTTCTGCAGCAACCCGCCCTGGGCGATGCGCTGCAGGCTGCTGCCCTGGTTGTTGCTGGCCAGCACATTGAGCTGCACGCCGCCGCCGCTGGCGGAGACGCTCAGCGAGCCGGCGCCATTGGCACCCACCAGCGTGGTGCCGGCGGCCAGCACCTGGCCCTGCTGCGGCATGTCCGGCGCCTGGCTGGCCCTGCTGACGTTGATATCGACGTTGTTGTAGGCGGTGTTGTTGTCGCCGGCCGCCCTGACCACCTGGGTGACGCCTTCGCTGGTGTTCAGGCCGCCGCCGCCGGTGACGGTGCCGCGGCCTTCGGCGTTGCCCAGGCCGGAGCCCTTCTTGTCGATCATCGAGACGTAGAACTGCGGCTTGATGGTGGTCTGCTGGACCTGCATGGAGGAGGTCGCGCCGATGACATCGCCATTGGCGTTCTGCCAGGTGGTGGACATGACGATGCCGAAGCTGACGATGCGCCCGGGCATCACGTAGCGCCCGCGCAGGTTCGCCAGCTCCTGGTCTTTGAGTTCAATGGGCTTGAACGTTTCTGCCTGGACCGGCATGGCGGCGGCCAGGCAGATCAGGGTGAGCCAGGCTGGGGTCTTCATCGGATGCTCCCGGAGCGTCGTGCTCGATTGTCATTAGAAGAAATCGCTGCGGATGAAGCCGAAGTCGATCAGTTCGGCATCTTTGACCGGGGTGAAGCGGTTGACCCTGTCCCTGGCGCTCAGGGGCAATGGCGGGTCGAGCAAGGCATTGGCCTTGTCGTAGCCCTGGCCGATGACGGCGAAGATGATGCCGTTCCAGCCCTTGAGGAAATCCTCGACCTTGTAGCGCTTGTGACCGAGCACCGGGTCGCCGATGTACACCCAGCCTTTGTCTACGCGCTGCAGGACCACGAAATGCTTGTAGCCGCGGATGTCCATCAGCACCACCACCGGGATGCGCACGCTGGCCAGGGTTTCGGCGGCCACTCGGTAGCCGCGCGCGCGCATGCCCAGGCTTTCGACGTAGCGCTTCATGTCGAGCATGGAGAAGCCCTGGACGCGGACCAGGTCCTGGTCGGCGTGGGCCAGCATGCCTTCGATCACCTGCTCCTCGTTCACATCCAGCCAGTAGGCCTGGCGCAGGATGGTTGCCAGCGACGCGGCGCCGCAACTGAAGTCGGTTTTCTGTTGCACCAGGTCGGCGAACTTGCGCTCGCGGATGCTCTGGATGGGCTTGTAGATCACCGCGCCCCCCGGCAACACCGAAAGCGGCATTTGCGCCGCCTCGCTGTAACTGGCCATGCACAGCACAAACGCCAGGGCGATCATACGCATGGTCGGTGCCTCCTGGTCCTGTTCGAAGAAAGGCCCCCCGAAGGGGGCCTCATGGGCGTTGCACTCAGAACGAGGTGTTGGAGATGGCCAGCGAGTTGCTTTGCTGGTTGCCCACACCGGCAGCCACGTTGACACCGAGGTTGCCGCTGCCACCGTTGACCGAGCCGCTCAGGGTAGCGGTGTTGGTCACAGGGTTGGCCCAGCCGGTCGGGGTCAGGACCTGGAACGACACAGTGTTGCTCAGGTCATACGAGCTGGATTCGCTGAAGCTCTTCGAACCCGACTTGGACGACTCGTTGGCCGCGCTGCCCGACTTCTCGTACGAGGAGTCGTAGGCTTTCTCGAACGAAGAGTCGTAGGCCTTCTCGAACGAGGAGCTGGAGGACTTCTCGTGCGATTTCTCATACGAGGCGTCGATCGAGGCGTTGAGCGAGGCATCGAACGAGTCGGTGCGGCTGCGCTCGTGGCGGCCGAAGTCCTGGGTGCGGGTCACGCTGCCGTCTGCCGAGGCTTCCAGCGAGGCGTTGAACGAACCGCTGGCCGACGAGCTGGAGTCACGGCTATGCGAGCCGCTGGCGTTGGAGCTGTTGGAGCCATTGGCGCTCCAGCTGTTGGCGCCGGCCGCTTCCCAGCTCGACGAGGCGCTGCTGTCCTTGCTGTAGTTCGAGTCCTTGTTGTAAGAGGCGCTGCCGGACTTGGTAGTGGTGAACGACAGGGTGTCGACCCGGTAGGTGCGGTCGGCGTTGTTGTTCACGGTCAGGCCTGGGCCGTTCTGGTCGGCCGAGGCGGTGGCGGTGGCGTTGCCCAGTGGCGCATTGGAGTTGGCAATGGCCATGGTGTTTTTCTGCTGGTTGAGATCGCCACCGGCCACGTTGATGCCCATGTTGCCGCTGCCATTGTTGCCCGAGCCGCTCATGATGCCGGAGTTGGTGGTGCCGTAGTTGTCGACCCGGTTGTTGTTGCTGTATTGGCGCACATCGGCGGTGGCCGAGGCGGAGCCGAACACGAAGCTGTTGTCCAGGCTGGAGTCGGCGCCGGCATTGGCGATGGCGGCGGCGTTGTCCTGCTGGTTGCCGGCACCGGCCGCCACGTTGACACCCACGTTGCCGCTGGTGCCGGAGGCCGAGCTGCTCATTTCAGCTTCATTGACAGTCCCTTCGTTGCGGATGCGGTTGCCAGTGCTGCTTTGCTTGTCCCAGGCATTGGCGGTGGCATATACAGGGATCTTGGTCGGAGGAGGGGTGTGGTGACCGTTGTTATGGTGGCCATTATGGTGGTCATTGCCACGCCGGTCGTTCTGCCCAGCTTGTACAGCTACAGCCATGATCGCAGCGATTGCGAAAACCAGAGGCTTGAGTGCCATCGAGGGTTTCATGGTGATTCTCCGTACTTTTCTTAGGTTAAGTGTTGTCTTGCAGGTTTGGGTCAATCAGCGACCCGGATGCTCAGGGTGTTGGCCGTTCGGTTGCCCACCCCGGCACTCTGATTCAACTGCACCACGCCACGGCTACCGGTGAATGCCTGGTCGCTGGTGCTGACCTGGCGATGGCCGGGTGTCGGGGCGGTTGAATCCGAGCTGTTGAGCAGCGCCACGTTCTGTTGCAGAAGGACGCTGTCGTCGATGCTTTGTGGCTGGGCACTGACGCTGATGCGCAGTGCGTTGGCTTGCTGGTTGCTAGCGCCGGCGCCCTGGTTGACCCCGAGGATGCCGTTGCCCTGGCTGAAGGCATTGCCCTGGATACTCGCCTGGGCATCGAGCGCCGGGTCGACCAGGCTGCGCGAGCGCTGGCGGATCTGGGTGCTGGCGGTGGCGTCATGACCGATGGCGATGGCCCGCGCGTTGACCTGCTGCTGCTGGTCGCCGGCGGCCTGGTTGCCCCCCAGGTTGCCCTGGTAGCGGGCGCCGGAGCTGTCGATGGTGGCGCTGTTGACCACCGGGGGTTGGGCGAAGACCGAAGCACTGCACAGGGTGACGAGCATCAGCAGCGAGCGCCTCATGTCACTGGCCTCCATTGAGGATCTTCAGCGCGCCAAGGCCTTGCTGAACGTTGGCATTGACCATGTTGGCGATGCCATTGCCAGCCGAACTCGAGCCGCGGCCGCCGGCAATGTTCGGCAGTTGCGTCTGGGTGTTGATGCTGGTGCCGAGGCTGCTGGTCTGCTGGGTGATCAGCGAATTGATGCCCGCGCCGCTGCTGATGCCGGCGAAGTCACCGTCGCTCAGTTCGTTGGTCTGGCGCAGGATCTGCGCCGAGGGATTGGTGTTGACGGTGACCGGGCTGGGGTCGGGGATCACTGGCGGGCGGATGGCATTGCGTACCTGGACTTCACGGGTGATGACGACGATGCCGTTGTCGGCCTGTACCGGCAGGCTGAGGCCCGAGCCCAGTGCGCAGCCGAGCAGCAGGAGGCGGTACATGCCTTTTTCTGGTTTCCCCACGATGGCAATTCCTTCTTTGGCGTGTCGGCCTGGCGCCGCGCGTTGCCAAGGGCAGAGCAGAAGGTGTGCCGCTTTTTGTTAGCGCCTATGAATCAATGGCTTGTGCGATGTGATAGGCCGGGCCGGCTTGTCGTTGTATCAGTGCTGAGACAAACCCACAGGCGCACTGTCGGCAAACCCGGCATTGACGGGGAATCCACGAGGTTTTCACAAAGCTGTTGCGCGCCTGAGACACTCCCCCCAGATTTGGCGCTGGGCCCGCAAACACGGGGGGCGGGGCGGGGCAGCTTGTAACGGCAGGCTAACACTCGGTGGGGCAGTATGGCGGCTTGCCATCAAGCAGCCGCTGTACCGCCTGCAGCACCACGGCGCTGCGCCACGCCCAGTCGCCATCGATGATCTGCACGGTCTGCCGATGGCGTTGCAACCAGGCCAGGCTATCGTCGAAGAATGCCTGGCGATCTTCCAGCCGTGGTTGGCAGCGCTGTCCGTCGCCGATCCACTCGACGCCCTCGGGGCGCAGCAGCAGGTGCAGGTCGTACTGGCGCTCGGCGAGGGTTTGCTCGAGCCACGCGGGGCAGTCATGGAACAGCGCGCGGCTCCAGAGGATATTGCTCAGCAGGTGGGTGTCGAGGATCAGCAGCTCCGGCGCCTGGGCCCGGCCCTGGTCTTCCCAGTCCAGCTGGCCTCGGGCGATGGTAGGGATGTCGGCGTAACAGGTGTCACGCTGCTCGCGTTCCATGAAGTGGCGTACGTACTCGCCCACCAGCACGCCGCCGAAGTGGGCCTGGATCTCGCCGGCCAACCAGCTCTTGCCGCTGGATTCCGGGCCACACAGCACCAGGACCTTCATGCCGCGACCAGCGCCGGGTCGCGGCGCCACTCCAGCCAGCCGCGCACCGCGATCAGGGTGAACAAGGCATACAAGGCGGCGGTCAGGTACAGCCCCTTGTACAGGAACAGGCCGACGAAGATCACGTCCAGCACAACCCACAGGGCCCAGCATTGCAGGCGCTTCTGCGCCATCCACAGCTGCGCCACCAGGCTGAAGCCGGTGAGGGCGGCATCCAGCCAGGGCTGCGCGGCGTCGGTCCAGTGGGCCATGCCGGCGCCCAGCAGCAGGCTGGCCAGCAGGCCCGCCGCCAGGCCCTTGAGCAGCGGCGCGGCGGCCAGGCGGCTGACCTGGCGGGCGTCCTCGACCCGGTCCGGGCGGGTCCATTGCCACCAGCCGTACAGCTGCAGCACGGCGTAGACCAGTTGCAGGAGCATGTCCGAGTACAGCTTCACTTCGTAGAAGATCCAGCTGTACAGCACCACCATCACCAGGCCGATGGGCCAGCACCAGGGGTTCTGCTTGACGGTGAGCCAGACGGCGATGACGCCGAGCGCGGCGGCGAAGAGTTCGAGGCCGGACATCGGCGATCCTTGGGCTGGGAAAGGGGGCGATGCTACAAGCTTCGAGCGACAGGCTTCAAGCGAAGTCGCTTCATCGCCGGTGTGCGGGCAGGGCGCGCCTTGTGCAGCGAGCCTGCCCCGCGATGGTCATTGTTCTGGCGGGTGCGATGGCGGGGCAACAGCGCTGCCGCACACTCCAAGTCCCCGCGCTACACCTTGAACTGCTTGAGCAGCTGCTCCAGTTCCTCGCTCAACTGCGCCAGGGCACTGCCCGCATCACTGGACTGGCGCGCCGCTTCGGCGGTCTGCTGCGACAGGTCGGCGGTTTCGGTGACGTTGCGGTTGATCTCCTCGACCACATGGGACTGCTGCAAGGTGGCACTGGCGATCGAGGCATTGAGCGCGCCGAGGTTGCCCAGGGCCTGGCTGATGGCATCCAGGCTGCTGCCGGCCTCACGGGCCTGCTCGACGGTCTGGCGCGAAGCCTCGCTGCTGGTATCGATGGCGCGCACCGCTGCCTCCGATTGCCCTTGCAGGTGCTCGATCATGGTCTGGATCTCGGCGGTCGACTGGGCCGTGCGCTGGGCCAGCAGGCGCACTTCGTCGGCGACCACGGCGAAGCCACGGCCCTGTTCACCGGCACGCGCCGCCTCGATGGCGGCATTGAGTGCCAGCAGGTTGGTTTGTTCGGCGATCGAGCGGATCACCTCGAGCACACCGCCGATCTTGGTGCTGTGGCTGGCCAGCTCGCGGATTACCTGTACGGCCTGGTCGATGGTCGCCGAGAGTCGGTCGATCTGTTGCAGGCTGCCATGGATCGCCTGCTGGCCATGGCCAACCTGGGCCTGGGCGTTGCGCATCTCGCTGGCGGCCTGCTCGGCGTGCTTGGCCACGTCGTGCACGGCGTAGGTGACTTCGTTGACGGCGGTGGCCACCTGGTCCATCTGCAGTGACTGCTGGGCGCTGCGGGCCTGGGCTGCGCCTGCGTTGTCGCCGACATGCCCGGCAGACTCGGCCAGGGCATGGGCGGCGCCCTGCAATTGGCCGATCACCCCCTGCAACTTGCCGTTGAACCGGTTGAAGTGTTCGCCCAGGTGGGTGATCTCGTCGCGGCCGTGGGTGTCCAGGCGCCGGGTCAGGTCGCTTTCGCCGCTGGCGATGGTGCCCATGGCCTGTACCGCCTCTTGCAGCGGACGGGCGATGCTGCGGGCGATCAGCATCACCAGCAGGGCCATCGCCAGGGCGATGGCCAGGCCGACCAGCGAGGCATCGCGCAACTGGCGGGCGAACTCGGCTTGCACATCGTCGATGTACACCCCCGAGCCGATGACCCAGCCCCAGGGCTTGAACAGCTGGATGTAGGAGGTCTTGGCCACCGGTTCGCTGGCGCCGGGCTTGGGCCAGCGATAGTCGACCGGGCCTGCGTCCTGGCTGCGCGCCAGGGCGACCATTTCGTTGAACACGGCAAAACCGTCGGGGTCGCGGATCGCCGACAGATCCTGGCCATCGAGCTTGGGATTGGCCGGGTGCATGATCATCTTTGGCTGCAGGTCGTTGATCCAGAAATAGTCGTTGTGGTCGTAGCGCAGCCCGCGCACCACCTGCAGGGCCTGCTGCTGCGCGGCCTCGCGGGTCAGGCTGCCGGCGGCTTCCAGGCCTTGGTAGTAGGCCAGCACGCCGGCGGCGGTCTGCACCACGTGGCGGGTCTTCTCGGCCTTGGCCTGGTAAAGGTCGCCATGCAACTGGCGCAACAGCAACAGGCCCAGGACCACCAGCATGGCCACCGCCACCAGCAGGATCAGCCACAGGCGGCGGCTGATCGACATCGACCTCAGGGTCTTCATGATGCGTTACTCCAGTCTTGTTCTTTTTTTCGTCTGCATCCAAGCATGCTTTGCCACAGGCCCCCAGACGACCAACGGCTAATGGGTAAAACCTGACAAGCCATGTTGCAGGTAATACAGGAGCTGCAACACTGGCTTTGATAAGATTTCGGCCGCGCCAGATGAAACCTTTAGGCCGCTGAACTTTTCAGCTGGCTTCGGGACCAACGGTCGCTGTAAAACAGCGTCGCCGCGTGCGGTACCTGTAGATAAATCAAAATATGCGGCCTGCCACGGGCAGCGTCGCACTTGGGGGATGGATGGATTTTTGGAGTGCCTTGCAGGCAATCATCTTGGGCGTGGTCGAAGGCCTGACGGAGTTTTTGCCGATTTCCAGTACCGGGCACCAGATTATCGTTGCCGACCTGATTGGCTTTGGCGGTGAACGCGCCATGGCGTTCAACATCATCATCCAGCTGGGCGCGATCCTGGCGGTGGTGTGGGAGTTTCGGCGCAAGATCCTCGATGTCGTGCTCGGCTTGCCGACGCAGGCCCCCGCGCGGCGTTTCACCGCCAACCTGCTGATCGCCTTCCTGCCGGCGGTGGTGCTGGGCGTGCTGTTCGCCGACCTGATTCATGAGTACCTGTTCAATCCGGTCACGGTGGCAGCCGCGCTGGTGTCGGGCGGCGTGATCATGCTGTGGGCCGAGCGGCGCGAGCACCGGGTGGAAGTCGACCATGTCGACGGGATGCGCTGGAGCCATGCCTTGAAGATCGGTGTCATCCAGTGCGTGGCGATGATCCCGGGGACCTCACGCTCGGGCTCGACCATCATCGGCGGCCTGTTGTTCGGCCTGTCGCGCAAGGCGGCCACCGAGTTCTCGTTCTTCCTGGCCATGCCGACCATGGTCGGCGCGGCGGTGTATTCGGGGTACAAGTACCGCGAGCTGTTCCAGCCCGGCGACTTGCCGGTGTTCGTCCTGGGCTTCGTGGTGTCGTTCATCTTCGCCATGATTGCCGTGCGCGGACTGCTCAAGTTCATCGCCAACCACAGTTACGCGGTATTTGCCTGGTACCGCATTGCCTTTGGCTTGCTGATCCTGGCCACCTGGGAGTTTGGCTGGGTCGATTGGGCGACGGCGCGCGGCTGATGGCGCGGGCACGGACAGAGGGCCGGGTAGAGGCCCAGGGCGTGCGCAATGCGCGCCTGAAGTTGCTGGTATTGGCGGGGCTGTGCCTGTTGCCGGTGCTGGGCGGCCTGCAGATGGGCCTCAGCGGCCAGTCGTGGTTGCCGTTGGCACTGTATCCGGCGGTGAGCGTGATCAGCCTGCTGTTGTATTGGCAGGACAAGCAGCAGGCACGCACCCAGGCCTGGCGTACGCCGGAAAAGGTGTTGCATGCCAGCGAGCTGCTGGGGGGCTGGCCGGGGGCATTGCTGGCCCAGCAGCTGTTGCGCCACAAGACCCGCAAGCTGTCGTATCAGCTGGTGTTCTGGGCCATTGTTGCGGTGCACCAGCTGTTCTGGATCGATCACCTGCTGCTGAATGGCCGTTGGCTGGGGCACTGGTTCTGATTCCATGCCAGTACATCAGTCCAGCAGCAACCCCACCTGCCGCCGCTTGGGCAAGCGCCGCACCACCAGCTGGTGCGAGCGGCGCAGCAAGTCGCTCATTTCTTCCCGCGCCATGGGATAGGGCTGTTCCAGGCTGACCCACTTGGCCCGCGCCAGGTAGGGCGCCGGGCGTATCCCCGGGCGGTCGCAATAGCCCAGGAACAGCTCGTCGGCTACCTTGAACGCCAGCCCGTCGCCGCTCAAGCCCTGGATCGCGAACATTTTGTTGCCGGCCACCGAGAACACCCGTATGCCGCCCCATTTGTAGTCCTCTTGCGCCCCGGGCAGGGCCAGGCAGAAGGCTGCGACCTGATCTGCCGTCATCCTGTGCTCAGACATAACGCTCTCCACACGCCTCGAACGAAGCCGCCAAGTGGTCGATCCATACCCTGACCGCCGGCAGCAACCCACGCCGGTGCGGGTATACCGCCTGCAGGTAGCCGCCCGGCAGCGACCAGTCTGGCAGCAGGCGCACCAACTCGCCACGCGCCAACTCCTCCTCGCAGAACATGCTGGGCAGGGCGGTAAAGCCCAGGCCCGCGCGTACCGCGGCGTTGCGCACGACGAAGTCGTCGATGGCCAGGCGCGGTTCCAGTGCCACTTCCTGTTCACGGCCGCCGGGTCCGAACAGGCGAAAATGCACCAGGCGGTCGGCCTCGGTCGCCCCCAGCACCGGCAATGTCGCCAGTTGTGCTGGTTCGTTGATATGGTCGGCAAAGCCTGGCGCTGCCACCAGTTGCATCTGCGCCTGGCGCAGGCGGCGGGTGACCAGGGCCGGGTCTTCATCGCCCAGGTCGCGTACCCGCAGGGCCACGTCGATACCCTCGGAGATCAGGTCGACGCGACGGTTGAGCAGCACCATGTCCAGTTGCACCTGAGGGTACTGGGCCAGAAAGCGGCTGATGACATCCGGCAGGAAGGCATGGGCCAGGGCCACCGGGCAGGACACCCGCAGGCGGCCACGGGGTTCGCTGGACATGCTCGCCACCACTTCGTCGGCCATTTCCGCCTCCAGCAGCATGGCCTGGCAGTGGCTCAGGTAGCGTTCGCCCACCGCGGTGAGCTTGAGCTGGCGGGTGGTGCGTTGCAGCAGGCGGGTGCCCAGGCGCTCTTCGAGCTCGGCGATGCGCCGCGACAGCCGCGACTTGGGGATGCCCAGCTGGCGCCCGGCGGCGGCGAAACCACCGGCTTCGACCACCTGGGCGAAGTAGAACAGGTCGTTGAGGTCTTGCATATGGCGGTCTCATTGTTCCATCAGTGGAACAAACTAACGCATTTTTGCCGACTTATCAGCTATTCGCCGTATCGGTAGGATTCTCTCCAACCTGATCGCCCACCGCCGCGGTCTTCATTCACAGGAGAGTCCCATGAAACTGTTGCATATCGATTCGAGCATCCTGGGCGACAATTCCGCCTCCCGCCAACTGAGCCGCGAAGTGGTCGACGCCTGGAAAGCCGTAGATCCGAGCATCGAGGTGGTCTACCGTGACCTGGCCGCCGACGCTATCAGCCATTTCTCCGCCGCCACCCTGGTGGCCGCCGGCACCCCCGAGCAAATGCGCGACGCCGCCCAGGCCCACGAAGCCAAGCTCAGCGCCGAAACCCTGGAAGAGTTCCTGGCCGCCGACGCGGTGGTGATTGGCGCGCCGATGTACAACTTCACCGTGCCCACCCAGCTCAAGGCCTGGATCGACCGCGTGGCCGTCGCCGGCAAGACCTTCCGCTATACCGAAGCCGGCCCTGAAGGGCTGTGCGGCGACAAGAAGGTGATCCTGGTGTCCACCGCCGGTGGCCTGCACCAGGGCCAGCCGACCGGAGTCGGCCATGAGGACTTCCTCAAGGTGTTCCTCGGCTTCATCGGTATCAGTGACCTGGAAATCGTTCGTGCCCACGGCCTGGCCTATGGCCCCGAGCACCGCGCCAAGGCCATCGACGCCGCCCAGGCGCAGATTGCCGGTGAACTGTTCGCCGCTGCCTGACCCAGCATTGCGGCAAGCAAGCCGACTGGCACCCCGTGAGCCAGTCGGCTTTTTTCATCCAGTTTTCATGTGGCCGCGGCGCAGCGGGTTCTATGCTGGCCCATACCGCTGCCCGGCTGACGCACCGCGATGAACCGAACCCGCACCCTGATGGCCCTGTTGCTGTTCGCCGGCCTGTTGGCCCGCGCCGACGCGGCGCCATGGGTTGCCGGCTTGCACCGTCTGACCCTGGCCGACCCGGTCGACGCGCGGCCCATGCAGGCGCTGGTGTTCTATCCGGCCAATGGCCCGGTGCGCAACGTGCGGATCGAGGGCTACCAGACCCAGGTCGCCGAAGAGGCGCCGGTGGCCATGGGGCAGTTCCCGCTGTTGGTGATCTCCCACGGCAACACCGGCAGCCCGATGGCCCTGCACGACCTGGCCAATGGCCTGGCACGCCAGGGGTTCGTGGTGGTGGCGGTGACCCACCCCGGTGACAACAGCCGCGACCACAGTCGCCTGGGCACCCTCAGCAACCTCTATGGCCGCCCTTTGCAGATAAGCGCCGCGATCACGGCGGCGCGTGCCGATGCCTTGCTCGCGCCTTACCTGAATGACGGCAAGGTCGGGGTGATCGGTTATTCGGCCGGGGGTGAAACCGCGTTGATCCTGTCCGGCGCCAGGCCTGACCTCGAGCGTCTGCGCCGCTACTGCAAGGCCCGTCCGGGCGATGGCGATGCCTGCAAGACCCATGGCGTGCTGATTGCCGACCACAGCGAACTGGTGCCACGGGCCGACCCTCGGGTCGGGGCGGTGATGCTGATGGCGCCACAGAGCCTGATGTTCGGGCGTCACGCCCTGGCCGGCGTGCAGGTGCCGGCGTTGATCTACAGCGGCGATCGCGACCAGTTGCTGGCCTGGAGCATAACGCCGACGCCCTGGCGCGCAAGCTGCCGGTCAGCCCGGATTACCGGCTGCTGTCGGGGGCCGGGCACTTCGTGTTCATGGCGCCCTGCGATGCCGAGCAGCACCAGCGCATGCCCGTGCTGTGCACAGACGCCAAGGGTGTCGACCGCCGGCATATCCACCGCTCGTTGCGCAGCGCAAGCACGGCGTTCTTCAGCCAGGCCCTGGGCGCGCCGGCGCCCACCGAGCGTTCAGCCGCGCTGGCTACGCCGGGCCAGCCACCAGCTCAGCGCAACCCCTGACAGCGCGAGCAGGGCGGCGACGCAGAAGATCGAGGTATACCCCAGGTGTACCGCCACCGCGCCCATCACCGGGCCGGCAATGGCCAAGGCCAGGTCGAAGAAAACCGCATAGGCGCCCAGGCCGGCCCCACGGCTGCTGCTCGGCACCTGGCGAATCGCCTCGACGCCCAGCGCCGGGTACACCAGCGACAGGCCGAACCCGGTCAGCCCGGCACCGAGCATCGCCCACAGCGGCGTTGGCGCCAGCCATAGCAGCGCCAGGCCCAGGGCCTCGGTGCTCATGCAGGCGATGGCGACGTTGTAGCCGCCAAAGCGGTTGACCGCGTTGACGAACAGCAGCCGCGAAACGATGAAGCACAAGCCGAAGGCGCTCAGGCACCAGGCCGCGCCAACCCAGCCGCGCTCCAGATAATAGAGGGTGACGAAGGTCGTCAGGGTGCCATAACCGATCGACGCCAGGGTCAGCCCCAGGCCGCAGGGTGCCACCCGGGCGAAGGCCGACCAGAACGGCAGGCGCTCACCACGCACCACCTCCGCATCCGGGTGCCTGCGCAGCGCCGCCAGGGCCAGCAGCGCCAGCACCAGCAGGGCCGGGCCCAGCACCGCGAAGTGCAGCGCATCCACCAGCAGCACCCCCGCCGGCGCGCCAATGGCGATGGCGCCGTAGGAGGCGATACCGTTCCATGAGATCACCCGCGCCGTGTGTTGCGCGCCTAGCTGGCCGATGCCCCAGCTCAGCGTCGCCACCCCGATCAGCCCTTGGGCGATGCCCAGCAGCAGGCGCCCACCCAACAGCAGCGCCAGGCTCAGCCAGGGCAGGGCCTGGGCCCAGGCCGAGAACAGGGTGAGCAGGCCGCAGCCGGCGATACCGTACAAGCCGTAGCGGATGGCGCGCTTGCCGCCCAGGGTGTCGGCCACGCGCCCGGCAAAGGGCCGGCTGAGCAGGGTGGCCAGGTACTGCAGGCCGATGGTCAGGCCGGCAATGACCGCGCCGAAACCGAGTTGATCATGCACGTGGCTGGGCAATACCGCGATCGGCAGGCCGATGCACAGGAAGGCGATGAAGGTGTAGAAGACGATCGAGAGGATCTGCCGGATGATGCCGGGGGTGCTGTGGGGCGTGGTCATGGGCTCGTTCGCGGGCGGGCGGTGGGCTGTGCCCATCATGGCCGCTGCGCGAGGCAAAAGAAAGCAGGCTAACTATCTAACCGCCCAGCCCTCCAGCCCGAGCAAGCCCCTCAGGCGCCGGCAAGGCCGGCTCCTGAGGGGCGCGGAGCGCCTCGGGAAGGTCAGACCACCACGCCCTGGCTGCGCAGGTAGTCGTCGTAGGTACCGCTGAAATCCACCACGCCATCGGCGGTCAGCTCGATGATGCGGGTGGCCAGCGACGACACGAACTCACGGTCGTGGCTGACGAACAGCAGGGTGCCAGGGTAGTTTTCCAGCGCCAGGTTCAGCGCCTCGATCGATTCCATGTCCAGGTGGTTGGTCGGTTCGTCCATCACCAGTACGTTGGGTTTTTGCAGGATCAGCTTGCCGAACAGCATGCGGCCCTGCTCACCACCGGAAATCACCTTCACCGACTTGAGGATCTCGTCGTTGGAGAACAGCATGCGCCCCAGGGTGCCGCGGATCACCTGTTCGCCGCTGGTCCACTGGCCCATCCAGTCGAACAGGGTCATGTCGTCCTCGAAGTCGTGGGCGTGGTCCTGGGCGTAGTAGCCCACCTCGGCGCTGTCGGTCCACTTCACCGCGCCCGCGTCCGGCTGCATTTCGCCGACCAGGGTGCGCAGCAGGGTGGTCTTGCCGATACCGTTGGGGCCGATGATCGCCACGCGCTCGCCGGCTTCGATGGTGAAGCTGAAGTCCTTGAACAGTACCTTGTCGTCGAAGGCCTTGGCCATCTTCTCGACGATCACTGCCTGGCGATGCAGCTTCTTCGTTTGCTCGAAGCGGATGAACGGGCTGACGCGGCTCGAAGGCTTGACCTCGGCCAGCTGGATCTTGTCGATCTGCTTGGCGCGCGAGGTGGCCTGCTTGGCCTTCGAGGCGTTGGCCGAGAAGCGGCTGACGAAGGTCTGCAGCTCGGCGATCTGCGCCTTCTTCTTGGCGTTGTCCGACAGCAGTTGCTCGCGTGACTGGGTCGCAGCCGTCATGTACTCGTCGTAGTTGCCCGGGAACAGGCGCAGTTCGCCGTAGTCCAGGTCGGCCATGTGAGTGCAGACGCTGTTGAGGAAGTGACGGTCGTGGGAAATGATGATCATGGTGCTGTTACGCGCCGTGAGAATCGTTTCCAGCCAGCGGATGGTGTTGATGTCCAGGTGGTTGGTCGGTTCGTCCAACAGCAGCACGTCCGGGTCCGAGAACAGCGCCTGGGCCAGCAGTACACGCAGTTTCCAGCCGGGGGCCACCTCGCTCATCGGGCCGAAGTGCTGTTCCAGGGGGATGCCCAGGCCCAGCAGCAGCTCGCCGGCACGGGAGTCGGCGGTGTAGCCGTCCATTTCGGCGAACTCGGTTTCCAGCTCGGCGACGGCCATGCCGTCTTCCTCGGTCATCTCCGCCAGCGAGTAGATGCGGTCGCGCTCGGCCTTGACCTTGTACAGCTGTTCGTGGCCCATGATCACCGTGTCGATCACGGTGAAGTCCTCGTAGGCGAACTGGTCCTGGCGCAGCTTGCCCAGGCGGGTGTTCGGCTCGAGCATCACCTGGCCGCCGGACGGCTCGAGGTCGCCGCCGAGGATCTTCATGAAGGTCGACTTGCCGCAACCGTTGGCGCCGATCAGGCCGTAGCGGTTGCCGTTGTTGAATTTGACCGAGACGTTTTCGAACAGCGGCTTGGAGCCGAACTGCATGGTGATATTGGCGGTGGAGATCAAAGCGCTTACCTATCAGTAACTTACGCGGCTGGATTCTCGGCTGATACCGATTTGATACCAATCTTGAGCTTTTCCAGCTCGCTCCAGTCGGAGCTTGAGTTGAGCCAACGCGCATACGTCGACAGCAGCATTTGCACGCTGTGACCCAGCTGTTGGGCGATAAATGCGGGGTTGAGGCCAGACATTAAGCATATTGTCGCATAGGTATGACGACAGTTGTATGGGGGGCTCCTCCTGATCCCCAGCTCATTCAGCACCGGTACCCACTGCTTGTGCAGGTCCGACGTCTGTTTCACGTATTCGCTCCCTTTCGACGGGGGGAACACGTATGGCGTATTGGCCGCCAATCCCTTCCCTTGCTTTCGCCGCTCGGCGTACTCCCTGGCGTACTGCAGCGCGTGCAAAGCCCTCTCGTTCAGCAGAACGAACCTATCCCTCCCTGTCTTCGTCCTTTCCTCAACCTCGCCCAAGGCGAAGGTCCTTCTGACGTGAACCGTCCTTTTCTCCTCGTCGATCACCTCCCACCGTACCGCCAGGGCCTCGGACAACCTGAGCCCGGTGAAGAACATGAACTCGAACAGCGCGGCGTAGATACGGCTCGGCCAGTGCGGGTGTTCGTACAGCCTGGCAATAATCGCGTTCGCCTCCTCAAGGCTGAATGGGTCGATCTCTTTGCGCGACCGCTTCGGCAGGTCGATCACCTCCGCTGGATTCTTGCTCAGCAGGCCTTCCCGCATCGCGGCGGCAAGGATCGTCGACAACCTGGTGATCGCGTTACGCTTGACGTTCGCGGACGTCCACTCGGTTTCCGTGATGATGCGCCGGATTAAGGTGGTGGTGATCAGGTCGATCCGCACCATGGCCAGCCTTGGCATCCAGTACAGGTTCAGCGCACTCTTGTAGTTGTTGTGCGTGCCCTGGGTGATCTCTCGGCTGTCCAGCCAGAGCTGGGCATACTCGCCGAATGTCGGCTTTCCACCCACTACTGTCTGGGACCCGGGAAAGAGCTCAGCATATTTCTCCAGGTCCAGCAGGCCGAGCTGTTGAGGCTGGCTACCTGATCGCGAAGGCTGGATGCAGCCTTGATCCCTTTTTGTGTCGGGGGATAGGGGAGCGTTTCACATCGACGGACACCATCCCATGTGAAACGTAGGCGGAGGGAGCCGCGGAAGACTTCGACCCCTCGGGGTAAATCCATTGGCTTTCCAGCCATTCGTCGTACCTCTTCTTGCTGTAGATGATCCGGCCGCCGTGCTTCATCCAGACGCCCTCGGGGATCTTGCCTTCCTGGCGCCGGTGTTCAAGCGCGCTTGGTGCAGCCGATGAGCTCGGCCATGAGTGTCTCGGTGACCTTGTCGACGTCACCGTTGCTTTCGGTTTCCATGGGATGGTCTCCACGCCGCCGGCGGGCGCAGTTGTGATTAAATGGGGTCTCATTCAGGAGGATCGATATGGGCAAGACAGCCAAACCGTTCTACTTCGTTGCTGCGCCACTGATTGCGATCGGCGCTGCATTCGCCGCTATCGGAGCATCTGGGCAGGCTGCTTTCGGTTACACCGCTGTTGGCTTGTTGGTGCCAGGCCTTGTACTACTAGCTGCTGGATTTCGCCGGCGAGCTTGAGTAGTTGGGTGAGGGGTTAGGCTTTCGACGCGGCTGACTCTTGCCACGCGACGATGTCGGCGCCGAAGTCTTTGCTGGTGAAGGTTATGTTCCCGAAAGGCCAGCGGTAGGCGAATGGGCCGGCGCGCTCGCAGCTGACCAGGACACTGCCGCAAGATAGGCGGATGTCGATCCGCTCCAGACCAGGATCCTCTTCCGGATCTGGTGGGCACCAATTGCCTGCCAGCTTGCGGACCTTCTGGACCACGGCGTCGATCTCGAATCCGCCCCGCGATTGGCCGACGAGCGTGCACGTCGAGCGGGTGGTGTTTTTTCGTCATGGCTGAACCTCGCGGCGTGCCCAACAGCACACAGGGCCGTCGTCGGTGTCGTGGATGGCCAGGCAGAACCAGCCATCGCCCTCTGGCTTGCTGGGCTCCCAGTAGCCGCAATGCGGCTCATCGGATGCGAAGTACCGATCAGCGATCGCCTCCGGTGCGTCGGTCTCCAGGTGGAACATGACGAGCTGCAGGCCTTGCTGTGCCATCCAGGCCTTGCACTTCTCGCCATCGCCATCGCCCTCGTCGAAGTCGGGCAGGTCGGGATGCTCGAACATCCCGTATTCGTCGCGCACGACCGGCGCCGGCTGGATCAGCTTGATTTCTTCGTGCATGTCGATTCCTTGGCCGCCATATCGCGGCAATTTGTGAAAGTTCGTAACCGTTTCAATTTATTTCTGGAGAAGTGAAGGAACTTCTATACGCTGACCGTTCCGTCAACTTTCCATTCTTATCGAAGGCCCAACCATGCGTAATCGCGGGAAGGTGTACTGGGATTGGGCCGATCCGCAGCTGCATTTCCGCAACTGCGATGAGCGTCTGTCCTGCGGCACCCTGATCAATGTACAAGTGCGCACTTCACCTCTCGGGGCTACCCAGCTCTTCTTTGGTATCTACAAAGAGAAGGGCGAAATGCTGCTTGAAGAGAGCTATGACGACTGCAAGGGGCAGACGATGAGTGCGGCTATGGCATGGGCGCAGGAGCGTGCGAGGGCATGGGTTGCAACCACCTGTCCGGCGATACTCGTTCCAGCAAGACAGTCCTTGCCGAGGAAGGGAGCGCGACTCGCAAAGTAGAGAGGAGAGGGGTTACAGCTGGGTGGAGTACATCCGTACTCCTGTGGTCAGGAGGGCTTCCGTTCTTGTTTGGCCAGGAACAGCGGTCGCACCTCAATGCGCTTGCTGTTACCGATCGCCTTGTAGCGCGGCCCGTCTGGGCATTCATCGGCGGGCTTGCCGCGATAGGGGATGCGGGTGTGGTCGCCGGGGAAGCCCTGGAGCCATTCGCACTCGCGTGGAGTGAGGCGGCGTACCCCCCCCCTGTCTCTCGATGGTGTGCGGCGTCCCACCGGGGTCGGGGGCATGATCTCCAGCTTGCAGTGTGTGGGATACCTCTCCAGTCACGGAGCCATTCCGCACATCGACTCCGTGCACAAGAAATGTCTCACTCTCGATGTCCAGGCGAGTGTCCTTCGCGGTTAGCGTGGCTGCCTGACTGACATCGCCCTGCAGGCCATGGCCACCGTAGGCAGGCACGCCGGCCAGAACATCGACAGCTGGCCCTGGTCTAGACCGAAGACGTATCCGCAGCCGCACTGGAGTGCAGGATCGAACCCTGCTCGAGCACTTGCGACAACGAACACACGACGGCGTCGTTGGGCCAGGCCGAAATATTGGGCATCCAGAACCCGCCATGCGACTGTTCGCGTGGGTCCATGCACACAACCAGCGTCCTTCCATTTGCCCCCTGGCGGTTGGAGTTCTTCGGATGCAGCTGCAAACCGTATCGCGAATGCTGTCGAAGTCGATGACCTCGCGCTTGCAGGTACTCTCCAGTTTTTCGTGCAGATACCCGTCGCTTTGGTGTCGCAGGAAGTTGATGCCGTAGTCAGCGCCCACATGCCATAGCAGCCCGTCGATATCGCCGAACATCGACATGCCGTAGGCGGTGACGCAGATATCGAAGTGGTAGACCCGGGTGCCAGGCTGCTGGCAGCGCCAAACCTCGACACCGTTCTCATTCACCAGCTGGGTGTATTCGTGCTGGGCCAGGTCTTCAGCGACGCGGGCGGCGAGTTCGGAGCGTTCTTGGTCTTTCATGGCTTTCTCCATGCATGCGCCGCCCTCTGAAATTGTTACAGAGATATGGCATTTCGATGGGGGATGAGGTACTACGGCCTGTTGTGATCGAGCCGTAACCGAAATGGGAAGCTGCTCAGGTCGATGCACTGGACCCTGAGCCGGTTCCGGTTGAGTTTCAGTTCCGGTACATGGACCGTGTGACACTGGCCGGCATGTTCGACCGCTGGAACAAAGCGCGCGACACCTGGGCAGAAAAGGCCCAGAAGGATGGCGTGAGCTGGGAGGAGGTCACCGCCGGTGAAATCACCCTGCAGGCCGAGCAGCTGGGCGAGATCATCATCGGCTGGGATCTGGGGGACGAGTTCAGCCAGGTGGCGATCGTTGAGCTTGTGAGCACCTGCACCGGCGCGCCGAAGGCAGTGACCGATGCCTACCAGGCGGCCTACAACCCGGCCCGCTTGGGAAACTGAGGGCGGCGGCGCGGACACTGTACGAGCGCAGCCCGTCCGCCGAGCAGTTGGCGGCCATTGGGCTGACCCTGGCCGACCTCCCTGAGGAAGAGGTGGAGGTTTGGCCGGATGCTTGGCCGGCAATCCGAGTATTCGAGGCACTCGGCACGCAATGGCGTTTGGGGCAGGGCGGGCCTTCTGGCTTGGACTACACCGCCATCCCCGCGGTCGCGTCGATGCTCGGAATCAAGCGCCGAGATCTCACCAACATTTTTCCCCGATCTCCGCATCATGGAGCACGAAGCTCTGGCCGTAATGGTTGAAGCGGCGGAGTAGGGCAACGACTGACGCGACGGAGCCGCAGGAGAAGGGCATGAAACTGAAGTTGTCGCACTGAGCAACGGCCAAAAGGCCGCTGCGGGCTTCGGCCTTGGGACACCTACTACTGTAGGCGCCGATAAAGCAGTTACGAAATCCGCGACTGAACCAGGGAAATGATGTCTTTGTAGGCGGCAGAGTTGCCGTTCTCGATCGTAATCGACTTCAGCTCCTCGAGTTCGTGCTTAAGCGCTGCCTTATCGATGGAGCTCTGCTTGTTGAGCGCGGTAACGACTGCCAGAAGGGCATTGAGCACGGCGAATGGGACGTTGTTCATATTCTGCTCTAGCGCCTGAAGGCGCTGATCTACAGTTTGCATTTGACCTCCTAGGTCGTAGATGCCCGAGTCCATGGGCTTTCCGGCAACGGGCCGGGGCGGTTTCAAATTAACGTCATGTCGACCAGCTCTCCGATACTTGTTAGCCGCGGATCATCACTGTCACGAACTTGATCTGCGAGATCGTTGAGCTCATCGATGTCTTCTTGAGTAACCTTTCGGTCGCGGTTTAGAGGCGCGTACGCATCGCAGACCTTCGAACCCGAAACGTCTGTGCCTTTGAACGCGTCTAGAACCGTGGATCGCGTATTACATACTGGGAGGTCGGTAGCACCCGGCTTGCAAATGGAGCGCTTTATCATCTCTCCACGTTCCTTGTTAGTAAGCATGCCTCACTCCTTATAGCTAGAAGCACAACGCTACTACGGCGTCCAACTGGTTGGTTACTGGTTTTCCGTCCAGGGTGGATGGGTGGACAGGCTGTTCCACAAGCTACAGGTGAGCGATGATAGCATTTTGGATCCGGGGAAACCATCATGGGCATCTGGGACGTTTTCGGTTCTATAGGTAACGCTCTAGATTCGGGTTTGCGCACTGTGCTATCGGCTGGTGACACAGTCGTGGAGCGCGTTGGAGACGCGGCTCAAGCCGTGGAGGATACTGTAAAGGAAAATCCTGTGGCCTCGGCGGTCGTCGCAGCAGCTGCTACAGGTGGAGTAGCCTTTGTTGCCGCCCCGGCCATTGCAGCAGTAGCTGGATCTGCTGGCCTGCTCGGAGCTGCTAGCACAGGCACGGCAATTAGCACCCTCCACGGTGCAGCCCTCACTAATGCATCGCTTGCCGCTTTGGGCGGTGGTGCAGTTGCAGCTGGCGGTGGCGGGATGGCTGCTGGTACTGCGGTCGTGGCGGGTACAGGTGCGGCGTTGGGCGGTGGAGCAGTTGCAGCAATAGGTACCCCTGCAAATAATTCCTGACTAGAGCCCAGCCCGCGCTGTGCTTTTTGCATCTTGCCCCCCTGGGTAGAGGGAGGTCGTGATATCGTTTTGCCTCTATCATTGGAAGCGTTCGATGAAGGTCAAAAATTGGGATGGCTGGGAGCGTGACTGGCTGAACCTAGTGGATCATTATCGCGCAGCTCCAACCGGTCCTGGTGTCTATCTGATCTGCGCTGATCACGCTATCAATCGGGCAGTAGGCGTGGATGAGAATGGCATTCTGACGATCGGGGAGAGTGGAAATCTTCGTGACCGTCTAGGTCGGTTCGTTGGCTGCGTACAAGGCCGCCACGCTAAAGGGCATATGGCAGGTTGGCGGCTTTTTAACTCCGCCCTCAGCAAACCTTTCCCCATTGAGACTTTGTGGGTCAGCTGGTGCGAGATGCCGTCCAAGGAGGACGCATACCGGAAAGAAGGCGAGATGCTAGGGCTGTACCTTAGCCAGCACTACGAATTGCCCCCGTTGAACTACAAGTTCAATTGGTCTGCCCAGGAGCAGTGATTCGTAAGCCCAGCCTTGCGCTGGGCATTGTGCGTCTGGGCTCACCCCTGGCCCCGGGGCTTCCACGCATAGTGCTCCCATAGCGCGCTGGTGTGGAAAGCCCGCATCAGGTGCATGCTCCGTAGTTCTTCGACATGGGCAATGGCCTCGGCCCGCTCCCGGGCGCGGATCGCGTCCACAGCCTCCGCCCAATGCTCCAGCGCCTCGGCAAATCTCCGCTTCTCATCGTCGGGCATCTTCGCACCCTTCATGTGAGTGGCTGGGGTGGGTAAGGGTAGACCAAATGGGAGTAGTGGCGGATGGCGTTTGTCAGTGAACGTCGGCGGTTGCCGCGCTGTGGTAGATTGCTGTCATTAGCCATGGATGGGCCGTGGTCATTGGGCCTGGGGTTCACATGTTTGTCGTAAGGCTGCTCGTGTTGGGGTTTCTAGCTTTTTTTAGCTATTCAATGGGGACGGAGCGTGGAGGGCTGAATGCTTTCGGCACTTTGATGGCCTTTAGGGAACCTCCGATCAAGTCAGCACAGGCCATCTGACCTGTGCTGAAATAGCCCTCCGTCCAACTGCCCTCTACAAGCCCGCTATCCTATGAGTCAGATGAGCTTTTCCGATTGCGAGTACGCCGGTAAGCGCAAGCAAACCCGTCGCGAGCGTTTCCCGGCCGAGATGGAACAGGTGGTGCCGTGGAGCGGTTTGGTGGCATTGATCGAGCCGCATTACCCAAAAGCCGGCGGTGGCCGCAAGCCGTATCCACTGGAAACCATGCTGCGCATTCACCTGCTGCAGAACTGGTTCTCGTTGAGCGATCCAGCCATGGAAGAGGCGCTGTACGAGATTACTTCGATGCGCCAGTTTGCTCGTCTGACGCTCAGCGCTCCGATCCCCGAAGACACGACGATCATGAATTTCCGGCACCTGCTGGAGAAGCATCAGTTGGCGACGGGCATTCTGGAAACCATCAACAATTACCTGCGAGACAAAGGCCTTTCGTTGCGCCAGGGCACAATTGTCGACGCCACCATCATCCACGCGCCCAGCTCGACCAAGAACAAAGAAGGCAAGCGCGATCCGGAAATGCATCAGACAAAGAAAGGCAACCAGTACTTCTTCGGCATGAAGGCGCATATCGGCGCCGATGCTGAGTCGGGTCTGGTGCATCACCTCCACGGCACTGCCGCGAATGTGGCTGATGTGACGGAAGTCGCTCAGTTGTTGCATGGCAATGAAAACGTCGTATGCGCCGATGCGGGTTACACCGGCGTGGAGAAAAGTCCAGAGCATGAAGGGCGGCAAGTGATCTGGCAGATCGCAGCCCGCCACAGTACCTACAAGCACTTGAGCAAACGCAGTGTTCTCTACAAAGCCAAACGTCAGATCGAGAAGGTCAAAGCGCAGACGCGGGCGAAAGTCGAGCATCCCTTTCGCGTGATTAAGCGCCAGTTCGGTTATGTGAAAACCCGCTTCCGTGGGTTGGCCAAGAACACGGCGCAACTGACCACGCTGTTTGCGCTATCGAATCTGTGGATGGTGCGCCGGCATTTATTGGCTGCTGCAGGAGAGGTGCGCCCGTAAGGCCTGATGACCAGGGTTTTGCTCTGGTTTTTCAATAATCAGCGCCTGTAAATCGAGCCTTTCTGAGGCCAAAAGTCGTCCATTGTGGGTTGCTGGGCGACTTGTTCGGAGGTTCCTTAGAGATTATCAAAACGCAGTGTTTGCTCTATTTTTCGAGGCACTGCGTCAGGCGCAGGCTGTGCCAATCACCGTTGCCCGTTTGCCTCAAGCATTTCGGTGCGTCTGAATGAACTTGAGTATCTCAATCGGGCGCGATCTGTGTGCTGATGATGTTGACTTGGAGCAATGGCCGAATATTGGCATATCCCGGAAACTGCTAGCACACCTGCATTTGACGCGGCCGCTTGAGGATAGGGCGTTTAGTCATGGCGGCCTATGCCAATGAGCCAGGCATCCGGTGTGATAACGATAGCTCCAGCACGATGGGGGCGATGCCCACGTGTTCATGCGCTATGGTCCGATATGTCGCTCGAAATCCATGGGCGGTAATTTCGTACTCCGGCCAAATACGCTGAAATGACTTGAGCATCGAAGTCGGATTGATCGGCCGGTTGGGGTAGACCGGAGAGGCGAACACTCAGCCCTCGCCTTGGCTGTCCACCACACTTGTTTTCCGAAGATCGAGCAGTAGGCTTAGCGCTCGCTCAGGCAAGGGACTATATGCTTGGTCTTGCCAACTACATATCGCCAATCGACGCTGACCAGATCGACGTCCTCCCAGCGCATTGCCGCCAATTCGCCAGAACGGACTGGCAGCATGACCAGCAGGCGCATTGCTGTAGAAAAACTCCCGGTGCTGCAGTTATCCAGGCGAAGTAAAAACCTGCCGAGATCACTTGGTTTTTCGATCGCAGGGTTGCTGGTCACCACATGCCTGATTTTGAGCTCTTCGATGTTACTCAGCGCCACATTGCGCTCCACCCAGCCACGCCTTTCGGCGAACCCCAGGGTCGCGCGAATTATAGTGCGAACGCGACGCGCCATGGCCATAGTGCACTTACGCCGCAGCTCGGTAATGATTGTGGTGATGTGGTCCAGCTTGATATCGCTTACTGGCTTCTTACCAATCGCAGGGAGAATGTGATTGGTAATTTTTGGGTTTTTTGGATTTCTCTGGAACTTGCTCAAAGACTGTCCGGATCGCCGAAGAACATTTGGCCATTCATATAAATCAAATGGTTATGAATGGGGAATTGGTTTTGTACCCCCAGATGTACCCCTTTTCTACAGCAGCTACGAGTGGATTACAGTGGACGCACCGGGGGCGGGGCTGGCGCAGAACGTGCAATCCCTCACCCATTTGCGCAACTCATGCTTTGGGCTCGTCCCAGTCGCTACGCGTTGCGGCAGTCAGCGCATCCCAGTCATCAGGAGGGTTGCCGCGGCCCAACATCTTCTCGAATACGGCGTAGGGATCGGATTTGCTGCCTGCAGACCTTAGGGTATTTTCGTCGTTGACCCACGCATAGACGATGACCTTGGATCTTGAGTCGTAGCGGAAGAACAGCCGAAAGCGCCTGCCGATTTTTGCGCGGCGCCAATGTCTGTAGGCAGTGCCCAGCGTATTGCCTTGACGGAACTCATCACGGCCTGGGTCGGCAGGCACAGCCTCCATGATCAGATGGCTCAATGCCCGAAACAGCTTGACGTTGGCGTTGCTTTCAAAACCTTGCGGGTCGTTCTGCTCGGCCCGGGCGGCGGCTTCTTGCAATTTGCGTAGCTGTAAAATCACACCTTCATGGAACAACAGTGTCCAGCCATGTCGCAGCATCAGATCGCGACCTCACCATCGATATCTTCGTCCAGGTTTACGCAGTGGTTTGCGTTGGCGAGCATGGTTTGCGCCAAGTCTTCCGGCAGAGTGGTGAGGTTGCGGCCGCCTCGGATATCAGCCTCCAGCAAACCCAGGAATGCACCGATGGCAGGGTCTTCGTGGGTGGTTTCTACACGGCTGACCACGATTTCACCCCCGCGCACGTCGAATGCAATCTTGCCACCAGTGTCAATGCCCAAAAGCTGGCGAACGGATTTGGGCAGTGTGACCTGTCCCTTCGAGGTCAACGTGGCGATTTCGTGGATGGCAGGCATGGGCGTTCTCCCGGATGTATTGATTGAATCGTAAGGAATAATCCTTACTTGGTCAATCTTGGTATTCTGCTGATCAAGCATAAGCAGGATAAAAGCTCGGAAGCACCGCAGCATGAGTTACACCAACCCTTAGGACACGATAGGAGCTTTTACGGTGCCGCGAGTTTTGAGTCTGACGCGGCTTGATTCACAAATGGTTGGTTATATATCCAGTCTTTACGCAATTTCAGACGATTTGCACCAAAATTGTCCTCAATCTTGTTTACCGCTCCCCATCAATCACGCTAATTTGCGGCAACGCTGGCACAGTGCCGCTATCGCTCGTCCTTCGACTAGTCCTCGCATGCGCACACTGCTGCTCAGCTGGTGCCTACCCTTAAACAGGGCGGGATCATTGATCGTGCGCAGCAACCGCATGAGGATTCTGCGGTTTCGTGTTTGTGGGAAGTGTTATGGATGGCGTGAGCTTCAAGCAGGTAGATCAATATGCCCTGTGTTGTGTCGAGGATTTCTCTGAGGAGCTCAAGCTCGCGCTGAGGGAGAACCTCACGCGAATCTGCCACGGCGCCGACCAGGCCAGCAAGGACAGGGCCATCTACAAATACCCTGCGACGATCAGGCATTTCTGGAACGAGCGCTACTGCAAAAAGCCCTGGGAAACCCGGATCGGCATGCTCGGCGAGCTTCTGTCGCACGTCATCATTCTGAAGCTTTTCCCCGATTTCGACGTCGTCTCGCCGTTCTTCAACATGGAAGAAAAGAGCATTCGCAAGGGCTTCGATCTCCTTCTGTACGAGACCTCAACCAACAACGTCTGGATCACCGAGGTCAAATCGGGGGGGCGAGGAGCGGACAAGACCTCTTGCTCCGCCACCAGCGGGCTGTTGCGCCTGGCTCGGGATGATCTCAAGAAGCGCTTGGCAGAGCCGGAGCTCAATCACTGGCTCAACGCGATCAATGCCGCGAAAAATGCGATCCACAACAAAGCCAACTACCGGGACTCGGTGATTGAGATTTTGGAGATGGAAGGTGATCTAGCCGAAGAAGACGGTGCGACTGCCTCGGACAACAATGTGTTTCTGATCTCTGCCCTGTTCAGCGATGTGTCCCAGGCCATCGCCGAGAAGACCGTATCAAATTTCACCACGAAGCTTGTGGCGGAGGCGGTGTTCAAGACGGTGTGGGTACTGTCCCTGCACAAGGGCACTATGGAAAAGCTGGAAGAGTTCTTGAGGCAGGAGGCGGAGCAGTAGCATGGAAGAGTTGACCATCAGGAAGCTGGGCAACACCAAGTTCAAGGATCTGTATTTTCAACTCCTCAAGGGAGACGAGTTGGGTAACACGCAGACCGTAAAGTTACTGGCCATCGCCGTGCTGCTCCTAAACCACAAAACCCCCGAAATTCGGCGTCTTGGCTACCGAATCATCTTGTTTTACGGGAACGCTACGGGTCAGTACCAGGCACTCTACGATGTGGCGCTCGACAGTGGCCTACACCCTGTCTCAGCGGTGATCAGCAGCTATTTTTCCGAGGACGACCACCGCAGCGAGTCGTTCATCAGAAACATCGTGGGCAGCTACGTCGATACCTTCCGTGATCAGGGCATCGTGCTCACTGAGCAACAGGACGCACTGCGAACATTTGTACAGTCGGAGTACCGTAAGTCGTCAGTCGTGGTTGCACCGACCAGCTACGGCAAATCTGAGCTCATCATCCAATCGGTGAAGGAGAATCCGGGGCAGCGAGTGTTGATTCTCGTCCCCTCGAAGGCCCTGCTGGCACAGACGAAGAAGCGGTTGATCTACGCGGACATCGAGGGCCTGGGCAAGGTGGTCACCCACCCCGAAATGTATTCGGTTGAGCGAAATAACAGGGCATTTGTCCTAACCCAGGAACGGCTCAACAGGCTCTTGAACGAGAACGCCGGGCTGACCTTCGACATGGTCTTCGTCGACGAGGCCCACAATCTCTTGCAGAGTGATCGCAGAAGTGAGTTGCTGGCTGCCATGCTGTGCATTCTGGGGGCGCGTAACCCTGAAACGTCATTCAAGTTCCTGACTCCCTTCCTGTGTGATGAGCTCAATGTCCGTGTGCGCTTCCTGGACATGATCCCGAACGGGTTCAAAATCGACGAGTACATCAAATCTGAGCGCTTCTACATCAAGGACTTCAGGGCGGGGAGGGAGCGGACAAAGCTCAAGCTTTATGACCACTTCCTGAATGACTGGATGGAGTTTGATCGGAGGTATGCCAACTGCTTTGAGCTCATCAAAGGCGAAGCACTGTCCAAAAACATCGTTTATGGCAACAGGAAGAAGAGCATTGAGTCATTCGCGGTCGAACTGGCAGCGGTGTTGCCGCCCGTGGATTGTCCGCTGATCCAGACGGCTTGTGCTGAGCTCGAAGAGCTTTTTGACCGACGCTACAAACTGATCGGATGCTTGCGTAAAGGGGTGATGTACCACCATGGTTCGATCCCTGACACCATCCGCCTGTATCTAGAGAACCTGTTCAGTAGCTCTAAGCAGATGAGGTTTCTGGTCTGCAACTCCACGCTTCTGGAAGGGGTGAACCTGCCGATCGAACGGCTCTTCGTCTTTGATTACTTCAAAGGGAAGAAAACGCTGACGCCATCTCAATTCAAGAATTTGATCGGGCGCGTTAACCGATTCAGTGAGGTCTTCGCGCCTGGCGCTGAGGCTGCGTTGAGAAAGCTGGAGTCCAGCATCTACCTGTTGGGCGTGGATGGCTACACCCGCAACAATGCGGCGCTTGAAACCTTCTACGATAAATCGGTCAACGTCTCCAAAGTAGTGAAGGACACGGTTAGCAACGTACTGCTTGAGGCCACGAAGATCATCGATGGGAAGGTCTCGGTTCTCTACGACGACGCTGTGGCTCGGCTTGAGAATCTACATCCTGGCGTGGTTAAGGACCGGGAGTGCCGGTACGTGACCACTCAGGTGGGCAAGCTCCTCATCGCGAACAGCGTTAGTGAAATTGATGTGTTCGTAGAGGAGGAGGCGATTGAGCGGAAGATCAAGCGAGGCATCGAGGCGAACGGTGTCATCAACACCGTTGACAGATTAATGCTTGCCATCTCCAAATCGTTCATTGACCACTTCGATAAGAGTCGAGAGTACAGCGACCTGGTGCGTCTCAATCAAGAGGCTGCCCGGAATTTCTACGCCATGATTCTGGATTGGAAGTTGAAGAAACTCAGCGTTAAGCAGACGATCCGATTGACGCTCGCGTACTGGAAAAAGCTTGTAGAGAGTAGCCATAGCGATCACGTGTTCGTGGGGAAATGGGGTGATACCAAGTATCGCGACAGCAACTACGAAAATTGGGTAAGGATCTCCCAGAAAGATGACGCTGAGCGGATTAACCTGGCGATCGTTCGTCTCAAGGACGAGGACGATTTCTTCGACAACAAGATCTTCAAGTTCGTCGAGGTGCTGAATGGGGTAGGCGCCCTGGATCCTGGCTTCTACAAGCTCATCAAGTACGGCACTGCAGATGACACCAAGATCAAGCTCATCCGGGATGGCTACAGTCATGGTTTGGCGGATCTGATGCTTGAACGCTACCCCGAAACCGTGCGTGCGACGCTAGGCGGAGACATCGAAGTGAGTCCTCGCCTAGTCAACATGATGATCAACAATGAGGAAAGCGATCTACTGATTTTTGAAGCCAAGATGAACCTCAAACCTGTTTGATTGAGGCTTCTGGAAGCGCTTGGGAGGTTATCAGATTGCCTCCCTGGCGTCGGTCATCAGCCTCCGAAAGCCCAATCTACGTGATTCTTGGGCCTGACCACTCATATCGGCCAATTAATCTTTACAGTCCAGGCTTCCAATCGCTGCGCGTACTAGTCACCATGCGAGTGGGTGGTGATTATCGTGGAGTCGCCCCTCCAGCTGTCGCACCTAGCGTCTCAGCGCTCAGCTGACCGGTCCTTACTCGAGACAGAAAGCATATGCAGTCCGATCTTATTAAAAAAAGAATTATTGGTAACCTGATCGGCGAGGTCGTCGAACTAGATGCTTCTTCTCTGGAAATTGTTGGTCATAGCCTCATTGAGTTGCTCGAGGATAATCGCCTGATCCATCACGGGCTTAATAAGGACTATCGGCCTGTCGGATACACGATCGACACCTTTTCGCAAGATTTCCTGGTCGCCGGCGAATACAGCGCCGAGAAAGATTACTTCCTTGGCAAGGTAAGCAAGGCACCAGACGGGCAAGGTTCCTCACAAGGGCAAGATACGGAGGGCGCGAACGCCGAAGCCCCCGTAGCGACTTACGCCAAGATCGAAAAAGACGTTCAGCATGTCCTTGACCATGCCGCAGGCAAGCTGCCCCAAAAAATTTATCTGATATGTAGCCAGGAGGAGCCAGAATCTTTTCGCGCGAAGTTCAATCGCACGGGGATCGCTAAGGAGCATGGAGAGCGTCTTAACATTCTTGATGCGCGGGAGTTGGCAAGGCTAATCTTCGAGTTCTCTACGCAGAATCAGACCGCTGCCGCTTTCTACACTACATTTTTCCCTGGTTTTTCCCAAGACCTCGACAACTATGCCTACTACGGTAAGGCACCTGCATCATGTGAATATCACGTCTCCGATGCTGCCGTAGTGGTTGCAATACGGGACCATTTCGATCAGGGCAACCGCGTTTGTCTGCTGACCGGAATCAGCGGTTCTGGTAAGACGCAGGCGACTGTTGACTACCTGCAACAGGAAGGTAAGTACTACGAGAACTACATGTGGATCACTGGGGGGACTGGAAGCCAGACACCTCGCTAAGCTCAGTTCAACGCGTTAGAGGTGGCGTTGCTGTCAATGTGGCGGGCATCTTCAACAGCTACAAGACGTTGCTCGTAATCGACAGCCTGGAGCGTGAATTGGTCGAGAACTCACTCGATGACCTCTCAAAGGGGTTCGGGCGAGGCGGTCATGTGATAGTGACCTCACAGCTCAATCCAGCGAGCAAATCAGTGCTTCATATGCCTACAATTTCGACGGAAGCGGCTGCCGCCATTTTGGGCGAGGACAGGAACAAGCTAAACGCAACTGCAGCAAGATTTATCGAGGCTTGTCGATTCTCTCCCCTTATCCTCGCAACTGTACGCAAGCTGGTCGAAGCGGAAGGCGTACCGCGGGAAGAGCTCTATGAAGAAATACTCGCAGAACCGCAGGTCATTTCAGATAGCAATGGCGCGGCAATTATGGGCAGTATCTTGCGGCGATTGGATTCAAGATATCTCCGAGGCCTGCAACAGATTGCAAACTCTGGATCATTTTCGAACGACGCCAGGTTTCTCGGGCATTTCCTGGGACACGCTGTAAAGTCTCACCTTCAGCGTCTGTCGATACTGAAACCGGCAGTCGCGCCAGGGCTTCTGTCTGTGCACGATCTCATCTGCCAGGCCGTTCGCGACAAACCAGATGCCGAACCTATCGCTACCGCCGTCACGAAGTATGTCGAAAAACACTCGGGGGAGATGATCCCCAGTGTAATTCGACAGATTCACTTGTGCGCATCCCAGCTGACGGAGATCTATCAGCGGCGCCAAGCCCAGCAGCCAGACTGGCTGACTTACGCTTTGCTGCAACTGGATAGTGGCCGTAGTCTTGTGCAAGAGCAGGAGCTGCATCGCCGGAGTACTCACGGGGGAGCGCCATTGCAAGAGCTACTTTGTGTCATCGACGCGCAAGAGGCATTTGCCTATTCATTGGATCACGACGATCGGCGTCAGCACTTTAGTGCTTGGGCGGAAGAATATGGCAAGGCTCAGCAAGGGGATCCAGCATCTGAAGTAAACCTCGAGCTTTTGCACCACCAGGGCAAGGCATTGCGCCGTTGCGGCAGATTGCATGAGGCTCTGACCTGCTTTCAAAAGCTTCTGGAGATTCGGCCCGAGTGGCATGCGACTTGTCTGCAGATTGCGCATATGGGAACACAGAAGGATGCCGATGACCCAATCAAAATGGCGGGAGCACATGCGATGCAAACCCTCGTCGACCGAGTTATCGAAGCTCCGTGGGATGTGCCATTGCGGGTCTCGTTGGCGTCCGTCGCGCGACTCCGGTCTTACAGGAAAGTCGCCGACGAGACGGTGAGCAATACTGAGCAAGTGCGGGCTCTCGCAGACGTGATTGCTCTGTCGGCTCTAGAGGGGCTAGACCAATTTTATGAGGCCTACCTGTCCTTCACCTCGATTTTTGCTTATCCGCACCCGGAGATTTGCGTGGCGCTGGCCGAGGGTTTCCCGGAGATTCTCTCCACGCCCCCTGAGTTGGTTGATAAGGGCCAATGGAGTAGCGCGTGCGAGTCGCTTGGTAATACTGCAGCAGCTGCCGACAGTGCAGGCAAGACTAATTTGCGCGACCGAATCACGGCGGCGGGCGTTGTATTTGCCACGGCTCTGGGGAGCAAGCCTGGAATTAGGAGCTTTGACGCACGCGCAGTAGCCAAAATGTTCCTTTTCGCAAGGATGCCGGCGGAGGCGCTGGATGTAATCATGAAGATTCCGACTGAAGCCCTCAACAAGGACCATTGGCTCCTGTACCGCAAGGCTGAGGCAGAATTGGGAGTTCACAAGCTGGAGGATGGACTGAGCACCGCTGAACGTGCTCTTGCGCTTGCTAAAGATGATAAGAAAGGGCTTGAGCGCATCGCTAGTTATCATGAGTTGCTCAGTAAATGTCACGAAGCATTGGGTGCGACAGACTCTGCGATCGCGCAAACGAAGGCAGCGCTGGAGTCGTGCCAGGCGGGGAAGTATAGGGATGCGTTGTCGGGGAGGTTGGAAGAGCTGAAACGGCGAGCAAGCACTCACTGACCGAGGATTTAGAATCGCCTCGGGCGTTCTCAAACGCCTGCATTTGGCCGATCTCTGCCGATGGCCAAGGCAGCAATCGGCCGACTTCAGTCGGTCGAGGACGAAGCCCCTAAAGACTGTCAGGGTCCCCGAAGAACATCTGTATCCGCGACCTCAACCAGCGTTCCGCCGGGTCATTGTCCTGCGCCCCACGCCACGCCATGTGCAATTCGAACGTCCTTACCTCCAGCGGCAGGTCCTCGGCGCGCAAGCCGCCCGCGGCGGTCAGCGCATCGGCGGTGTAGTCCGGCACCGTGGCGACGATATCGGTCCCCGCCAGCAAGCTCCCCAGCCCGTTGAACTGCGGCACCGCCAGCACCACATGGCGCTTGCGGCCGATTTCGTCGAGGGCTTCGTCGATGAACCCGGACAGGTCGCCAGCGAACGACACCAACGCATGCGGTCGGGCGCAGAAATCGTCCAGGCCGATGCTGCCCGGCATGCTGTCGGCGCGCAGCAGCTTGGGCTTGCTGCGCCGCAATACCTTGCGCTTGGCGTTGGCCGGCAGTTCGCTGGTGTAGCTCACGCCCACCGAGATCTCGCCCGAGGCGAGCAGGGTCGGCATCAACAAGTAGTTGACCCGGCGCACCACCAGGACAATACCGGGCGCCTCGGCACGCACGCGCTTGAGCAACTGCGGCAACAGGGCGAACTCGGCATCGTCGGACAAACCGATGCGGAACACCGCGTTGCTGGTGGCCGGGTCGAACTCGGCGGCGCGGCTGACCGCGGTGGAGATCGAGTCCAGCGCCGGCGACAGCAGGGCGAAGATTTCGTGGGCCCGGGCCGAGGGCTCCATGCTGCGGCCGGTGCGCACGAACAGAGGATCGTCGAACAGGTTGCGCAGGCGCGACAGCGCGGCGCTGATCGCCGGCTGGCCGAGGAACAGCTTCTCGGCGGCGCGGGTCACGCTGCGTTCGTGCATCAGCGTCTCGAACACGATGAGCAGGTTGAGGTCTACGCGACGCAAGTCGTTACGATTCATTCGATGCGGCTCGCCAGAAGTGGGGCAGGGGTGAATCTTAAGGCCAAAGGCTGTTACCCTGCACCGATTTCCGGGGGCCAATGCACATAAAAGTCAGGGGCCCAATCAATGACAGGCATGTCGACTATTAACAGCCACTGATGGTCGATCCGCCAAAGCCCGGATAAAGTCCGTGGTAATACGAGATTCACACAGGCGAGGTATGCGATGTCCCGCATGATCCGTTTCCACAAGTTCGGCCAGGCCGATGTGCTCCGTTGCGAGGAGCAGGCCGCGCCGTCCCCGGCGGCCGGCGAGGTGCAGGTGCGCGTCGAGGCGATCGGCGTCAGCTGGTATGACGTGCTCTGGCGGCAGAACCTGGCCCCCTCCCAGGCGCGCCTGCCGGCGGGCATCGGCCACGAGATGGCCGGTGTGGTCACGGCGGTCGGCGATGGCGTGGACGACATTGCCCTGGGCGACCGGGTCGCCAGCTTCCCGGCCACCAGCCCCAACGATCACCCGGTATACGGCGATGTCATCGTCCTGCCGCGCAGCGCCATCACCCGTTACCCCGACGTGTTGACCCCGATCGAGGCCAGCGTGCATTACACGCCGCTGCTGATCGCCTATTTCGCCTATGTCGACCTGGCGCGGGCCAAGGCCGGGCAGACCGCGCTGATCACCGACGCCAGCCATTGCGCGGGCCCGGCCTTCGTACAACTGGGCAAGGCCCTGGGGCTCCAGGTGTTCGCCGTGACCAAGGAGCCGGAGCAACGCGAGTACCTGCTGGGCCTGGGCGCCGACAAGGTGATCGTCAGCGAGGAGCAGGACCTGCTGATGCAGGTGGGCAAGTACACCGATGGCCGTGGCGTGGACATGGTACTCGATGGCATGGGCGGGCCGCAGATGTCGCTGCTCGGCGATGCCCTGGCGCCCCGCGGCAGCCTGGTGCTGTATGGGCTGCAGGGCGGCAACCAGACGCCGTTTCCGGCCTGCGCGGCGTTCCAGAAGAACATTCAGTTCCATGTGCACTGCATCGGCAACTTCACCGGCAAGCCGGAGCTGGGTATCGCCCAGGACCAGGTGGCGCTGCAACGGGCGCTGCGCGATATCAACCAGTTCACCGCCGATCAGCTGCTGACGCCGCAGATCATCAAGGTCTACCCGTTCGACCAGGTGGTCGAGGCGCATCGCTACATGGATGAGTGCCCCTGTGGCGGGCGCGTGGTGCTGGACATGGGCGTGCAATGATGCGCGCGCTGGCCTGATAGCGAAGCCCGGGTATCGACCCGGGCTTTTTCATGGGCGCAGGACTAGAGCGGGGGAGGCGGCTGCAAGTCCTGACACGGCATTCCGATAATTGTCTTACAGGGTTATAGGAAGCGTCCTTCAACTGTGGTGCTGTATTCACTGCCAGAATCCGGGCTTCACCTAGAAGCCGTCAGGAAGATGGAGCGAACGCATGAGCACAACCCACGATCAGGCCATGCACTATATCTACCAGCAGGTACTGCAGCGCCTGCTCGATCACATGAACCAGGCGCAGCGCGCCTCGGTGCAGTTGCTGGTACAGCGGATGCTGGTGATGGGTGGCGGCGCGGACAACATCGGCGCTTTCCGGGTGCTGGTGCTACAGGGGTTGGACTCGCGCAGCACGCACCTGCTGGCCTGCCTGCGGGCCGCCCAGTTGATCATTGCCCTGCGCCATGCCGGCACGTTCCGCTTGCAGGTGCTGGTGGCCAGGTTGCCCGGCCTGGACGGCGAGGCATTGGCCCTTCACGAGCGTTGCTTCAGTGCACTGTTCCTCCAGGACGACCCTCGGGTCGAGCTGCTGCGCGCCGACGGCGGCCAGCTGGGTCCGTTCGGCGCCCGGTCGGCTTGTTCGCCCAGCCAGGCAAGCGAAGCGGGCCAGGCCTGGCTGCTGTTCGGCCACCTCACCGGTGCTGCGCCCGATGCTCTGCTTGGCGCCAGGGGCTACGTGGAACTGGCGGCCAGCCTGGCACAGGCGCTTGGCGACGAAGACGGCGCCAACTTGCTGGTCAGCGCCATCGCGCCGTCGCGCCTGCATCACCTGATGGCCTGGGGGCGGCGCTGCCTGCGCCATACCGGACATGTGGCGCAAAGCGCGGGCACTGACAGTGTCGTCAGTTGGGCCGAGGGCATGAAGCAACTGGGCGATGCCTTGTCCGATCCGCTGCGACCCCCTTCATCTCAACCCACTGCAGAGGGGGGGCGGGTGGTGCGGGTGGTTTCGGTCGAGGCGTTATTGCCGCACCCGGAGCAAGCCGCGCCGCTCGAGCGCATGCTTGGCCGGCAATTGACCGACACCTGCCAGCCCCAGGGGCCGGCGGGGCTGTTCGATCCGCTGCCGTTGGCGCACCTGCATGGCCTGAGGGCCCAAGCTGTCGAACAACGCAGCTATCGCGAGGGAGCCCAGGCGTACTTCACTGGCCTGGGCGAGGCCCCGGTGGCCTGGCCGCAGGGTACGGTGTTGCGCACCGAGGCCCAGGAGCGCCTGGGTGACGCCTATGGAGTGGGCGAGAAACAGCTGCAGTGCTTGTTGTTCAAGCCCTTCGATGCGCATGGGCGCAACCTTGAGGCCTTCGTGTTGAGCTGCCATCCCACTATGCGGGTCGCCTTGCCCTATCTGCACAGGGCACTACAGGGCAGATCATGTCCTGGCCCGGTCAGCCAGTGGCTGACCGAGACCAGCGGGTTGACGCTTGTGCAGCTGCGGGCGGTCTATGCAAGTACTTTGCGGCCTGAGGTATGGCGTTTGTATCGGCTGTTGGCGCAACGCGACCTGTGGCTGCGGCGGGTACCCGAATTGGCCTGCTGCCAGGGGCCGGTGTCTCTATGCTGACGTGTTACGCCGTCATGCTGTTTCGTCGTCCCAAGCACATGCTGGGTTATCGGCTCGGTGTTCGGATTTTTGATTGGAGCCGTTTATTCCTGGCGAGTCGCCAACGCCATTTGAGGGGCTGAAAAGCGGCTTCACATCGATCCGGAGCTACTGTCAGGCCATGGTTGCCAGCCTTGGCACAGGGCGCCAGCGAACAACACCAACCAGGGCTACTTCCCCCATCAACCAAACCCGCCTCGTCCCCCCGGCTTTGGGTCACACCCCCCAGCATTCTCGAGCAGCCCCGATCCAAGCCCTTGATTAAAAAGCCTTTATTTCATGGCATAACGCTTGCTTCCACCCCTTCAGAGCCCCCTTGAACCCGTGGAGGTGCAGCATGCTCATCCCCCTCGAACTCCCGCGCCCCCGCGTGTCAGCATGAACCGCAAGCTACGCCCGGTATACCTGGGCCTGCTGCTGGGCGGCGCGCTGATCGGCCTGGGGATCGCCTACGAAAAGCTCTGGTGCGACCCCCGCGAGCTGTTGCAGGAAGCCGCCGATCCCCAGGCCCTGCATCGGCTCAGCCGCGACGGGGTGACCGTCGAGTTCGAGGCGCGGCCCCTGAGCGGCAGCGAACTGCGCGAGGGCGACTTCGCCAGCATTCGCTTCAAGGTCAGCGACCAGGCCAGCGGCCAGCCGCTGTCGGGCATGGCCCCCGGTGCCTGGCTGGATCCGGCGCAAGCGGCGCCGCTCGGTGATCGCGACAGCAGCTGCAAGGCACGGGTGGCGCTGTTCCTCAAAAGCAGCATCGGCGCCCGCCCCTTGCTCGACCTCAACAGCTACTTCCTGTTGGTGCTGAACAAGGACGCCAGCCTCACGGTGATCGACCCCACGGTTTCGGTGGGCGGGGTCACCAGCACCCTGGCGCGCATCGATCTGCCCGGCCGGCCCATGGACTGGGTGGCCACCGGCGACGACAAGCTGGTGTTCGTGTCCATGCCCGAACGCAACCAGGTGGCGCTGGTCGACACCGAGACCTTCACCCGCGTGGCCACCCTGGAGGCCGGCGAACAGCCGCTGCGGGTGGCCCTGCAACCTGACCAGCGGCTGCTGTGGGTGGGCAACAACAGCAGCGACCCGGCCAAGGGCGGGGTGACGGTGATCGATGTGCCCAGCCGCACCACGCTCAAATCGTTCGCCACTGGCTCCGGTCACCACGAGATCGCCTTCAGCGCCGACTCGCGGTATGCCTTCGTCAGCAACCGCGACGCCGGCACCTTGAGCGTGATCGACACCGCCCAGATGCGCCTGGTGAAAACCCTTGAGGTCGGTCGCCAGCCGTTGGCGGTGGCCTATTCGCCGTTGTCCCAGGCGGTGTATGTGGTCGATGGCGAGGAGGGCGTGGTGTGGGTGATCGACGCCCGCAGCCACCAGTTGCGCCACAAGGTCAAGGCCGAGCAGGGCCTGGGGCCGATGCGCTTCAGCCGCGACGGGCGCTATGGCGTGGTGCTCAACACCCTGGAGAACCAGGCCCTGGTGATCGATGCCAGCAACGACCAGTTGCTCCACCGCATCCCGGTGGCTGCCGAGCCCTACCAGCTGACCTTCACCAAGGGCTATGCCTACGTGCGCGGCCTGGCCTCGGCGAAAGTCAGCATGATCAACCTGGCCAGCCTTGGCCAGGGCCGTGAGCCGATCGTCCAGGGCTTCGAGGCCGGGCCCGCGGCGCCGCGCCAGGCCGGCGACCTGCCACTGGCCCAGGGCGTGAGCGTGTCGCGCGACGACAACGCGGTGTTCGTGGTCAACCCGGTGGACAACACCACCTACTTCTACGCCGAAGGCATGAACGCGCCGATGTCCGGCTACAACAACCGCGGCCAGCAGGCCCGCGCGGCCATGGTCATCGACCGCAGCCTGCGCGAGGTGGCGCCGGGGGTGTATGGCTCGACGGTGAAACTGCCGGCCGCCGGCACCTTCGATGTGGCGTTCTTGCTCAACCAGCCGCAGATCATCCATTGCTTCAGCACCGAAGTGGCGGCGCTGCCGCAGTCCAGCCTGCACAAGCGCGTGCATGCCGAGTTCATCGGTGCCGACCAGCTGGCGCGCCAGCACAGCCCGTACCTGGCCCGGGTGCGCATCCTCGGCGAGGACGGCCAACCGCGCACCGGCTTGAGCGACCTGACCCTGCGCTACTTCCTCGCGCCCTCGTCGCTGCCGCGCAACGTGCAGCTGGTGGACATGGGCGAGGGGGTCTACCAGGCCGCGCTGGAACTGGCCGAGGCCGGCGCCTGGTACCTGCACGTGCAGTCGCCCAGCCTTGGCCGCACCTTCGCCGAAGAGAACTACACCAGCCTGCGCGTGCTGCCGGCCACGGCGGCGCCTACTGTTTCCCAAGAGGAACCCAGGAGCCTGCGATGAACCGACCCACCGCCACCACCCTGCTGGGCTTGAGCCTGTTGCTGGCCAGCCCGTTGGCCCTGGCCCATGCCGGCCATGAGCACGGCGCCAAGCCCGCCGAGCCGCCCGCCGCGCGCCAGGAAAAGGCCAGCGTGCGCTTCGCCGATGTGCCGCTGCTTGACCAGGACGGCATGCCGGTGCGCCTGGAACAGGACCTGGTCGGCGACCACCTGGTGGTCATGGGCTTCATCTACACCAGCTGCACCACGGTGTGCCCGGTGGTGTCGTCGATCATGAGCAAGGTCCAGCAGCAGCTCGGCGGTCGGGTGGGGGAGGAGATCCGCCTGGTGTCGATCAGCATCGACCCGCAGCGCGACGATGCCAAGCGCCTGGCCGGGTATGCCCGGGCCTTCCAGCACGGGCCGGGCTGGAGCTGGTTGACCGGCTCGCCCTACGCCATCAGCGAAACCCTCAAGGGGCTGGGCAGTTTCAGCGCCAACCTCAGCGAGCACCCGCCGCTGATCCTGGTCGGTGACGGGCGCAGTGGCCATTGGACACGTTTTTACGGTTTCACCGACCCCAACGTGCTGGTCGCCGAGATCAACCGCCTCGGCGCCCGCCGGGTGCATGCCAAGAGCACGGCCATTGCCGGCCAGGAGGCTCAACCATGAGTAGCCACACTTCACGCATGCGCAGCCTCGACTGGCTGGTGCTGGCGGCCTGCCTGTGGATCTTCACCTCGATGGCGTTGGCCCACGAGGGCCACGCCCCGACCGCGCAACCTGCGCCGCAGCCGATGGTCAGCGGCGGCGGTACCCGCGATGCACAGGCCTGGTTCACCGATACCGTGCTCAAAGACCAGAACGGCCGCGCGCTGCGCTTTTACAGCGATGTGCTCAAGGACAAGGTGGTGATGCTCAATGTGATCTTCACCCACTGCAACGATGCCTGCCCGCTGATCACCCGCAAGCTGCGCGAGGTGCGCGAGGCCATGGGGCCGGCGTTGGCGGCGCAGGTGACCTTTGTCTCGGTGAGCAGCGACCCGCTCAACGACAGCCCCGAGGTGCTCAAGGCCTTTGCCGGCCAGCAGGGGGTGGATGGACCGAACTGGCTGTTCCTCACCGGCGACAAGGCCAGCGTCGAGCTGGTGCTCGGGCGGTTGGGGCACTTCCTGCCCAGCCCTGAACAGCACTCGACCCAGCTGATCGCCGGTGACGTGGCAGGCAAGCGCTGGAGCAAGATCCGCCCAGACGCGCCGCCTGCGGCCATTGCCCAGCGCTTGCAACTGCTGGCCCAGCCCCTGGCCGGGCGATAGCAGCCATGGGCCGGTCGCTGTGGCAACACATTGTCGAGCGCTGGCGCGGGGCCTGTAGGAGCGGCCTTGCGTCGCGAAAGGGCTGCGAAGCAGCCCTGGCGATTCAGGTGCCTGCGCTGACATCCTGGAGACGCTGCGTGCCCCTTTCGCGACGCAAGGCCGCTCCCCCAAGGTTGCGCTTGGGGCTTTCATGGATGATGGCTCTTATCTACTGCCTGGCGACCCAGGACCCGGCCGTGGCCCTTGACCTCAGCGCGAACGAACAAGCCGGCAAACGCTTGTACCGGGAAGGCCAGTCCAGCAGCGACGCCCAACTCACCGCCCGGGTCGGCGCCAGCGACATCAGCGTGCCGGCCAGCGTGCTGCCTTGCGCCAGTTGCCATGGCAACGACGGCCGTGGCCGCAGCGAAGGCGGGGTGCGCCCGCCGAGCCTGGACTGGCAGCGCCTGGCGCTGGGCCAGGGCGAGCGCGAAAGCAATAGCCGGCGCTACCCGGCCTACAGCGACGCCAGCCTGGCGCGCGTCATCCGTACTGGCATCGACCCTGCCGGCAACCGCCTCGACCCGGCGATGCCGCGCTTCGAGCTGAGCCTGGCCGACCAGCGCAACCTCACGGCCTACCTCAAGCGCCTGGGCGAGGACCGTGATCCCGGGGTGCAAGAGAACAGCTTGCGCCTGGGCACCTTGCTGCCGCAGCAGGGGCCGCTGGCTGAGGCCGGGCGGGTGGTGCGCGCAGTGCTGGAGGATAGTGTCGAGCAACTGAACCAGCTGGGCGGCGTGCATGGCCGGCGCGTGCAACTGGTGGTGCAGGATCCGGGGTACGACCCGGTCAGCACCCAGCAGGCATTGCAGGCGCTGTTGCAACAACAGGTGTTCGCGCTGGTCGCGCCCGTGGCGCCGCTGCTCCAGACCCAGGCCCTGGAGCGCGCGGGCGTGCCGTTGATTGGCAGCACGCCTCGTACAGGCGGCGCCAGCCTGGTATTCGACCCCTTGCCCAGCGTGCCCGAACAGTTGCTCAGCGTTGCGCTGCATGCCCGCGAAACCTTGCGCCTGGAGAACCTGCAGATCGTCTATGCCGGAGCAGACCAGGCCGCCGACGCCGAGGCCTTGCGCCAGCGCCTGCAGCAGCTGGGGTGGTCGCCACCGCCGCCGCAAGAGACCGTCGGCACCCAGGCCCAGGGCGAGGCCATCGTCTTTGTTGGCCGAGCCCAGGCCTTCGCCGAACTGGCCGGGCGCTTGCAGGCCGTTGGGCGCACCCCCTATCTGTTCGCGGCCTCGGCGCAGGTGGCCAGTGCCCTGCCAGGTTTGCCGGCGCAGTGGTCGCAGCGGGTGTTCCTGGCTTACCCCTTCGTGCCCGGCGACTGGACCGCGCAGGGCAGGGCGGCCCTGGCCGGGATGCAGCGGCGCCAGGGGCTGGATGCCCGGCAAGCCTCGTTGCAGATCAGCACCTTGTGCGCCTGGCGGCTGCTGACGGAGGCGTTGCAGCAGGTTGGCCGCGATGCCAGCCGCGAGCAGTTGCTGGCGGCCCTGGAGCAGTTGCATGACGTCGACACCGGGCTCACCCCGTTGCTGGGGTTTGGCCCGGGGCGGCGCCAGGGCCTGGCAGGTGCCTATGTGGTGGCGGTCAGCTTGCCGGGGCCGCGGTTTGTCGAGGTGGCGCCGTATCGTGCACCGGCGCAGATGCCATGAACGAATCCAGGATCTGGCGCGGGGACGGGACGTCCCAGGGGTCGCCGGCAAAGCTGGCTTCTACGGGTTGGTAGCGAGGATGCGCTGATGAGAATGTTGCTTTGCCTGTTGCTGTTCGCCCAGCTGAGCTGCGCCGAGCAGCCGGTGGCGCGGGTCAACGGCGTGGAAATCGGCGTGCTGCGCCTGGAGCGCTACTTCAGCGACTACCTCCAGGCCCAGGGCCGGGCGCTGACCAGCATCCGCAACCCCACGCTGTACAAGCGCCTGCGCGACCAGGCGCTGGATGAGCTGATCGACAAGGAGCTGCTGTGGCAGGAGGCGCGGCGCCAGGGCATCGAGATCAGCGACGCGCAGGTCCAGGCCCAGGTGGCCGCACTGGAGGCGGCGTTCGCCAGCCCGGCGCTGTTCGAGCGGCGGTTGCAGGAGGCGGGCTTCGATCGGGCGGGCTTCGCTGACTACACTCGTCATGAACTGGCCGCACAGCAGGCCTATGCCCGGCTGACCGTCATCGCCGAGCCCAGTGCCGCCGAAGTCGCCGCCTTCCATGAGGCCAAAGGCCAAGCACTGCAAGCAAAGCAGAACCAAAGTGATAATACTTCTGTCTCAACTGAACACGGCCTGCGCCTGGCCAGGGATGCGCTTGTCGCGCAATTGCAGGCCCAGGCGCGGCAAGCGGCGCGCCAACGTTTGCGTGATTGGGCTACAGTGGAGCGCGCCGATTGAGGGGCCAGCCAAGGCGATTCCCCAGTGTTGGGGAATCGCCGCAGGGCAATGTGCCATCAGCTTCCCCGGTTGTGGGGACCCGACCGCTCGCGCGGCCCAAGGCGACAAATTAGTTTCAGCAATATCAGTGGTTTAACAGCGGTTTGCGATGATTTTCATGCCTGGCACGAAGCCTGCTCAAGCCTCTACAAGGCCGCACTTCGCAGACCGGGGAACCGGGCAGTTCAGGGGAGTGGACCTTGGTGAACAGAGTACTGGTAGTCGATGACGAACAGACCCTTGCACAGAACCTGCAGGCGTATTTGCAGGCGCAAGGCCTGGAGGTCCATCTCGCCCACGACGGTGCCGCAGGCATCGAACTGGCCACGAGCCTGGCACCGGACGTGATCGTGCTGGATTACCGCTTGCCCGACATGGAGGGATTTCAGGTCCTGGAGGCCGTGCGCAGCAACAGGCAGTGCCATTTCGTGCTGATCACCGCCCACCCGACCGCCGAGGTCCGTGAGCGGGCCGCCGAGCTTGGGGTGAGCCATGTCCTGTTCAAGCCGTTCCCGCTGATGGAACTGGCCCGCGCCGTCTTCGACCTGATGGGCATCGAGCGCCAGCGCAGGGCCACGGACCACCCCGCCGCGGGGTTCGTCGAGCGACGCCAGCACAGGAACGATTCGTTCCCCTTGCAGTTGTACGATGGCAGCTGGGTCCTGGCCGACCGCCGACGCAACGGTGGCAAGCCCGCCGAACCTGACGACGAACAACTGCTCACCGGGGAATAGCGGCGCCCAAGGCCACAGGCCTGCGGCGCCGCCCCTGAGCGGAGTCGCAGGCCATGTCCCAGGCATTCGATACAGATCCACTGGACCCAGCGCGAGGCTACCCCCGCGACCTCATCGCCCAGGCCCGCCAGCAAGCCGGCGAAGAGCGCCTGCTGGCCTGCCTGGAGCGCCTCTGCGGCGACACCCCGGCCACTTTCACCCAGCGCCTGGCGGTCACCCTGCATTACCCGATGCTCGCCACCCAGACCCTGTTCGCCTGCGCCCCGGCCTTTGACCGGGTCAGCCTGGCGCAATGCCTGAAGCGCGAGTTCGCCTTGGTCGAGCACGACGGCGCGCTGATCGGCGTGTTCGCCGACCCCTTCGACAGTGCCCGCCTGGCCTGGATTGACGACTGCCTGCAAGGCCTGCCGCTGTACCTGGCCCACGCCGCCGACCTGGCCACCTACCTTGCCCGCCATGAAGAAAGTTTCCACGCCGTCGAGGCCCTCGGCCAGGACAGCGAGGCCAGCACCGAGGCCGACCCGCTGCAACGCTTGTCGCTGACCAGCATCAGCGAGGACCAGAGCCGGGTGGTCAAGCTGGTCAACTCGACCCTCTACGACGCCCTCAAGCAGCACGCCAGCGATATCCACCTGGGCATGACCGGCCAGGGCCTGGTGATCAAGTACCGCATCGACGGCGTCCTCAACGCTGCCGGCAAGGCCAGCGGCAGCAGCTTTGCCGAACAGGTAATCTCGCGCATCAAGGTGATGGCCGAGCTGGATATCGGCGAGAAGCGCGTGCCCCAGGACGGCCGTTTCAAGGTGGCCATCGGCGAGCGCCAGATCGACTTTCGCGTATCGATCATGCCGAGCATCTTCGGCGAGGATGCGGTGCTGCGGGTGCTCGACAAGCAGGCGCTGTGCGACCAGGTCAGCGGCGTGCAGCTGCAGGCCCTGGGCTTCGAGGAGCAGACCCTGCGCGCGCTGCGTCGCCTGGCCGGCGAACCCTACGGCATGATCCTGGTCACCGGCCCCACTGGCAGCGGCAAGACCACCACCCTGTACGCCATGCTCAGCGAGATCAACCATGGCGTGGACAAGATCATCACCATCGAGGACCCGGTCGAGTACCAGCTGCCCGGCGTGCTGCAGATCCCGGTCAACGAGAAGAAGGGCCTGACCTTCGCCCGTGGCCTGCGCTCGATCCTGCGCCATGACCCGGACAAGATCCTGGTCGGCGAGATCCGCGACCCGGACACCGCGCAGATCGCCGTGCAATCGGCGCTCACCGGGCACCTGGTGTTCACCACCATCCACGCCAACAACGTCTTCGACGTGATCGGCCGTTTCAGCCAGATGCAGGTCGATCCCTACAGCTTCGTCTCGGCGCTCAACGCCGTGCTGGCCCAGCGCCTGGTGCGCCTGGCCTGCCCGCATTGCGCCCAGGCCTGCGAGGCGGACGACGAGCTGCTGGCTGCCTCGGGCCTTAGCCGCGAGGCGGTCGGCGGCTGGCAGCTGGTCCGCGCCCACGGCTGCGGCCAGTGCCGTGGCAGCGGTTACCGCGGGCGCTGCGCCATCGCCGAGCTGCTGCACCTGGACGACGATCTGCGGCAGATGATCGTCGAACGCCGCCCGCTCGGGCAGATCAAGCAGTTGGCCTGCCAGCGCGGCCTGCGCTTGCTGCGGGCCTCGGCCCTGGACCTGGTCCGCGCGGGCCGCACCACCTTGGAGGAGATCAACCGTGTCACATTTATCGCCTGACAAATACTGCGCCGTGCTCGGCGCCGAGAGTGTCGGCCTGGGGTGCTGGCACGCTCATCAACACCTGTGGCTGGGCAGCCGCGAGGTTGCCTGCGAGGCCGCCCAGCCGGCCTGGGCCCCGGCGTTGACCGCCCTGGGCGGCCTGCTGGCCGAGCAGCCGGTGCGCGGCGCGCCGTTGCAGGTGCTGCTCTCGGCGCGCTACAGCCGCTTCTGCCTGGTGCCCTGGAGCGATGCCATCGGTCATCCGCGCGAACTGCAGGCCTATGCCCGAGCCTGCTTCGAACACCTCTACGGCCAGGCCCTGGACGACTGGCGCATCGTGCTTTCGCCCGAGCCGGCGGGCGCCGCGCGCATCGCCACGGCGCTGCCCGAGGCCCTGCTGCAAGGCTTGCAGGCGCTAGGCCGGGACAACCAGCTGAGGCTGCGTTCGGTGCAGCCCTACCTGATGGCCGCCTACAACCGCTGCGCGGCGCAGTTGCAGCCGGGCGATTTTCTCTTCGTCCTCGCCGAACCGCGCCGCAGCGTGTTGCTGCTGGCCGCCGGCGGTGCCTGGCAGCAGGTGCTGGCCCAAGGCTGCGCCGACAACGACCAGGCCTTGCAGGCGCTGATCGAGCGCACCTGCGAGCTGTACGGCGCGCAACCACCGCGGGTGTACCTGCATGCCCCGGGCCGTGGCGCACACCCGGTTATCGGCGCGGTGCAGCTGTGCCCACCGGGCGCCGAGGCCGACCCGCTGTGCGCCATGTGGCGGGCGGTGGCCTGAGATGCGCCGCCTCGACCTGGAATTCCAGCCCCGCCACAGCGGCCCGGCAGCCTGGGCCCTGCTGGCCCTGGGCGGCGCCGCGCTGGCGGTGCTGGTACTGGCCCAGCAGCACCTGGTGAGCGAGCAGGCGGCCCTCGAAGGCCGCGTGCACCAGCTCGAACTCAAGCTCGGCCGGCGCCCGGCCACTGCCGCGCCGCAGAGCAGCGCGGTGCTCCGTCAGCAGGCCGAGCGCCTGGCCCAGATGCGCAGCGTCTCGTTGCAGCTGCAGCGGCCCTGGCAGCAGCTGTTCGCCATGCTCGAGGCCATGCCCCAGGAAGACGTGGCGCTGCTCAGCCTCACCCCCGACGCGCGCAAGGGCCAACTGCGGATCAGCGCCGAGGCTCGCAACCTCGAGGCGATGCTGCAGTACCACCAGCGCCTGGAGCGCAGCGAACAGCTCTCGGACGTGTCCTTGCTCAACCACGAAGTGCTGGCCGGGCAGGCCGAGCACCCGGTGCGCTTCAACCTCACCGCCACCTGGGAGACCGGCCATGCGCGTCCCTAGCCTGTTGCTCCATGAAGCCGTCCTGCGCCTGGGGCGGGCAGGGCTGGCCGCGCTGCTGGCCGGCCTGCTGGCCCTGGGCTTCGCCCTGGCCACGGTGCTGCCGCAGTGGCAGGCCGTGCGGGCGCTGCGCGCCGCCGAGGCCGACGCGACGGTGCAGCTTCAGCGCCTGGCGCGGGGCGAGCTGAAGGTCCAGGCCAAGCCCGAGCAGCAGGCCCTGGACGAGCTGCGCCAGCAACTGCCCGGCCAACCCGAGGCCAGCGAACTGATCGAGCGCCTGTACCACCTGGCCAGCGCCGAGCGCATCAGCCTGGCGCGCGGCGAATATGCCCTGGGCATCGACCCCAGGACACAGCTGGCGCGCTACCAGATCGTCCTGCCGGTGCGTGGCAGCTACCCGCAGATTCGCGGCTTCCTCAAGGGCTTGAGCGGCCAGTTGCCGACTCTGGTGCTCGAGGACCTGGAGCTGCAACGCAAGCGTATCGGCGACCGCGAACTCAGCGGCCGTGTCCGCATGACCCTTTACCTGTCGAGGTCGTGATGAACACTCAGCGTGCGGTGATGTGGGTCGGTTTCCTGGGCTTGAGCGCCGCGCTGGCCTGGGCGCCGGGGCACTGGTTCGGCGTGGCGGCGATTGCCCCGATCACGGGGCAAGCCCGCTCCCATGCGAAGCCCGTCAAGGTGGAAGCGGCCGTGCCCGGCGACGAGGCCGCCAGCCCTTCACGCGACCTGTTCCCCAGCCAGCAATGGACCGCACCGCAAACCCTGGCCACGGTCACCGAACAACCTGTACTCAGCGCACCCGCGCCCGTTGCCCCCAGTGCCCCGGCGCTGCCGTTCCAGTTCATCGGCCGCATGGGGGAGCGCGACGACCTGCAGGTCTTCCTGCAGAGCGGCGAAAAGCTCTACGTCGTGCGCCAGGGCGATGTGATCGACGACACCTACCGCCTCGACCGCGTCTCGGCCACCGAGCTGAGCCTGGTCTACCTGCCACTGCACCAGCCACAGACCTTGTCTGTCGGGAGCGCACCATGAAGCCTTCGAAGTCGTGCAAGCCTGCTCCATTCCTGCTCCTGGCCCTGTGCGCGGCGCTGGCCGCCTGCGGCTCCAGCGCCGTGCGCGAGGACGGCGAGGACCTGATCAAGGAAGGCCAGTACGAGGCCGGCATCGCCCGCCTGGAAGAGGCCCTGCGCGATGACCCGCGCAACACCGAGCTGAACATCGCCCTGGCCCACGGCCGGCAGACCGCGGTCGAAGCCTTGCTCGGCCAGGCCGACAGCGACCGCGGCCGCCACGACTTCGCCAGCGCGCGCATGGGCTATGGCCGGGTCCTGACCTTGGAGCCGAACAATCGCCGAGCCCTGGAAGGCATCCGCCAACTGGAGCTGCTGCGCACCCTCGACGAGCGCGTCGCCCTGGGCCAGGCGGCGCTGCGCCAGGGCGACTTGTTCGGCGCCGAGCGCTACATGCGCGAAGTGCTGCGCCTCGACCCGCAGAACCAGAAGGGCCAGACCCTGCGCAGCGACATCGAGAACGTCCAGGCGCGCACCGCCACGCCGTTCCCGCAGTTGCGCAGCAAGCTGGAGCGGCCGGTGACCCTGGAATTTCGCGACGCCAACCTGAAGACCATCTTCGAGGTGCTGGCCCAGGTCGCCGGGATCAACTTCATCTTCGACAAGGACCTGCGCCCGGACATCAAAGCCACCATCTTCGTGCGCGAGGTGCGCATCGAGGACGCCGTGGCGCTGCTGCTGGAGCAGAACCAGCTGCACCAGAAGATCGTCAACGACAACACCTTGCTGATCTACCCCGACTCGCCGCAAAAGACCAAGGACTACCAGGAACTGGTCATGCGCACCTTCTACCTGACCAGCATCGACGCCAATACCGCGCTGAACATGGTCAAGACCATGCTCAAGACCCGCGACGTGTTCGTCGACGAGCGCCTCAACACCCTGACCATGCGCGACACCCCCGACGCCGTGCGCATGGCCGAGAAGCTGCTGCAGTCCCAGGACCAGTCCAACCCCGAGGTGGTGCTGGAGGTGGAGGTGATGGAGGTGGCCCGTTCGCGCATCCTCGACCTCGGCCTGCAATGGCCGAACACCTTCGGCGTGATCAACAGCGACGGCACCCCGGTGGGTGTGCTCGACCAGCTGCGCGGCATCAACTCCGGGCGCATCTCCATCGCCCCGGCGCCCCAGGCCAAGATCAACGCCCAGGACAAGGACATCAACACCCTGGCCAGCCCGGTGATCCGCGTCAGCAACCGTGAGCAGGCGCGCATCCACATTGGCCAGCGGGTGCCGATCATCAGCGCCACTTCGGTACCGTCGACCCAGGGCCCGGTGATCACCGAGAGCGTCACCTACCTCGACGTCGGCCTGAAGCTCGAGGTGCAGCCCACCGTGCACCTGAACAACGAAGTGGCGATCAAGGTGGCGCTGGAAGTGAGCAACGCCACGCCCCTGGAGCCGACCCGCCAGGGCACCATCCCGGTGCAGGTGGACACCCGCAACGCCCAGACCAGCCTGCGCCTGCACGATGGCGAGACCCAGGTACTGGCGGGCCTGGTGCGCAACGACAAGACCGGCAGCGGCAACAAGATCCCCGGCCTTGGCGACATTCCCGGCCTGGGCCGGCTGTTCGGCAGCAACCATGACGAGAACAGCAAGTCCGAGCTGGTCCTGGCGATCACCCCGCGCATCGTGCGCAACCTGCCGTACCAGAGCCCCTCGGACATGGAGTTCGCCACCGGCACCGAATCGAGCCTGCAGGTGCGCCAGCCGGCCCAGCCGCTGCCCAGCGGCGCCGTGCCGACCGACGCGCCCAGCCCGGAAACCGACGCCGTGCCGGCGGTCCAGGGCCAGATGGCGGTGGTGCCCAGCGAGCGGAGCCCACGGCCATGAACCGCCGCCAGCATGGCTTCAGCCTGATCGAGGTGGTGCTGACCCTGGCGCTGCTCGGGCTGTTGGCCAGCATGGCCGCGCCGCTGACCGAGACCGTGGTGCGCCGGGGCAAGGAGCAGCAGCTGCGCGAGGCGCTGTACCAGATCCGCGACGCCATCGACGCCTACAAGCGCGCCTTCGACGCCGGCTATATCGAAAAACGCCTGAACGCCAGCGGCTACCCGCCGAACCTGCAGGTGCTGGTGGACGGCGTGCGCGATGTGCGCAGCGCCAAGGGCGCGAAGTTCTACTTCCTGCGGCGCATCCCCCACGACCCGCTGCGCGCGGCCAAGGCCGACGACCAGGGCGGCTGGGGCCTGCGCGCCTACGACAGCGCCGCGGACAACCCGCGCGAAGGCGAGGATGTGTTCGACGTGTACTCCCAGGCCCCGGGCAAGGGCCTGAACAACATCCCCTATGGGCAATGGTGACGGCGATGAAACCGAGCAAGGGCTTCACCCTCATCGAACTGCTGGTGGTCATGGCCATCATCGCCACCCTGATGACCATCGCCCTGCCGCGCTACTTCAACAGCCTCGAGGCCTCCCGCGAGGCCACCCTGCGCCAGAGCCTGGCGGTGCTGCGCGAGGCCCTGGACCATTACTACGGCGACACCGGGCGCTACCCCGATTCCCTCGAGCAACTGGTGGAGCAACGCTACCTGCGCAGCGCGCCGCTGGACCCGATCAGCGAGCGCCGCGACGCCTGGCAGCTGGTGCCACCGCCCGAAGGCGTGGCCGGTGGCGTCGCCGACATCAAGAGCGGGGCTACAGGGAGGGCGCGTGATGGCAGCCTCTATGCCGAGTGGTGAACGTGGCTTCACCTACCTGGGGGTGCTGTTGCTGATCGCGGTCAGCAGCGTGGCCCTGGCCGCCAGCGGCACCTTGTGGAGCACCTGCGTGCAGCGCGAGCACGAGCGCCAGCTGCTGTGGGTCGGCGGCCAGTACGCCCAGGCCCTGCGCAGCTTCTATCGCGCCTCCCCTGGGCTGGCCCAGTACCCGCAGGCGCTGGCCGAACTGCTCGAGGACAACCGCTTCCCGTCGCCGCAACGGCACCTGCGTCGGCTGTACCCCGACCCGGTCACCGGCAGTGACGACTGGGGCCTGCTGCGCGCGGTCGATGGCCGCATCACCGGCGTGTACAGCCGCTCCGACGCCACGCCGCTCAAGCGCAGCGGCTTCGACGCCCAGTGGAGCGCGTTCGAAGGCCTGCAGCGCTACAGCGACTGGCAGTTCGTGGCCGAGCAGGCATTCGCCGAGAGCGCCAGCGGCGCCCGCAGCCATGCAGGCTCAGGAGATGCGCCATGAAGCGCCTGGCGGCCATGGCCTGCCTGTGCCTGGCCCTGGCGCAGGCACAGGTTTACGCCGGCGACGAGGACGAGATGATGGGGTTCATCGTCGACAACACCATCTCGCACATCGGTCACGACTTCTACTACGCCTTCAGCGACCGGCTGCGCGCCACCAGCCGGCTCGACTTCAACCTGGTGGTGCGCGAGCGCCCGGATGCCCGCTGGGGCAGCCTGGTGACGGTGGAGTACGAACGCGAGGTGGTGTACCGGCGCTTCCTGCCGCCGAACACCACGCAACTCAATGACGAGGCCGTCGAGGCCGCCGACCTGGTCCGCCAGCAGATTATCCAGCGCAAGTTGCAACGGCTGCTGCAGGACACAACCGATCTGGAGAGGGACGAGCTATGAGCCACCACATACCCCTGCGAGTCGCCGCCTGCCTGCTGGCCGCCAGCCTCGGTTACCAGGCCCTGGCCACGGAGCTGGTATACACCCCGGTCAACCCGGCCTTCGGCGGCAACCCGCTCAACGGCACCTGGCTGCTGAATAACGCCCAGGCGCAGAACGACCATGACGATCCCGACCTCAAGGACCGCAGCTCCGCGTTCGCCACTACCAGCGCCCTGGAGCGCTTCAGCAACCAGCTTGAATCGCGGCTGCTGGGGCAACTGCTGGACAACATTGGCAACGGCCAGGGCGGCAGCATGGCCACCGATGCCTTTCTCATCGATGTGATCGACGACTCCGGTGCCTTGAGCATCCGGGTCACCGACCGCGCCACCGGGCAAGTCTCGATCATCGACGTGAGCGGCCTGAACCCCTGAGAGGGACGGCCATTTCCAAGGGGAGAGAACACCATGAAACGTCTGCTGAGCACACTGCTGATCCTCGCCGCCCTGCAAGGCTGCGGCCTGCGCGAGCCGATGCCGGCCGAACAGGACAGCCAGACCCCAACCCTGACGCCGCGCGCCTCGACCTACTACGACCTGATCAACATGCCCAGGCCGCGGGGGCGGTTGATGGCGGTGGTGTATGGTTTCCGCGACCAGACCGGGCAGTACAAGCCGACCCCGGCCAGCTCGTTTTCCACCAGCGTCACCCAAGGCGCCGCCAGCATGCTGATGGACGCGCTCAATGCCAGTGGCTGGTTCGTGGTGCTGGAGCGCGAAGGCCTGCAGAACCTGCTGACCGAGCGCAAGATCATCCGCGCCTCGCAGAAAAAGCCCGACGTGGCCGAGAATATCCAGGGCGAGCTGCCGCCGCTGCAGGCCGCCAACCTGATGCTCGAGGGCGGCATCATCGCCTACGACACCAATGTGCGCAGTGGCGGCGAGGGCGCGCGCTACCTGGGCATCGACCTGTCCCGCGAGTACCGGGTCGACCAGGTCACGGTCAACCTGCGGGCGGTGGATGTACGCACCGGGCAGGTGCTGGCCAACGTCATGACCAGCAAGACCATCTACTCGGTGGGCCGCAGCGCCGGGGTGTTCAAGTTCATCGAGTTCAAGAAGCTGCTCGAGGCCGAGGTGGGCTACACCACCAACGAGCCGGCGCAGCTCTGCGTGCTGTCGGCGATCGAGGCGGCGGTGGGGCATCTGCTGGCCCAGGGTATCGAGCGGCGCCTGTGGCAGGTGGCCGGGGAGGGCGACAAGGCGCTGCTGGACAAGTATCTGAGCCAGTATCAGCAGCCATGAAGGCGCCGGCTTGAGGATACGGCCCTGTAGGCGCCGGCCTGGCCGGCGAATAGCGGCGCAGCCGCTGCCATTTCCGCCCCCCTGCAAGGCCGGCGCCTGATGGGGTGGATTTCAGGGCTTGCCGGTGGGGCGATTGTCTCCGATGCGTTTGCCTGCAAGCGTAGCCACTTGCAGCGCCTGGCCATCTCGCTGCTTACCCTGGCGGGCCTGCCCGACCAGCTCGGGGATCAGGGGCCCTTCCGGGAGGTGGCGCCAGAACCGCCCCGGCAGATGCTGGCGCAGGGCACCGGGGTTGAGCCGCGCCGGATTGAAGATGTGCCGATAATAAGTGCGCCACAACTCGGCCCCAGGGTCGTCGGCATTGCGCGCCCATTGGCGCCACTGATCTGGACAGCGTCGGCGGTAGTCCAGGGTCTGGCCATCGTAGCGCACCGCATCGCGTGGCGTGGCGATCAGCCAGCGCAGCCGCCCCAGGCGCTCGGCAAAATGGCCGCAGGCACAGTCGAGGATGGCGTGCGCGGGCTCGTGGTAGGCGACCAGGTCCAGCTGCAGCGTATCGGCCAATGGCGCTGGCAGCGGCACGAAGCGCACGAAGGCATGCAGGTGGTGGGCCTCGCGGCTGACCTGCTTGATCCGCCTGTGCAGCTCGCTGCCCAGCCGGTCGCCGGCCAGCATTGCGCTGCGGTCGCCATGGGCGACCCGCCAGAGCACCTCGTACAATAGATTCCAGCGTTGCTCGCCGCGAAAGCGTGACGCCTGCTCGAGCTGATCGAGCAAGGTGGCGGGCACCTGGGCACGGAATGGCCCTGGGGAGGTGGGCAATGGCGTGGGCACTGCCAGCAGGTCGTCCATGGGGCCATGGTTCCAGGTGACTTCTGCTGGATCGAAGCCATGGCTGAGCAGGTGCCGAGCCTGGCTGCGCCAGGTCCTGAAGTCATCGCCGCAGTCGAGCGCGATCATGCCCAGAGCCCCAATTGCATCGGGGCCCGAGGCTCGCGCAGTCGCGCCCGCAACAGGCCGCTGCGCAGCTCGGCCTGGGCCGGTCGATAATCGCTGGTGATCACGAAGGGCCGGGCTTTTTCCAGCACGCAACGCAGTTGGATCAGGTCGTCATAGCGGATGCGCCGCTCGCGGCGCAGGGCGACCATGCGCTGCACGCTGCGCAGCCCGATGCCGGGGATACGCGCCAGCAATGCAGGTTCGGCGCGATTGACATCCAGTGGGAAAACCTCGCGGTTGGCCAGTGCCCACGCCAGCTTGGGGTCGATGTCCAAGGCCAGGTTACCGACCTCGCCCAGCAGCTCGCCGGCCTTGTAGCCATAGCCGCGCAACAGGAAGTCGGCCTGGTACAGGCGGTGCTCGCGCAGCAGTGGCGGCGCCGCCAGCGGCACGCTAGCCGGGCTCTCGGGGATCGGGCTGAAGGCTGAGTAGTAGACGCGCTTGAGGCCATAGCCTTGGTAAAGCGACTCGGCGTTGCGTAGCAAGGTGCTGTCGTCGGTGGCGTCGGCCCCCACAATCACTTGAGTGCTCTGCCCGGCGGGGGTGAAGCGCGGGGCGTGCGGCTCATGGGCCACGGCTTGCAGCCCCTGGTGGATCACGCCCATGGCCTGGCGGATGGTGCTGGCGCGCTTCTCTGGCGCCAGGCGTCGCAGGCTGGCATCGGTCGGCAGCTCGATATTCACGCTCAGCCGGTCGGCCAGGTACCCCGCTTGCTCGATCAGCAGCGGGTCGGCATCGGGGATGGTCTTGAGGTGGATATAGCCGCGAAAGTTATGCTCCTCCCGCAGCAGGCGGGCGACACGGATCAGTTGCTCCATGGTGTAGTCCGCCGAGCGGATGATGCCCGAGCTCAGGAACAGCCCGCTGATGCAGTTGCGCCGATAGAAGTCCAGGGTCAGGCGCACCACCTCCTCGGGGCTGAAGCGCGCACGCGGTACATTGCTGGAGCGGCGGTTGACACAGTATTGGCAGTCGTACAGGCAAAAGTTGGTCAGCAGCACCTTGAGCAGCGACACGCACCGGCCATCGGGCGTGTAGCTATGGCAGATGCCCATGCCATCGGTGGCGCCCAGGCCGTCGCGGCCGCGCGAGCTGCGCTTTGGCGCACCACTGCTGGCGCAGGACGCGTCGTACTTGGCGGCATCGGCGAGGATGCCGAGCTTGGCGATCAGTTGCATGCTGTTGGCTCAAGAGTACTGAATATTCATACAGTATTTCTAGAATCGGCCGATGGCAAGCTCGAAATTCATGGAGGCAGGTGCGCTCATGGGGTGCGCCGCCCAGGCAGTGCGCCGCTGACCAACTGCCTGGCAGTCTGCTTGATGATGCCTGCGCGATCCGGGTCTTGCAGCAACGCGCCGGCGAACTGCCTGGCCTGCTTGAGCGAAATATGCGGTGGCAGCGGTGGCACGTCAGGGTCGGTGCGAAAGTCGATAACCACCGGCACATCGCTGGCCAATGCCTGCTCCCAGGCAGGGGCGACGTCTTCTTCGCGCTCGACATAGAGGCCCTTGAGCCCGATGGATATGGCGAACAGGTGGTAGGGCACGTCGGGTAGCGCCTGGCTGGCGAGGTATTTCGGGTCGCCTTCCATCACCCGCTGCTCCCAGGTCACCTGGTTGAGGTCCTGATTGTTGAACACCGCGCAGACCCAGCGACCGTTGCCCCATTGGCGCCAGTACTTGGCCACGGTGATCAGTTCGGCCAGGTTGTTCATCTGCATCGCGCCGTCGCCCACCAGCGCCACCACGCTACGTTCGGGATGGGCGAACTTGGCGGCGATGGCATAGGGTACCGCGGCGCCCATCGAGGCCAGGCCACCAGACAGCGAGCACATCATGCCTGGCTGTATGTGCAGGTCGCGGGCGAACCAGTTGGCGCACGAGCCCGAGTCGCTGGTGATGATGGCGTTGCTCGGCAGGCGCGGGGACAGCTCATGCACCACCCGCTGCGGATTGATCGGGCTGGCCTTGGCCAGCGCGCGTTTGCCCAGTTTGGCGTCCCAGGCCTGGCGCCAGCGTTCGATCCTGTTGCGCCAGGTGCGCCGGGGCTTGTGTTCGACCAGCGGCAGTAGCGCGGCCAGGGTGTCGGCGGCATCGCCTACCAGGTTGATCTCCATCGGGTAGCGCAGGCTGAGCATGTCTGGGGCGATGTCGATTTGCACACCACGCGCTTGGCCTTCCTTGGGCAGGAACTCGGCATAGGGGAAGCCTGAACCGATCATCAGCAGGGTGTCGCATTCGGCCATCAACTTGAGACTGGGTTCGGTGCCCAGCAGGCCGATGCAGCCGGTGACCCAGGGCAGGTTGTCTGGCAGCACGGCCTTGCCCAGGAGTGCCTTGGCCACGCCAGCGCCGAGCTTTTCGGCCAGCGCCTGGACCTGCTCACGCGCGCCAAGGGCGCCGGCACCGACCAGTATCGCCACTTTTTCGCCTGCGTTGAGCAGTTGCGCGGCCCTGGCCAGGTCCGGCTCATGGGGTACCACGCGGGGCCGGCTGAACCCGATGCCTGAATGCAACGTGCCATGGGTTCTGGTGGGGGCCTCGTAGGGCTGTTCCTGCAGGTCGTTGGGCAATATCAGGGCGGTAACCCGGCGCTCGCCCAAGGCGGTGCGCACGGCGCGGTCCACCAGGTGCCGTACTTGCCCGGGGGTCGAGGCTTGCTGCACATAGGCACCGGCGACATCCTTGAACATCGATACCAGGTCGAGCTCCTGCTGGTAGTGGCCGCCGAGGGCGCCGCGGGCCTGCTGGCCGACAATGGCCAGCACTGGCATGTGGTCCAGGCGGGCGTCGTACAGGCCGGTCAGCAGATGCGAGGCGCCTGGCCCCGAGGTGGCGATGCACACGCCAAGTTCCCCGCTGAACTTGGCGTGTGCGCTGGCCATGAAGGCCGCCATTTCCTCATGGCGGCACTGGATGAACTCGATCTTGCCAGAACGGCGCAAGGCTCCGAATACACCGTTGATGCCGTCGCCAGGATACCCGTAGATACGCTTGACGCCCCACTGTGAGAGGCGTTCCACCAGAAAATCGCCGACTGTGCTTGTCATGTGCATGCCTCGTTCGCGAACGGTTTCAGGGTCCGACTGATGGCGGGTGACAGGCGTTCATATTGATTCACTCACCATGCTTGAGCATTTCAGTCAGCTAAGCTTGCCCCAGTTAGGCTTCAAGGACCCGCGCAGGTGAGGACGCAGCACATGAATATCTCGTACAAGAGCAAATGGGCGCTGGCCGGCCTGGCCCTGGCCCTGGGGTTGCATGCCCAGGCTGCCGAGAGCAAGCGCGTGGACGTGCTGCTGGTGGGCGGCGGCATCATGAGTTCCACCCTGGCGGTCTGGCTCAACGAGCTGGAACCGAGTTGGTCGATGCAGATGGTCGAGCGCCTGGACAAGGTCGCCGAAGAGAGCTCCAACGGCTGGAACAACGCCGGTACCGGCCACTCGGCCCTGGCCGAACTCAACTACACGCCGGAGAAGGACGGCAAGATCGACATCAGCAAGGCGGTGGAGATCAACGAGTCGTTTCAGGTGACGCGGCAGTTTCTCGCCTGGCAGGTCAAGCAGGGGGTGCTGCAGAACCCGCGCTCGTTCATCAATACCACGCCGCACATGAGCTTTGTCTGGGGCGACGACAACATCAGCTTCCTCAAGCGCCGCTACCAGGCGTTGCAGGCCAGCCCGCTGTTCAAGCCGATGCAGTATTCCGAAGACCCGGCGCAGATCGCCAAGTGGGTGCCGCTGATGATGGAAGGGCGCGACCCCAAGCAGAAACTCGCGGTCACCTGGACGCCGATCGGCACCGACGTCAACTTCGGAGAGATCACCCGCCAATACGTCGGCTACCTGCAGACCCGGCCGAACTTCGACCTCAAGCTGTCCAGCGAGGTCGAGGCCATCACCCGCAACGACGATGGCAGTTGGCATGTGCAGTACAAGAACCTCAAGGACGGCAGCAGCGCCGCCACCGATGCCAAGTTCCTGTTCATCGGCGCCGGCGGCGCGGCGTTGACGCTGCTGCAGAAGTCGGGGATCGACGAGGCCAAGGACTATGCCGGCTTCCCGGTGGGGGGCTCGTTCCTGGTTACCGACAACCCGGCCATCGCCCAGCGGCACATGGCCAAGGCCTATGGCATCGCCGCCACCGGCGCGCCGCCGATGTCGGTGCCGCACCTGGACACCCGGGTGCTCGATGGCAAGCGCATGATCCTGTTCGGGCCGTTCGCCACGTTCTCCACCAAGTTCCTCAAGGAGGGTTCGCTGCTCGACCTGTTCGCCAGCATGTCGCTGCACAACACCTGGCCGATGGTGCGGGTCGGGGTGCGTGAATTCGACCTGGTGCAGTACCTGGTTGGCCAGGTGTTGCAATCGGACGATGACCGTTTCGCCGCCTTGCAGACCTACTTTCCCGAGGCCAGGAAGGAGGATTGGCGCTTGTGGCAGGCTGGGCAGCGGGTGCAGATCATCAAGAAGGACGAGAACCTGGGTGGGGTGCTGAAGTTGGGCACCGAGATCGTCACCGCCAAGGACGGCAGCATCGCCGGCTTGCTCGGCGCCTCGCCGGGGGCCTCGACCGCGCCGCCGATCATGCTCGACTTGCTGGGCAAGGTATTCAAGGACAAGTTGGCCACGCCGCAGTGGCAGGCTAAGGTCAGGCAGATCATTCCGTCCTACGGGATCAAGTTGAACGAGCATCCGCAGAAGGTTCAGGAGGAGTGGGCTTATACCAGCGAGGTGTTGCAACTGGCGCCGGCCAGTGAGGTGGCGGGGCAGTAGCTGGGGGGGATGTTCGCTGCTGCCGGGAGGTGGGGTGGCATCCCTTCTTTTTGGGTGTTTGTTTCGCTATTCTTTGTATGGCGTTGATTGTTGTATTGGCGGGTAGGGCTTCAATAGGTTATGGTTTTTGAAGTCAAAGTCAAAGTCAAAGTCAAAGTCAAAGTCAAAGTCAAAGTCAAAGTCAAAGTCAAAGTCAAAGTCAAAGTCAAAGACGGTCGGTGTAGGTATTCACAGATGTAAGCGCATTCATTTGCTATATCGACGCTTAGTCACCTTTCCGCCCTTACGGCCATCCCTTTCAAGGTCTTTTGGTTTTAGCGGCCTTGATGACCCGATCGGTTGAAACATGTGCATGCACTGCCGTGC
>NZ_JAMYBV010000016.1:0-116219 GCF_024126635.1 Pseudomonas sp. VA159-2 | reverse complement strand
CAGCTACGCCGCATGGATCGCCGGGGCCGCTTCGCGGCCCTTTCCGACCGGTCCGGCGCCCCGGCAAGGCCGCTCCTACAGTGCGCTCACCCGCGGCTCGCGTACACCTTCTGACCGGCCCAACCAAACCTGTAGGAGCGGCCTTGCGTCGCGATGGGGCGCGCAGCGGCCCCAGGTTTCAGCTACGCCGCATGAATCGCCGGGGCCGCTTCGCGGCCCTTTCCGACCGGTCCGGCGCCCCGGCAAGGCCGCGCCTACAGTGCGCTCACCCGCGGCTCGCGTACACCTTCTGACCGGCCCAACCGAACCTGTAGGAGCGGTCCCTACAGGATGAAGCGATAAGCTCACGCTTGGTCGCAGGCGACAGCGAATCCGGGGCCGACGCGGTATACTCCCGCTCTTTTTTCCCGGAGCGACGTCATGTCCCTGCCCAGCCTTCGTCTCAAAGCCAACGCCGACCGCCGCCTGCGCGCCGGCCATCTGTGGGTCTACAGCAATGAAGTCGACGTTGCCGCGACCCCGCTGCAGGGCCTGAAGGCCGGCCAGCAGGCCATTCTCGAAAGCGCCAGCGGCAAGCCCCTGGGCGTGGTGGCCGTGAGCCCGAACAACCTGATCTGCGCGCGCCTGCTGTCGCGCGACGCCAAGCTGCCCCTGGACAAGTCGCTGCTGGTGCACCGCCTGAACGTGGCCCTGTCGCTGCGCGAGCGCCTGTTCGACAAGCCGTGCTACCGCCTGGTATACGGCGACTCCGACCTGCTCCCGGGCCTGGTGGTCGACCGCTTCTTCGACATCCTCGTGGTGCAACTGGCCTCGGCCACCATGGAAGCGCACAAGGACGACGTGATCGCCGCCCTGGTCCAGGTGCTCAAGCCCAGCGGCATCCTGTTCAAGAACGACTCCGCCGCCCGTGACGCCGAAGGCCTCGGACGCTATGTCGAGACCGTCTACGGCGAAGTGCCGGACTGGGTGGCGCTGGAAGAGAACGGCGTCAAGTTCGAGGCCCCGGTACGCGAAGGGCAGAAGACCGGCTGGTTCTACGACCACCGCATGAACCGCGCGCGCCTGGCCCCCTACGTCAAGGGCAAGCGCGTGCTCGACCTGTTCAGCTACATCGGTGGCTGGGGTGTGCAGGCCGGCGCGTTCGGCGCCAGCGAAGTGTTCTGCGTGGATGCCTCGGGCTTCGCCCTGGACGGCGTCGAGCGCAACGCCGCGCTGAACGGCATCAGCGAGAAGCTGACCTGCATCGAAGGCGACGTGTTCGAGGCCCTGCGCGAGCTGAAAGCCGCCGAGGAGCGCTTCGACGTGATCATTGCCGACCCACCCGCCTTCATCAAGCGCAAGAAAGACCTGAAAAACGGCGAGGCGGCCTACCGTCGCCTCAACGAACAGGCCATGCGCATGCTCAACAAGGACGGCATCCTGGTCAGCGCCTCGTGCTCGATGCACCTGCCCGAGGACGACCTGCACAACATCCTGCTGACCAGCGCCCGCCACCTGGACCGCAACCTGCAGTTGCTCGAACGCGGCGGCCAGGGCCCGGACCATCCGGTACACCCGGCGATCGCCGAAACCCGCTACATCAAGAGCATCACCTGCCGCTTGCTGCCAAACAGCTGATCTCTGCCAAAAAGGGCCGCCGAGCGGCCCTTTCCTGCTGCAATCTCCCGCCCAAGCCTGCACATCTGCATTCCCTCGCCGCGCCAGCGGTGTAGAATCGGCCTATTCATCGCCAGTCATCCCCGGCGGGTTTATGAGCTCTGGTCGAGCCTGCGGCGATCCCGCGCGGTCCTTCGACGCCCATCCTTGCCTGTGGCAACCGGCCCTCGGCGCATGAGGACAAGAGAAGCTCACTCCCCTATTAGTGACCTGATTAAGCCGCCAGGAGCGCTCCATGCCTGATTATCGTTCCAAGACCTCCACCCAGGGCCGCAACATGGCCGGCGCGCGTGCCCTGTGGCGCGCCACCGGGATGAAGGACGAAGACTTCAAGAAGCCGATCATCGCCATCGCCAACTCGTTCACCCAGTTCGTCCCAGGCCACGTGCACCTGAAGGACCTGGGCCAGCTGGTCGCCCGCGAGATCGAACGCGCCGGTGGCGTGGCGAAAGAGTTCAACACCATCGCCGTGGACGACGGCATCGCCATGGGCCACGACGGCATGCTCTATTCGCTGCCCAGCCGCGAGATCATCGCCGACGCCGTCGAGTACATGGTCAACGCCCACTGCGCCGACGCCATCGTGTGCATTTCCAACTGCGACAAGATCACCCCCGGCATGCTGATGGCCGCCCTGCGCCTGAACATCCCGGTGATCTTCGTTTCCGGCGGCCCGATGGAGGCCGGCAAGACCAAGCTGGCCAGCCATGGCCTGGACCTGGTCGATGCCATGGTCATCGCCGCCGACTCCACCGCCAGCGACGAGAAGGTCGCCGAGTACGAGCGCAGCGCCTGCCCGACCTGCGGTTCGTGCTCCGGCATGTTCACCGCCAACTCGATGAACTGCCTGACCGAAGCCTTGGGTCTCGCCCTGCCGGGCAACGGCTCGACCCTGGCCACCCACGCCGATCGCGAGCAGCTGTTCCTCACCGCCGGCCGTACCATCGTCGAGCTGTGCAAACGCTACTACGGCGAGAACGACGAATCGGTGCTGCCGCGCAGCATCGCCAACTTCAAGGCGTTCGAGAACGCCATGATGCTCGACATCGCCATGGGCGGCTCGACCAACACCATCCTGCACCTGCTGGCCGCCGCCCAGGAAGGCGAGGTGGCATTCGACCTGCGCGACATCGATCGCCTGTCGCGCAAGGTGCCGCAGCTGTGCAAGGTGGCGCCGAACATCCAGAAGTACCACATGGAAGACGTACACCGCGCTGGCGGCATCTTCAGCATCCTCGGCTCCCTGGCCCGTGGCGGCCTGCTGCACACCGACCTGCCGACCGTGCACAGCCGCAGCATGGAAGAGGCCATCGCCAAGTGGGACATCACCCAGACCGACGACGAAGCCGTGCACACCTTCTTCAAGGCAGGCCCGGCCGGCATCCCTACGCAAACCGCCTTCAGCCAGTCGACCCGTTGGGAAACCCTCGACGACGACCGCGAAAACGGCTGCATCCGCAGCGTCGAGCACGCCTACTCGCAAGAGGGCGGCCTGGCCGTGCTGTACGGCAACATCGCCCTGGATGGTTGCGTGGTGAAGACCGCCGGGGTCGACGACTCGATCCTGGTGTTCGAAGGCACCGCGAAGATCTTCGAAAGCCAGGACAGCGCCGTGCGCGGCATCCTCGCCGACGAAGTGAAGGCCGGCGACATCGTGATCATCCGCTACGAAGGCCCGAAAGGCGGCCCGGGCATGCAAGAGATGCTCTACCCGACCTCGTACCTGAAATCCAAGGGCCTGGGCAAGGCCTGCGCCCTGCTCACCGACGGTCGCTTCTCCGGCGGTACCTCGGGGCTGTCCATCGGCCACGCCTCGCCGGAAGCGGCCGCAGGTGGCGCCATCGGCCTGGTGCAGGACGGCGACAAGGTGCTGATCGACATCCCCAACCGCTCGATCAACCTGCTGGTCAGCGACGACGAGCTGGCCGCACGCCGCATCGAGCAGGACAAGAAGGGCTGGAAGCCAGCCGAAGCACGCCCACGCAAGGTGACCACCGCGCTGAAGGCCTACGCCCTGCTGGCCACCAGCGCCGACAAGGGCGCGGTGCGCAACAAGGCGATGCTCGAAGGGCTGTGAGGCGTTGAAGGCATGAAAAAACCGGCGCCTGGTGCGCCGGTTTTTTTATTGCCCTGTAGGAGCGGCCTTGTGTCGCGAAAGGGCCGCGAAGCGGCCCCAGCAATACAGGCGTCAACGCTGCAGTCCTGGGGCCGCTTCGCGACACAAGGCCGCTCCTACAGGTAAACGCGTCGTCGGCTACTGTATCTGCTCGGGCGTGACGATCACCCAGTTCTTGTCCGCCGTCACCGGCAAGCCTTGCTTGGCCTGGGCCGCCGCGTTCTTCGCGATCATCCCGTTCAACTGGTCCATGTACTTGGCCTTGCGGTTGATCCACAGGTGGATGCCGCCCTTGCTCACGTCGACACCGTGGAACTGCATGTAGCCATCGCTGGTTGGCGTGTCGCCGCCCACCAACACAGGTTTCTTCCACTCATCGATGTAGGTGAGGATGGCCGCCTGCTTGCCGGCCATCCAGGTCGCCGGGGTCCACAGGTAGGGGGTCAGTTCGAGGTGCTGGTTGGCCTTGGGGTCGTAGTGCCCGGCGCTGATCTGCTTGCGCGCGGTGGTCAGTGCGCCGCTCTGGCGATCCTTGAGCAGCAGGCTGACACCGATGACGTTCTGCGGTTTGACGTTGTAGCCGTACTTGGGGTCGGCGGCGACCATGCGCACCAGCTCTTCGGACGCCGCCGAGATCACATAGACCTCGATGCCGTTCTCCATCAGCTTGTTGTACAGCTCGGCCTGCCCGGCAAACACCTTGGGCGGCTGCACTTCGGTGGTCTTGACCTGGTCGCCGTCGAAGTAGGTCGCCGGCACCGGCTTGCCCGAAGCCATCAGCTCATCGACCTGGACCTTCAGCTCCTCGAGGGTGAAACCGGAGAACACCTGGGCCACCCACGGGTAGCAGACCATGTCGTCGACTTCGCACAGGCGGTAGTAGTAGCTGAACAGGCTCTCCTTGTGCTCGGCGGTATCCTTGAACGGCATCAGCTTGAGCGAAGGGTCGAGCTTGTCGCGGCTCAGCAGGCCCTTGTTCTCCATGAACGGCAGCAATGCCTCCTCGAGGTCGAAGCGGTAGCTGGTGTTGTCCATGTCGAACACCGCATAGTTGCCCTGGTTGGCATTGGCGGCAATCATCGCATCCAGCTGTTTCGCGGCCTCGGCGGGCCAGTGCTTGAGCTCGGTGGCCGCCCAGCCGTTGGCGCTGAGCAGCAAGGCCAGGCTGGCGGCGAGGATTCTCGGAGCAGACATCATGTGCAGTTCTCCCAAAGACGTGGCCGCTCAACCCTAGACCCGATTCGTGACAACCAGACGTTCGACACCGACCCCGACGCAACCGCAAACGCCATGTTGATTGCCAATAACGACAGGTCGTTATTCCATTAACGACTATGCAAATTACTTTTGGGTATAAATTCGTTTGTTTTCAGGCTGTTAGCATTTCCGTTCGTAATCGCTCACAGAGGCGATGCCTCTTCTGCCTTTTTCTGGAGCTTCAATGAACCTGCCCCTGTCACTCAACCTGCTGGCGTTCCTGGCCCTGCTGCTGGGCCTGGCACAAACCCGCCGCACCGACTGGAGCCTGGCTAAAAAGGTCCTGCTCGGCCTGGTGCTGGGCGTGCTCTTCGGCCTGGTCCTGCACACGCTGTACGGCGCGGGCCACCCGGTGCTCAAGGCCACCATCGCCTGGCTCGACCTGGTCGGCAACGGTTACGTCGGCCTGCTGCAGATGATCGTCATGCCGCTGATCTTCGCCTCGATCCTCAGCGCCGTGACCCGTCTGCACAACGCCTCGTCACTGGGCCGGATCAGCGTGCTGAGCATTGGCACCCTGCTGCTGACCACCGCCATCGCCGCCCTGATCGGCATCGCCCTGACCAACCTGTTCGGCCTCAGCGCCGAGGGCCTGGTGGCTGGCGTCCAGGAAAGCGCGCGCCTGCAAGCCATCCACAACGACTACGCGGGCAAGGTCGCCGACCTCAACATCCCGCAGCTGCTGCTGTCGTTCGTGCCGAGCAACCCGGTGGGCGACCTGGCCCGGGCCAAGCCGACCTCGATCATCAGCGTGGTGATCTTCGCCGTGTTCCTGGGCCTTGCCGCCTTGCAACTGATCAAGGACGACAAGGACAAAGGCGAACGCGCGCTGGCGGCCATCGACGTGCTGCAGGCCTGGGTGATGCGCCTGGTGCGCCTGGTGATGAAGCTCACCCCCTACGGCGTGCTGGCACTGATGACCAAGGTGGTGGCCAGCTCCAACCTGGAGGACATCCTCAAGCTGGGCAGCTTCGTGGTGGTTTCGTACATCGGCCTGGGCCTGATGTTCGTGGTCCACGGGGTGATCCTGGCGCTGACCGGGGTCAGCCCGTTGCGCTTCTTGCGCAAGGTCTGGCCGGTGCTGACCTTCGCCTTCACCAGCCGCTCCAGCGCTGCCAGCATCCCGCTGAGCATCGAGGCGCAGACCCTGCGCCTGGGCGTGCCGCAGTCGATCGCCAGCTTCAGCGCCTCGTTCGGCGCCACCATCGGCCAGAACGGCTGCGCCGGCCTGTACCCGGCGATGCTGGCGGTGATGGTCGCCCCGGCGGTAGGCATCGACACCTTCGACCCGCTGTGGATCGCCACCTTGGTGGCCATCGTCACCCTCAGCTCGGCCGGCGTCGCCGGGGTCGGTGGCGGCGCCACCTTCGCCGCGCTGATCGTGCTGCCGGCCATGGGCCTGCCAGTGGAACTGGTGGCGCTGCTGATCTCGGTGGAACCGCTGATCGACATGGGCCGCACGGCGCTGAACGTGAATGGGTCGATGACCGCCGGCGTGGTCACCAGCCAGTTGCTCAAGCAGACCGATCAGCAGGTGCTGGGCGGCGATGAGCATGCCGAGTTGAACCATTCCTGAGGCCGCATTCGCCGGCAAAGCCGGCGCCTACAGCTAATCGCGCCGCTCCGATTTTTCCCTGTAGGAGCGGCCTTGTGTCGCCAGAGGGCTGCGCAGCAGCCCCAGCAACCTCAAGCCCTGTCCCAGACCTCGAAGTGATAGGCAGGCTTGCCCTCTTCAGCCTGTGCCGCGCTCAAGGCCAGGTGCCACTGGCTGTTGTCGAATTCGGGGAACCAGGCATCCCCCTGCGGCGACAGCTCCACCCGGGTCAGGTACATCCGGCTCACCAGGCCCTTCTCCAGCGCCTGCGCATACAGCTGCGCGCCACCGATCAGCATCAGCTCATCGACACCCTGCTCCCGCGCCCACTGCTCGGCGCGTACCAGCGCCTGTTCCAGCGAGGCGAACACCTCGGCGCCTTCGAGCTGCAGCCCTGGCTGGCGGCTGACCACGATATTCAAGCGCCCCGGCAGCGGCCGGCCCAGCGAGTCCCAGGTCTTGCGCCCCATGATGATCGGCTTGCCCAGGGTGGTGGCCTTGAAGTACTTGAAATCCCCCGGCAAGTGCCAGGGCATGGAGTTGTCGATGCCGATCACACGGTTCTCGGCGAGCGCCGCGATCAGGCTGAGGGGGAGTGATGTATTCATGCCGGCGAGGATAGCACCGGGCACGTGGGTTATGCTTGCGCCCTGACCTGTGCAATGGAAGAGCTTGTGACCGCACTGACGCCACTCGACAAGCGCTGGCTCACCGAAGCGGTGCGCCTGCGCGAGGAACACGCCGGCCCCCTGGAAGACCAGGAGGCCAACCGCCGCGCCCGCCAGCAAGGCGGCGACCTGGCAACGCGCATCGAAACCCGCGCCCTGTGGCTGGCCGAGCGCGACGGCATGAGCACGGCGCTGCGTCACTGGAAACAGGGCGCGCGCCTGGCGCTGCTGGCTCTGCTGCTGTTCGCCGGGCTCAGCGGCGCCGGCCTCGGCATGGCCGCCTTGGGCGACGGCCAGCGCCCGGTCAACGTGTTCTGGGCCCTGGGCAGCCTGCTCGGGGTCAACCTGCTGTTGCTGATCGGCTGGGCGCTGGGTTTGCTGTTCGCGGGCGACCAAGGCGCGGCGCTGGGACGCTTGTGGCTATGGCTGAGCGAGCGCTTCGCCCGCGACGCCAAGGCCGCGCAACTGGCCCCGGCGCTGCTGGTATTGCTGCAGCGCCAGCGCCTGAACCGCTGGCTGCTCGGCCTGTTGGTGCATGGCCTGTGGCTGCTGGCGATGCTCAGCGCCCTGGGCATGCTCCTGGCGCTGCTGGCGACGCGGCGCTACGGTTTCGTCTGGGAAACCACGCTGCTGGCCGCCGAACCCTTCATTGGCCTGACCCAGGCCCTGGGCGCCCTGCCCGCGCTGCTCGGTTTCAACGTGCCAGACGCCGCGATGATCCGCGCCAGCGGCGACAGCCTGCCGGCCCTCGACCTGGCACGCCAGGCCTGGGCCAGCTGGCTGCTCGGCGTGGTGCTGGTCTACGGCCTGCTGCCGCGCCTGGCGCTGGCCGCGTTGTGCCTGTGGCGCTGGCGCCAGGGCCGCGCGCGCCTGGCCCTGGACCTCAACCTGCCCGGTTACGCGCCGCTGCGCGACGCGCTGATGCCACGCAGCGAACGCATCGGCGTGCAGGACGCCGCCCCCGAGGCATTGCCACGCTTCGCGGCCAGCCAGCTGGAAAGCGCCAGCAGCGGCGCCCTGCTGGTTGGCCTGGAGCTGGATGACCAGCGCCCCTGGCCCCCGGCACTGCCCAAGGGCGTGGTCGATGCCGGCGTGCTCGACAGCCGCGAATCGCGCAACAAGCTGCTGGAGCAACTCGGCCGCTTCCCGCCGGCACGCCTGGCCATCGCCTGCGACCCGCAGCGCTCGCCGGACCGCGGCAGCCTGGCGCTGCTCGCCGAGCTTGCGCGCAATGCTGGCGCCACGCGCGTCTGGCTGTTGCAGGCAGCGCCTGGCCAGGCCCAGGACGCCGCGCGCCTGGGCGACTGGCACGCAGCGCTCGACCGCCTCGGCCTGGCCCACGCCGACACCTCGCCCCTGACCTGGCTGGAGCATGGCCATGACTGAGCCGCTGAAACTGGCCGTGGTCGGCCATACCAATGTCGGCAAGACTTCGCTGCTGCGCACCCTGACCCGCGATGTCGGCTTCGGCGAGGTTTCGCACCGCCCCAGCACCACCCGTCATGTCGAAGGCGCACGCCTGTCGGTGGATGGCCAGCCGCTGCTGGAGCTGTACGACACCCCGGGCCTGGAAGACGCCATCGCCCTGCTCGACTATCTCGAGCGCCTGGAGCGGCCGGGCGAACGCCTGGACGGCCCAGCCCGCCTGGAGCGCTTCCTGCAGGGCAGCGAGGCGCGCCAGCGTTTCGAGCAAGAAGCCAAGGTGCTGCGCCAGTTGCTGGCGAGCAACGCCGGCCTGTACGTGATCGACGCCCGGGAGCCGGTGCTGGCCAAGTACCGCGACGAACTGCAGGTGCTGGCCGGCTGCGGCAAGCCGCTGCTGCCGGTGCTCAACTTCGTCGCCAGCCAGCACCACCGTGAGCCGCAATGGCGTGAGGCCCTGGCCCGCCTGGGCCTGCATGCGCTGGTGCGGTTCGACAGCGTGGCCCCACCCGAAGACGGCGAGCGCCGCCTCTACGAAAGCCTGGCCCTGCTGCTGGAGGAGGCCCGCCCAGCCCTGCAACGGCTGATCGACGACCAGCAGGCCCAGCGCCTGGCCCGCCGGCACAGCGGCAAGCGCCTGGTCGCCGAATTGCTGCTCGACTGCGCCGCCTGCCGGCGCGCCGTCGCCGCGGAACCGGCCGCCGAGGCCCAGGCCATCGAGGCCCTGCGTCAGGACGTGCGCCAGCGCGAGCAGCGCTGCGTCGAGGCGCTGCTCAAGCTCTACGCCTTCCGCCGCGAAGATGCCAACGCCGGTGACCTGCCGTTGCTCGACGGCCGCTGGGGCGATGACCTGTTCAACCCCGAGACCTTGAAGCTGCTGGGCGTGCGCCTGGGCAGCGGCGTGGCCGCAGGTGCGGCGGCGGGGGCGGGGGTAGACCTGCTGGTGGGCGGCCTGACCCTCGGCGCCGCCGCCCTGGCCGGGGCGATTGCCGGCGGCGCGCTGCAGACCGCGCGCAACTATGGATCGCGGCTGATGGGCAAGCTCAAGGGGCAGCGTGAGCTGACCGTGGACGACACGGTGTTGCGCTTGTTGGCGCTGCGTCAGCAGCAGCTGATGGTGGCATTGGAGGGGCGTGGGCATGCGGCGCAGGACAGCATTCGCCTGGCGGCGCCGGATGCCACGAGCTGGCGCGAGGGCAAGCTGCCCGAGGCGCTGAGCAAGGCGCGAGCACATCCGCAATGGTCGACGCTCAATCCCGGGGCCAAGGTCAACCAGGCCGAGCGCCAGGAGCAGCTGGATGCCCTGGTAGAGGAGCTGTAGACGGCGCCAATGCGTTCGTGGCTGACCACACCATAGCCACCCATGTCCTCGCCGTCGCAGCGCACTGGCCTGCGCCTGAGGCACGGAATGTTCGCCGGCAAGCCGGCTCCTACAGCGACCGGTAGGAGCCGGCTTGCCGGCGAACGAGGCCGCAGGCCTCGCCGGGCCTACTGCTGCGCGACTTTCTCCGACTTGCCGTCATAGCGCTTGCGCCATTCGCTGAGGATCTGGTCACGGTTTTTCGAGGCCCAGGCGAAGTCGTTCTTGATCAGGCGCTGCTCATAGTCGGCCGGCAGCTCGGTCTGCGGCTTGGCGATCCCTGGCGCGGCGAGCACGGCGAAGTTCTCCTTGTACAGTTCCATCGCCGCCGGGCTGGCCGAAAAGTCGGCCAGGCGCTTGGCCGCGTCGGTCTTGGGCGAGCCCTTGATCAGCGCCGTGGCCTCGATCTCCCAGCCCAGGCCCTCCTTCGGCAGCACGATGTCCAACGGCGCGCCCTGGCGCTTGAGCTGCACCGCCGGGTATTCGAACGAGATCCCGATCGGGAATTCGCCAGCCGCTGCCAGCTTGCACGGCTTGGAGCCGGAGTGAACGTACTGGCCGATGTTCTGGTGCAGCGCATCCATGTAGGCCCAGCCCTGGGGCTCGCCGAAGGTCTGCAGCCAGGCGCTGACGTCGAGGAAACCAGTGCCGGAGGAGGCCGGGTTGGGCATGACGATCTTGCCTTTGTATTCAGGCTTGGTCAGGTCCTGCCAGCTCACCGGCTTGCTAAGGCCCTGTTTCTCGGCCTCGACGGTGTTGAAGCAGAGGGTCGCGGCCCATACGTCCATGCCCACCCAGGCCGGCGGGTTGGCGGCGTCGCGGTAGTTTGCCGAGATCTTGCCCAGGTCTTTCGGTGCGTAGGCTTCAAGCATGCCGTTCTGGTCGAGAATGGCCAGGCTGGAAGCCGCCAGGCCCCATACCACGTCGGCCTGCGGGCGGTCTTTTTCGGCCAGAAGCTTGGCGGTGATGATGCCGGTGGAATCCCGTACCCACTTGATCTCGATGTCCGGGTTGGCCTTCTCGAAGGCCTGCTGGTAGCGCTTGAGCTGTTCGGCCTCCAGGGCGGTGTAGACGGTCAGCTGGGTGGCGGCCGAAGCTTGCAGGGTGAAGACGGCGGATACGGCAGCGGCAAGTGCGAAGGGCTTGAACATGGTGCGTTTCCTATGGGTATGGGCAGTCGGTCAGTGGCCGGGCGCGCGCTGGCGCCAGGCCTGGGAGCGGCGCAGCAGGCCGCGTGATGCGCCGGCCAGTACCAACGAAGCGGCGGCACTGGTGAGCAGGATCAGGGTGGACATGGCCGCGGCGCCGCCGACGTTGCCGGCATCGTCCATGTTCAGCACGGCGACGGCGGCAAGGATGGTGTCGGGGCTGTAGAGGAAGATCGCCGCCGACACCGTGGTCATCGCCGAGACGAACAGGTAGCGGATGATGTCCAGCAGCGCCGGCAGGCAGATCGGCACGGTGACGCGCACAAAGTGCTTGTACAGCGGCGCCTTGAGCGACAGCGCGGCGGCTTCGAACTCGCTGTCGAGCTGGCGCAGGGCGGTGGTGGCGGTCATCTGCGCGGTGGTCAGGTAGTGGGCGATGGTGCACACCACCAGCAGCGCCATGCTGCCGTAGAACACATGCAGCGGGTTGCCGGCCAGGTTGAAGAAGAACACGTAGCCCAGGCCCAGCACCAAGCCCGGCACCGCCATGGGAATGAAGCTGAGCAGGCGCAGCAGTTGGTTGAGCGGGCGCAGGCCCTGGGCCTTTTCCATCAGGTAGGCGCCGGTGAAGATCACCACGCTGCCGATCAGCGCCGTGCACAGGGCCATGGTCACGCTGTTGCGGTAGGCCAGCCAGCCGCCGCCGGCGGTGTCGTCGAACCTGTAGTGCTTGAGCGACAGCGACAGGTTGTAGGGCCAGAACTTGACCAGCGACGAGTACACCGCCATGCCGCTCACCACCAGCAGCACCGCGCACACCAGCAGCACGATGGCCAGAAAACAGTTGTCGCGCAGCTTCGACGGCTTAGGCTCGAACACCTGGGCGCGGCCACTCATGCCCTGGCCCTGGCGTCGGCGCAGCCAGGCGTCGACGGCAAAGCTGAGCAGCGCCGGCACCAGCAGCACCATGCCAATCAGCGCGCCGCGGCCAAACTGCTGCTGGCCGACCACCGCCTTGTAGGCTTCCAGCGCCAGTACCTGGTAATCGCCACCCACCACCACCGGCACGCCGAAGTCGGTGATGGTCAGGGTGAACACCAGGCAGAAGGCGGCGAACACGGCCTGGCGCGTGGCTGGCCAGGTGACGCTGAAGAACGCCCGGACAGGCCCGGCGCCCATGCTCGAGGCGGCATCGAACAGCCGTGCGTCGGCCAGCGACAGCGCCGACAGCAGGATCATCAAGGCATGGGGGAAGGTGTAGATAGCCTCGCCGAGGACGATGCCCCAGAAGCCGTAGATGTTGTCGCTGAGCAGCCCGCGCAGCAGGCCCTGGTTGCCGAACAGGTAGACCAGGGCAATGGCCGGCAGCATCGACGGTGCCAGCAGCGGCAGCAACGAAATACCGCGCCACAGGCCCTTGGCCGGTATCAGCGTGCGCTGCAGGGCATAGGCGAACAGGTAGGCCAGCGGCACGACGATGAGCGCGACGGTGCCGGCCACCGACAGGCTGTTGCCGAGCAGCCAGTGGAAGTTGGCGCTGGCAAACAGTTCACGGGCGGCCGGCAAGCCACCGCCCTGCCCGGCCTCAGCGCTGAAGCCTTTCCAGAAGATCGCCAGCAGCGGCAGCAGCACCGCCAGCACCAGCAGGATCAGCAGCAGGCTCTTGCCACCGACGACGAACAGGCGATCACCCAGGGCGACCCCGCGGCGCGGCGCGGCCTTGGCCTGGAAAAGCGGCTGGCTCATGGACGCGGCCATCTCAGGCAAACACCTGCAGGCTGTGCGGCGGCAGCGCCACCCAGATGTCCTGCGAGCCCAGGCGCGGCATGGCCTCCGGCGCCAGCTCGGCGAGCAGCGCATGCCCCGGCAGGGCCATGAGCTCGAAGCTCATGCGGCAGCGGTTGCCGAGGAAGGTGATCTCGCGGACTTTGGCCGGGAACAGGTTTTCCTCGTGCACCAGCGGGTTGACGGTGATCGCCTCGGGGCGGCAGAACAGGCGGCCGCTGCTGGCGCCCCCGGCGTTGCTCGCCAGGCGCATGTGCATGCCGCCGACCTGGGCATGGCTGTCGCCGCTGCGCTGGAACGGCAGCCAGTTGCCTTGGCCAACGAACTCGGCGACGAACGGCGTGGCCGGCTGGTCGTAGATGGCCTGGGGGGTAGCGTACTGCTCGACCTGGCCGTTGTTCATCACGGCGATGCGGTCGGCCATCAGCATGGCTTCGTCCTGGTTGTGAGTAACCATCAGGGTGGTGATGCCGAGCTGGCGCTGCAGTTGGCGCAGCTCGGTGCACAGGTGCTCGCGCACCCGGGCGTCGAGTGCCGACATCGGTTCGTCGAGCAGCAGCAGCGAGGGTTTGGGGGCCAGGGCGCGGGCCAGGGCGACGCGTTGTTGCTGGCCGCCGGACAATTGGCCGGGGTATTTCTTTTCGCTGCCCGAAAGGCCGACCAGTTCGAGCATTTCGGCGACCCGCTGGCGGGCGGCGTCGCGGCTGTCGCCGGTCAGGCCGTAGGCGATGTTGGCCTCGACGGTGAGGTTGGGAAACAGCGCGTAGGACTGGAACAGGATGCCGTAGTCGCGGGCCTGGGGTGGCAGTTCGGAGATGTCGCGCTCGCCGATGTGCAGGGTGCCGCGGTCCTGGCGCTCGAGGCCGGCGATGCAGCGCAGCAGGGTGGTCTTGCCGCAGCCGGAGGGGCCGAGCAGGCAGACCAGCTCGCCGGCGGCGATGTCGAGGGACACGTCGTTGAGCGCGGTGAAGGCGCCGAAGCGTTTGTGGATACCACGCACTTTCATCTGTGCGCCTGGGGTGACGTTGTTCATGGCCGGTCCTCATCGAAGCGATGGGAGCCATGCTAGGAAGGCTATGAGACGGTTGTATGGCGGTGAGGCCAAAGCGGCTGATAGTTGTATTGATGGATTTTGTACTGGCCATGCAAGTGCGAGCCGCTGGCTTTGGCTTTGGCTTTGGCTTTGGCTTTGGCTTTGGCTTTGGCTTTGGCTTTGGCTTTGGCTTTGGCTTTGGCTTTGGCTATCAAGAGGCTAGCGCCAACCCCTGCGAGCGACAGCTGCGCCAGCCCAGGCGCCGCCCGTAACTTCGCGACTTCAGGAGGCCGAACGCAGGCCTTGCGTAGGGAGGTGACGGGCATGGATGCCCGTCAAGCGCTGGGGCCCAGGATGGGCCCTACAGCGCGGTCCTCCCGGGAGCAAGGCCGGAGTGAGGCCTCCTGAAGTCGCAATTTGTGTTGCCTGGACTATCGCGCGCTTAGAAGCAAAATCAAAAACAGAGCAAGAGCAAGAGCAAGAGCAAGAGCAAGAGCAAGAGCAAGGAAGTTGCGTTGTTACTTGTGGCTTTCGGTCAAGAGAAGAGTACTTTCAGAACTGCGATCCAACAACTTCCTGCGCCACCCCAAGAAACGCCGCCGGCAACCGCGCCTGACGCCGCTCTTTCAGGCAATACAGATACTCATGCATCACCGGCGCATTTTCCAACGCCAACACCCGTAGCTCCGGGTTATGCGGCACTTCATGCCGGGCAATGACACTGACCCCGATATTGCGCAAAACCGCCTCGCGAATCGACTCCCGGCTGCCAATCTCCAGCAACGCCCCAGCCTTGACCCCCGCCTTCTGCAGCATCTGCTCAGTCAGCTTGCGCGTGGTCGAACCCGCCTCGCGCATCAGCAGGCAATGCCCCGCCAGCGCATCGATCGACACCGCCTGACGCTGGGCCAACGGGTGGTTGCGATGCACCGCCAGCACCAACGGATCAGTCCCCAACACCCGCCGCACCAACCGCGCATCCTCAAGCAGCTGCGAAGAGGCGGCGATGTCCACCCGGTAGTCCTCCAGCATCTGCAGCACCTGCTGCGAATTGCCAATCTCCACCGCCACCTCCACCTGGGGCAGACGCTCGCGGAAGATCTTCACCAGGTCGAGGATGTAGTACGGCGCGGTGGCAGCGATGCGCAAGCTGCCCTGGGCCTGGCCGCTGTTACGCAGCTCGAACTCGATGTCCGCCTCCTGCTGCAACAGCCCCTGGACCAGCGGCAGCAAGCGCACACCCTCCTCGCTCAGTACCAGACGCCGACCACCCCGATAGAACAGCTCGACGTTGTACTGGCTTTCAAGGTTGCGAATCTGCGTGGTCACCGTCGGCTGGCTGAGCCCAAGCTTCTTCGCCGCCAAGGTGACGCTGCCCAGGCGGGCCACCATGTAGAAGGCTTTGAGCTCGGCACTGAGCATTGTGAATAACCTCGCATTGAACAGATCCGCGCCTACCCTGCTACTTGCGCAGCAGGCGCAGGCCGTTGAACACCACCAGCAAGCTCACCCCCATGTCGGCGAACACCGCCATCCACATGGTGGCCATGCCCGCGAAGGTGATCGCCAGGAAAATCGCCTTGATCCCCAGGGCCAGCACGATGTTCTGGGTAAGGATCGCCCCGCATTGGCGCGACAGCCTGACGAACGCCGGGATTTTGCGCAAGTCATCGTCCATCAACGCCACGTCGGCGGTCTCGATGGCCGTGTCGGTACCCGCGGCGGCCATGGCGAAGCCGATTTCGGCGCGGGCCAGGGCCGGCGCGTCATTGATGCCGTCACCGACCATGCCGACACGGTGCTGCTGGGCGTACAGGGCTTCGATGCTGGCCAGCTTGTCCGCCGGCAGCAGGTTGCCCTCGGCGCGGTCGATCCCCACCTGGGCGGCGATCGCCTGGGCGGTGTGCGGATTGTCGCCGGTCAGCATGACCGTCTTGATACCCAACTCATGCAACTCGGCTATCGCCTCGCGGCTGCTGTCCTTGACCGTGTCGGCCACGGCGAACAGCGCCAGCGGGCCACTGCGGTCGAGCAGCAGCACCACGGTCTTGCCCTGGCGCTCCAGCACGTCCAACTGCGCCTCCAACTGCGGCGAACACAAACCCAGCTCCTCGACCAGGCGATGGTTGCCCAGGTGGTAGGTCTGACCGTCGATATCACCGCGCACACCACGCCCGGCCAGCGCCGCGAATTCGCTGACTTCGCTCAGGACCAGCCCCTGGTCCTTGGCGAACAAGGCGATGGCACCGGACACCGGGTGGTCGGAGCGGGCCGCCAGGCTGGCGGCCAGGGCCTGGGCGCGGTCTTCGAACAGCCTGTCGAGCACCTGGCTGTCGGTCTGCACCGGCTTGCCGTGGGTGATGGTGCCGGTCTTGTCCAGGGCCAGGTAGTCCAGCTTGCGACCGCCTTCCAGGTACACCCCGCCCTTGATCAGGATGCCCTTGCGCGCCGCCGCGGCCAGGCCGCTGACGATGGTCACCGGGGTGGAGATCACCAGCGCGCACGGGCAGGCCACCACCAGCAGCACCAGGGCCCGGTAGATCCAGTCGAACCAGGCACCGGCCATGAACAGCGGCGGGACCGCCGCCATGGCCAGGGCCACGGCGAACACTACCGGGGTGTAGATGCGCGAAAACTGGTCGACGAAGCGCTGGGTCGGCGCACGGGCGCCCTGGGCTTCCTCGACCGCCTTGATGATGCGCGCCAGGGTCGACTGGCCAGCGCCCGCGGTGACACGGTATTCCAGCGAACCCGCCTGGTTGATGGTGCCGGCGAACAGCTTGTCGCCCACGGCCTTCTCCACCGGCAGGCTTTCACCGGTGATCGGCGCCTGGTCGACGCTGGACTGGCCGCTGACCACCTCGCCATCCAGGCCGATACGCTCGCCTGGGCGCACCCGCACCAGGGCACCGATGGCCACCTCGCGCACATCGACTTCGCGCCACTGGCCATCGGCCTGCTGCACGGTGGCCATGTCCGGCGCCAGTTGCATCAGCCCGCCAATGACATTGCGCGCGCGGTCCAGCGAGCGCGCCTCGATCAGCTCGGCGACGGTGAACAGCACCATCACCATCGCCGCTTCCGGCCACTGGCCGATCAGCACGGCGCCGGTCACGGCGATACTCATCAGCGCGTTGATATTGAGGTTGCGGTTTTTCAGGGCTATCCAGCCCTTCTTGTAGGTGCCCAGGCCACAGCCGAGGATCGCGGCCAAGGCCAGCGCGGCCACCAGCCACTCCGGGGCCTTGCCGGAGAAGTGCGCAAGCTCTGCGGCGATGGCGGCAACCCCCGACAAGGCCAGCGGCCACCAGCGGGTCTTGGCGGCCGGAGGCGCAACGGCGCTGCCATCGTCCTCGGCGGCCAGCGGCTCGGCCTTCATGCCCAGGCTGTCGATGGCCCGCTCGATCTCGGTGGTATCGCCCAGGGTGTGGCGCACACCGAGTACCCGGTTGATCAGGTTGAACTCCAGTTGCTCGATGCCGGCCAGTTTGCCCAGCTTGTCCTGGATCAGGGTCTGCTCGGTGGGGCAATCCATGGCCTCGATGCGAAAGCGACTGAGGCGCGCCTGGTCGCTGGCCTTCTCGGTCAGTTGCACCTTGGCCGGCGCGGCGTGAGAGCCGCAGCAACTGTGCGCATGGGGTGCGTGGTCATGGCCCTGTTCACCATGGTCGTGGTCATGCTTGTGTTCGGGGCTGACAGGCTGGTTCATGGCATCGTCCTTAAAGGGTGCTTGCTTCCTGTAGGAGCCAGCCTAGCTGGCGAAAGCGTCCGCCCAGGCAAAGGTGCCGTTCCTGCTGACGCCTTCGCCGGCAAGCCGGCTCCTACGGGGAGGGTTGTTGCCAAGTGAACACCCTGTAGCCACTATAGGGTCAAGCCCCTTGCTGGAGATTTGCCATCATGAAGATCGGAGAGCTGGCCAAAGCCACCGACTGCGCGGTCGAGACCATTCGCTATTACGAGCGTGAACAGCTGCTGCCAGAGCCTGCGCGCAGCGACGGCAACTACCGGGTGTATACCCAGGCGCATGTCGAGCGGCTGACCTTCATCCGCAACTGCCGCACCCTGGACATGACCCTGGACGAAATTCGCAGCCTGCTGAACCTGCGCGACAGCCCGGACGGCTCGTGCGGCAGCGTCAATGCGCTGATCGACGCACATATCGAGCATGTGCAGGCAAGGATCGATGGGTTGCTGGCGCTGCAGACGCAGCTGGTGGAGTTGAGGCGCCAGTGCAATGCCCAGGGGGCGGAGTGCGCGATTCTGCAGCAGTTGGAGACCACTGGGGCAGTGTCGGTGCCGGAGACCGAGCACTCCCATGTAGGTAGAAGCCACGGGCATTGAATACGGGGGGGCGCTGCGCACCCCTTTCGCGACACAATGCCGCTCCCACAGGTACGGCGCAGTTTCAGGTTCTGCGCCATACCTGTGGGAGCGGCCTTGTGTCGCGATGGGCTGCAAGGCAGCCCCGGCGATCTGAAAAACTACACCGCCATCGGCGCCGTCATCGGCGCATGGTGCTCGTAGCCTTCCAGCCAGAAGTCGCTCGGCTCGATCTTCTCCAGCCACTGCGGCTCGTACTTGCCGGTGTCGGCAAACGCCGGCACGCGGTCGCTGATCACCAGTTTCGGTGCCGCCAGCGGTTCGCGCTTCATCTGCTCGCCCAGCATCTCCAGGTGGTTCTCGTACACATGGGCATCGCCGATGAAGTAGGTGAACCAGCGCGGGGTGTAGCCGGTCAGGCGACCGAACAGCGACAGCAGCGCCGCGCCTTCGGTGAGGTTGAACGGCGTGCCCAGGCCCAGGTCGTTGGAGCGGATGTAGAGGGTCAGGGAGATTTCCCTGGTCTCGACATTCGGGTGGAACTGGTACAGCAGGTGGCACGGCGGCAGGGCCATCTCGTCGAGCTGGGCGCAATTCCAGCCGTGGAACAGGATGCGCCGGCTGCCCGGGTCGTTGACGATGGTGTCCAGGCACTGGCGCACCTGGTCGATGGCCTTGTACAGGATGACGAACGCCTGGCCGTCCTCCTCGTCCCTGGCGATCTGGCGGAAGCCCGCCTGTTCGGCCATCGCGATGGCCGCCGGGTTGCTCAGCGGGATGCGCTTGTAGCCCGGCCACTGGCGCCACTGCACGCCATAGATCTCGCCGAGGTCGTCATGGCCCTGGCGGAACGGGTTGGCCAGCCACTGGGCGTTCTCGTTGGCATTCTGGTCCCAGACCTTGCAGCCCAGGTCGCGGAACTCGCCAGCGTTCTTCACGCTGCGCAAAAAGCCCACCATCTCGCCGATCGCCGACTTGAACGCCAGCTTGCGCGTGGTGATGGCCGGGAAGCCTTTTTGCAGGTCGAAGCGCAGCATGGCGCCCGGCAGGCTGATGGTGCGCACGCCGGTGCGGTTCTGCTGCAGCGTGCCGTTGTCGATGACGTCACGCACCAGGTCTAGATACTGTTTCATGGCTTACCTGTAGCAAGAACGGCAGGGGGATCGCCCCTGCCGGAAAAATCAAACGGTGGCCTTGGCCGTCGGTTTGCGGTTGTAGGCCCACCAGATCAGGAACAGGCCGCCGACGATCATCGGCACGCAGAGCAACTGACCCATGGTCAGCCAGCCGAAGGCGATATAGCCCAGCTGCGCGTCGGGCACCCGCACGAATTCCACGATGAAGCGGAAAATGCCATAGAACAGCGCGAACATGCCGGAAACTGCCATGGTCGGGCGCGGTTTGCGCGAGTACAGCCAAAGGATGGCGAATAATGCCACACCTTCGAGGGCGAACTGGTACAGCTGCGACGGGTGACGTGGCAGCTGGGCCGGATCGCTGAACGGCGGGAACACCATGGCCCATGGCACATCGGTAGCCTTGCCCCACAGCTCGGCGTTGATGAAGTTGCCAATGCGCCCGGCGCCCAGGCCGATCGGCACCAGCGGGGCGACGAAGTCCATCAGCTCGAAGAACGACTTGTTGTTGCGCTTGCCGAACCACAGCGCCGCCAGCATCACGCCGATAAAGCCGCCGTGGAACGACATGCCACCCTTCCACACCTCGAAGATCAGCGTCGGGTTGGCCAGGTACTGGTGCAGGTCGTAGAACAGCACGTAGCCCAGGCGGCCGCCGACGATCACCCCCATCGACAACCAGAACACCAGGTCGGAGAGTTTCTCGCGGTTCCAGCTCGGGTCGAAGCGGTTCAACCGGCGCGAGGCCAGCAGCCAGGCGCCGCCGATGCCGATCAGGTACATCAGGCCGTACCAGTGGATTTTCAGCGGCCCGAGGGCCACGGCCACGGGGTCGATCTGCGGGTAAGGCAGCATGGTTATTCCTCTTGGTTCAAATCAGGAAGCTCAGGCCGACGCAGAACAGCAACGCGGCGAACAGGCGCTTGAGCAGGCGCGGCGACAACTTGTGCGCCAGGCGCGCACCGAAGCGGGCGAAGAACATGCTGGTCACGGCGATGCCGAGCAGCGCCGGCAGGTATACGTAACCGAGGCTGTGCGCCGGCAGGTGGGTTTCGTGCCAGCCCAGCCACATGAAGCTCAGGGCACTGGCCAGGGCGATCGGCAGGCCGCAGGCCGACGAAGTCGCCACCGCCTGCTGCATGGGCAGGCTGCGCCAGGTCAGGAACGGCACGGTCAAGGAGCCGCCACCGATGCCGAAGATCGCCGAGGCCCAGCCGATCACCCCGCCGGCGGCGGTCAGGCCCGGCTTGCCGGGGATGCCGCGGCTGGCCTTGGGCTTGAAGTCCAGGGCCATCTGCACGGCGATCACCAGGGCGAACACGCCGATGATCTTCTGCAGCATCGGGCCCTGGATCAACGAGGCGGTCTTGGCCCCGACCAGCGCGCCGAGCAGGATGCCCAGGGTCATCCAGGCGAAGATCGGCCACTGCACCGCGCCCTTGCGCTGGTGCTCGAGCACGGCGTTGATCGAGGTAAAGACGATGGTCGCCAGCGAGGTGCCGACGGCCAGGTGGGTCAGCACCGCTGGGTCGAAGCCCTGCAGGGTGAAACTGAACACCAGCACCGGCACGATGATGATGCCGCCGCCCACGCCGAACAGCCCGGCCAGCACTCCGGCGCAGGCGCCCAACAGCAGATACAGTACGAATTCCATTCGCCGCCCCTGTGGAAAACAATCCGGCATGGTAACGGAAGCCAAGCCCGGCGCTCTAGTGAACTCTGTGTCAGATGATGGATAGCGGCCGGCAGCGCGGGTAGAGTGGCCGAAAACACAGGGGACAACCTATGTGCCTGATCGTATTCGCCTGGCGGCCGGGACACGCCTTGCCGCTGATCGTCGCGGCCAACCGCGACGAGTTCTATGCCCGGCCGACCCAGGCCCTGGCCGCCTGGGAGGATGCCCCGGGGGTGCATGCCGGGCGCGACCTGGAAGCCGGCGGCACCTGGCTGGGCATCGGCCCGGCGGGGCGCTTCGCGGCGCTGACCAACATCCGCGACCCAGGCCAGCCGGTGGGGCCGCGCTCACGGGGCGAGTTGGTGGCGGCGTACCTGCAAGGCGAGCTGGGGGTCGAGGCCTACCTGGACCAAGTGGCCAGCCGCAGCGGGCACTACGCGGGGTTCAACCTGCTGGTGGGAGACAGCGCGCGGCTGGGTTACCTGCATGGTCGAGAGCCGGCGCCACGCTTGTTGGACGCCGGGGTCTACGGACTGTCGAATGCCGGGCTGGATACGCCTTGGCCGAAGCTGGTGAAGGCGCGCAGTGGATTGAATGGGCTGCTGGAGACAGCGGACCCACAGCGGTTGCTGGCGTTACTGGCCGATAGCGAGCCTGCGCCGGAGGGAGAACTGCCGGAGACGGGCGTAGGGCTGGCGACCGAGAAGCTGCTGTCGAGTGTGTTCATTGCCAGCCAAAATTATGGAACGCGGGCAAGCACGGTGCTGATCGTGGATGCCCAGGGGCGACGGCGAATGGTCGAGCGCAGTTTCGGGCCCTTTGGTGGACACTTGGGCGAAGTGGAGCTTTTGGCTTGAATGCCATGGGGCTGCCATACAGCCCATCGCGACACAAGGTCGCTCCTACAGGGGCACGCGATGCCTGTAGGCGAAAGGCCCGCAGAGCGGGCCCAGGCTCTCAAAGGGTCTTGTTCGGCCCGATCATCCGCGCCAGGCCAAGGTTCTTCAGCGCCAACTGCAACGAGCTGTGGATAACTTGCGGGTTGTCGTGGCTCATGGCGTCGGCCAGCAACTCGCGCGCCTTGCCCAGGTTGACCTGGCGCAGCATCCACTTAACCTTCGGCAGGTTGGTGGCGTTCATCGACAGGCTGTCGAAGCCCATGGCCATCAACAGGATCGCCGCCGCCGGGTCCCCGGCCATCTCGCCGCAGATGCTCACCGGCTTGCCCTCCTCGTGGGCGACGCTGACCACCGTCTGCAACGCTTGCAGCACCGCCGGGTGCAGGTAGTCGTACAGGTCGGCGACCCGTGGATTGTTGCGGTCCACCGCCAGCAGGTACTGGGTCAGGTCGTTGGAGCCGACCGACAGGAAGTCCACCTGGCGCGCCAGCTCGCGGGTCTGGTAGACCGCGGCCGGAATCTCCACCATCACCCCCACCGGCGGCATCGGCACATCGGTGCCTTCGTCACGCACCTCGCCCCAGGCGCGGTGGATCAGGTGCTGGGCTTCTTCCAGCTCGTGGATGCCGGAAATCATCGGCAGCAGGATGCGCAGGTTGTTCAGGCCCTCGCTGGCCTTGAGCATGGCGCGGGTCTGCACCAGGAAGATTTCCGGGTGGTCGAGGGTCACGCGAATGCCGCGCCAGCCAAGGAACGGGTTCTCTTCCTTGATCGGGAAGTACGACAGCGACTTGTCGCCGCCGATGTCGAGGCTGCGCATGGTCACCGGCAGTGGGTGGAAGGCCTGCAACTGCTCGCGGTAGATCGCCAGCTGTTCCTTCTCGCTGGGGAAGCGCTGGTTGATCATGAACGGCACTTCGGTGCGATACAGGCCAACGCCCTCGGCGCCACGCTGCTGGGCGCGGGCGACATCGGCGAGCAGGCCGGTGTTGACCCACAGCGGCATGCGGTGGCCGTCGGGGGTGATGCACGGCAGCTCGCGCAGGGCGTCGAGGCCCCGGGCCAGTTGGCGCTCCTCCTCGACCACGTCGCTGTACTGCTTGCGCAGCACTTCGCCGGGGTTGGTGAACACCTCGCCCTTGTAGCCATCGACGATCAGCTCGATGCCATCGACCTTCGAATACGGCAGGTCGACCAGGCCCATGACGGTGGGAATGCCCATGGCCCGGGCGAGGATCGCCACATGGGAGTTACCCGAGCCGAGCACCGACACCAGGCCCACCAGCTTGCCTTCCGGCACCTCGCCAAGCATGGCCGGGGTCAGCTCCTCGCTGACCAGGATGGTGTTGTCCTGGTACACCAGCGACTGCGAGCGGGCTTCCTGCAGGTAGGCGAGCAGGCGCCGGCCGAGGTCTTTGACGTCGGAAGCACGCTCGCGCAGGTAGTCGTCGTCCATCAGTTCGAAGCGGTTGACGTGCTCGCCGACCACCTGGCGCAGCGCGCCCTGGGCCCACTGGCCGGTCTTGATGACCTCGATCACTTCGCCACCGAGGGCGGCGTCCTCGAGCATCATCAGGTACACATCGAACAGCGCGCGCTCCTCGGGGCGCAGCTGGGTGGCCAGCTTGGCCGACAGCTTGCGCATGTCCTCGCGCACGCCTTCGAGGGCGTTGTTGAACAGCTTCAGTTCGTTGTCGATGTCCTCGACGGTCTTGTCCGGCACCACTTCCAGGTCGGCGGGGGGCAGCATCACCACGGCACGGCCGACCGCCGCGCCGGGCGAACCCGGCACGCCGACGAAGCGCGCCTCCTGAATGCCCTTGCCCTGGCGCCCCAGGCCACGGATCGAGCCGGTGGCCTCGGCGTGGGCGATCACCCCGGCGAGCTGGGCGCTCATGGTGACCAGGAAGGCTTCCTCGCCCTCGTCGAACTGGCGGCGCTCCTTCTGCTGGATGACCAGCACCCCGACCACCCGGCGGTGGTGGATGATCGGCGCACCGAGGAAGGAGGCGAATTTCTCTTCGCCGGTCTCGGCGAAGTAGCGGTAGCGGGGGTGGTCGGCGGCGTTCTCCAGGTTGAGCGGCTCCTCGCGGGTGCCGACCAGGCCGACCAGGCCCTCGTTGGGGGCCATGCTGACCTTGCCGATGGAGCGCTTGTTCAGGCCCTCGGTGGCCATCAGCACGAAGCGGTTGCTGTCCGGGTCGAGCAGGTACACCGAGCAGACCTGGCTGCCCATGGCTTCCTTGACGCGCAAGACAATGATCCCCAACGCCGTCTTGAGATCTTTGGCGGAGTTCACTTCCTGGACGATCTTGCGCAGCGTATTGAGCATGGCTCGGGGTCGGACTCCGTCGTCAGTCGCGCGTCAGCAGGCGCGGGGCTAGCTCTTTCAGGGCGCGTCGGTACACCTCGCGCTTGAATGTCACCACCTGGCCCAGCGGATACCAGTAGCTGACCCAGCGCCAGCCGTCGAATTCCGGTTTGCCGGTGAGGTCCATGCGCACCCGTTGCTCGTTGCTCACCAGGCGTAGCAGGAACCACTTTTGTTTCTGGCCGATGCACAGCGGCTGGCTGTGGGTACGCACCAGGCGCTGGGGTAAACGATAACGCAACCAGCCACGGGTGCAGGCAAGAATTTCCACATCCTCGCGCTCCAGGCCCACTTCTTCGTTCAACTCGCGGTACAGGGCGTCTTCCGGCGTTTCATCAGGGTTGATGCCACCCTGGGGAAACTGCCAGGCATCCTGGTTGATCCGCCGAGCCCATAGCACCTGCCCGGCATCATTCGTAAGAATGATCCCGACATTGGGGCGAAAACCATCCGGGTCGATCACGGCAGCAACCTCGCAAACGCATGTCGCCGCATTGTTCCACAAAGCCCGAGCGCGCAGCAACGCGCCGGCCACGCTTATCTGCGGCGCGCTGAAAACGCCGTGTTGCACGGCAAGAGCCAGCGTTGCTGGCGAATCGCCGTCGAGCGCGCCAGCAAGGCTGGCTCTTCCAGATGCAAGCAGGCCTTCAGACTGGCTTGGCGCCCATCAGGCCGGCGATGGACAGAAAGCACACACCACTGAACAGCGCCAGCGCCAAGGTGAATTTCAGGCCCACCGCCTCGGCCTTGCGCAGGCGGTTCAGGCGCACCAGCAACCACCACACGGCGAACGCGCCAACGCTGTAGATGACGCTGGAAGCCAGCACCCAGGTCTGCCCCAGGGGCCAACCCACCAGGTGCACCAGCCACCAGCCGGTGAACGGCATGCTCACCAGGCACAGGCCCATCAGTAGCCAGACGAACAGCAGCGGCCGGCGCAGCAGCTTGGCATAGGCCTCGCTATCACCCTTGCGGCGGGCCCGCCAGGTCCAGAGCGCCAGGCCCAGGGCGCCGAGCAACAGCACGGCGGTGGCAAGGATGTGCAGGGTCTTGAGGGTGGTCAGGTGTTCCATTTTGCGTTCGTCCTTCTTGCTGATGGCCGCATCGCGGGGCACGTCGCATCGGCGTGCCGCCGCTCCCACGGGGCCTGTGGCGTATTCAGCCCAAGAATAGCCGGTACGCCGGGTTCTCGGTTTCGTCCCAGTAGGGGTAGCCGATCTTGGCCAGTGCCGCCGGCACCAGGTGGCGTTCTTCCTCCGGCACTTGCAGGCCCGCGACCACGCGGCCATCGGCGGCGCCGTGGTTGCGGTAGTGGAACATCGAGATGTTCCAGCGCCCACCCAGCTTGTTGAGGAAGTTGAACAGCGCACCCGGGCGCTCGGGGAATTCGAAGCGCAGCACCATCTCGTCGCTGGCCCCGGCCGAGTGGCCGCCGACCATGTGGCGGATATGCAGCTTGGCCAGTTCGTTGTCGGTCAGGTCGGTCACCGGGAAGCCCTGCGCGCCCAGTTGCTGCACCAAGGCGGCACGCGGGTCGGTTTCCGGGTGGGTCTGCACGCCGACGAAGATGTGCGCCTCGTCGGAGGTGTGCTTGCGGTAGTTGAATTCGGTGATCTGGCGCTTGCCGATGGCCTCGCAGAAGGCCTTGAAGCTGCCCGGGCGCTCGGGGATGGTCACGGCGATGATCGCCTCGCGCTTCTCGCCCAGCTCGGCGCGCTCGGCCACGTGGCGCAGGCGGTCGAAATTGACGTTGGCGCCTGAGTCGATGGCCACCAGGGTCAGCCCGGCAACGCCCTTGAGCTCGACGTACTTCTTGATCCCGGCCACGCCCAGGGCGCCGGCAGGTTCGGTAATCGAGCGGGTATCGTCGTAGATATCCTTGATTGCCGCGCAGATCTCGTCGGTACTGACGGTGATCACCTCGTCCACGTGATGGCGGCAGATGTCGAAGGTGTGCTGGCCGATCTGCGCCACGGCCACGCCATCGGCGAACAGCCCGACCTGGGGCAGCACCACGCGCTCACCGGCGGCCATGGCGGCCTGCAGGCAGTTGGAGTCGTCCGGCTCGACACCGATCACCTTGATTTCCGGGCGCAGGTACTTCACGTAGGCGGCGATGCCGGCGATCAGGCCGCCGCCGCCGACCGGCACGAAGATCGCGTCCAGCTGGCCCGGGTGCTGGCGCAGGATTTCCATGGCCACCGTGCCCTGCCCGGCGATGGTGTGCGGGTCATCGTAGGGGTGGATGTAGACAAAACCTTTTTCCTCGACCAGCTTCAGCGAGTAGGCCAGCGCCTCGGGGAAGGAGTCGCCGTGCAGCACCACCTTGCCGCCACGCGAACGCACGCCTTCGACCTTGATTTCCGGGGTGGTCTTGGGCATCACGATGGTCGCCTTGATCCCCAGCTCTCGGGCCGCCAGGGCCACGCCCTGGGCGTGGTTGCCGGCCGAGGCGGTGACCACGCCGCGGGCCAGTTCCTCGGCACTGAGCTGCGCCAGCTTGTTGTAGGCCCCACGGATCTTGAACGAGAACACCGGCTGCAGGTCCTCGCGCTTGAGCAGCACCGTGTTGCCCAGGCGCTTGCTCAATTGCCCGGCGCTGTGCAGCGGGGTTTCGACGGCAACGTCGTAGACGCGCGAGGTGAGGATCTTCTTGACGTACTGTTCGAGCATCGGAAAGCTTCACTGGGCCGCGGGACAAGGGCTGGGAGTCTACCGCAGCGCTACGTCGGGCGACCACAGCAACGCCGCGCGAGCCGCTATACTAGGCAACTTTCGATATCCGCCCGCCCCTCCCGGAGCCCGCATGACCCAGGACCAACTCAAACAGGCCGTCGCCCAGGCCGCCGTCGACCTCATCCTGCCGAAACTGGACGACAAAAGCGTCGTCGGTGTCGGCACCGGCTCGACCGCCAACTTCTTCATCGACGCCCTGGCCCAGCACAAGGGCGCCTTCGACGGCGCCGTCGCCAGCTCCGAAGCCACCGCCCAGCGCCTGAAGGGCCACGGCATTGCGGTATACGAGCTGAACAGCGTCAGCGAGCTGGAGTTCTACGTCGACGGCGCCGACGAAAGCGACGCCCACCTCAACCTGATCAAGGGCGGCGGCGCAGCCCTGACCCGCGAGAAGATCGTCGCGGCAGTGGCCAAGACCTTCATCTGCATTGCCGACGCCAGCAAGCTGGTGCCGGTGCTCGGCGCCTTCCCGCTGCCGGTCGAAGTAATCCCGATGGCCCGCAGCCACGTCGCGCGCCAGCTGGTCAAGCTGGGCGGCGACCCGGTCTATCGCGAAGGCGTGGTCACCGACAACGGCAACGTCATCCTCGACGTGTTCAACCTGCAGATCACCGACCCGGTGGCGCTGGAAAGCCAGATCAACGCCATCGTCGGCGTGGTCACCAACGGCCTGTTCGCCGCGCGCCCAGCCGATGTGCTGCTGCTGGGTACCGCTGAAGGCGTGAAGACCCTCAAGGCCGAGTAAACAGGCCAGGCAAGCCCGCTCCCACAGGCAATGTGCGGGCGGGCTTGCGCCGCGATGGCATCACGGCTGTTTGAACACGTAGAACAGGTTCGGCTCACTGACCAGGTAGATGGTCCCCGCCTCGTCCATCGCAATCCCCTCCGCCTGCGGCACCGTCGCCTGCAAGCCCTGAAAGCCCTTGCGCAGCGACAGGGTGCTCAACGGCCGACCTTCGACATCCAGTTCCAACACCAGCCGCGACTCGTCCGACAGCGCCAGCAGGTGCCCGCTGCGCTCGTCGAACTGCAAGCTGGACAAGTCACGCACGAACAGCCGGCGGTCACGCTTGAGGTCCTGCACCACGTGCACGGCATAGGGTTTGTCGGGATTGTCGTGGGGGAAGCCGTGCACCTCGTAGATCATCATCGGGTCGCGCTCCTTGGCCACGAACAGGCGCTTGCCGGCCGAGTCGTAGGCCAGCCCCTCGAAACCCTTGTTACCGTTCAGGCCAATGCCCAGGGACAGTTGCTCGGCATCGTTGGCGTCGAGGAACAAGGTATCGTCGTCCAGGCGTACACGTATCAGCCGCTGCTCGCGCTCGTCGGTGATCACATAGCTGTTGGGGCCCACGTACTCCACCGCCTCGGGGTCGCCGAAGCCAGTCAGCGGTACCCGCCGCAGGATGCGCCCGTCCAGCGACAGTTCGATCAGTTCCGACTTGGCGTTGGTGACGGTGAACAGGCTCTTGCGGTCAGGGTCATAGGTCAGCGCCGAGATATCGTCGTCCAGCCCTGCGACGGGCTGCGCCTCGATCAGCACCTGGTAACGGTCCAGGCCCATGCTCTGCTCGGCCGGCTGCCACCAGGCCTTGAGGTTGAACCAGCCGCGCTCGAACAGCCGCAACTCGTGGCCGGCCACGCCCAGCACCAGCAGGGGGACGAACAGGATGAAGGCAAGCAACAGGCGAAAAGGACGGCGCATGGTGGCAGACTCGGCTTGAAGAGCACGTATCTAACCACCCGCAACTGAATCAAAGCTTAATGCCATCACCGACAATGGCTGAGGGTGCTGTCAGGGTTTTCTGAAGCGATAGAACAGGTTCGGTTCACTGACGATATACAGCGTGCCCTGCTCGTCCATGGCCACGCCCTCGGCCCGCGGGATGGTGTCCTTCAGGCCGTTGAAGCCGCCCAGCAAGGTCATGAAGCTGACCTGCTCGCCCTTCTCGTCCAGCTCCAGCAGCATGTTGGAATCGGCCGAAAGCACCAGCAAGTGGCCGGTGCGCGGGTCGACACCCAGGGCCGACAGGTTGCGCAGGTCCAGCTCGTCGTTGGGCAGTGGTTGCTTGTCACCCCGCAAGGGGCTGCGGCCATCGGTGCTCCAGGTGTACAGCTTCGGCGGACGCTCCTCGCCAATGATCAGGCGTTGACGCGGCGCGTCCCAGGCAATGGCCTCGTAGCCCTTGTTACCCTTGTCGGCATCACCCAGGTCATGGCTCGGGTAGTCGCCGCGGTCGAGCGAGGTAGTGCTGGCATCCACCTTGACCACCGTCAGGTCATGATGGCGCTCATCGACGATCGCGATCTGGCCATCCTCGAGCACCGCCACGCCTTCAGGGTTGGCCCAGCCGACCAGGGGGATCTTGCGCAGGACATCGCCTTCGAGGGTCAGCTCGACGAGGAACGGATGCTTGCCCATTACCGAGAACAGTGTGCGGGTTCGCGGGCTGTAGGCCAGATCGGACGCCTCGTCACGCTCCATGCCAGGTAATGGCTTGGCATCGATGTCTGCCACATAGTCTGGCAACCAGATGCTTTCCTGGCGCTCGGCCTGGCTCTCGAAGCCTTCTTTTATCCACAGCAGGCCACGGTCGTCCCAGTGCATGGCCATCACCACCCCGTAGCCGATCAGCGCCGCCACGGCCAGACCGAAGGGCCAGCGCAGGTAGAAGCGACGCTTGGAGGATGCGGGAGTGCTGGTGGGTGACGGCATGCAAGGGTCCTGGGGAAATGGGCGAAGTTTCGCGCATTATCCGGATCAGGTGTGAAAAAACGGTAAAAGCACAGGCAAAGCCTGTAGGCCAGCGTTGCTGGCGAACCAGGCGACACGGAGGATGGCACCGGCTATGCCGGTGTTCGCCGGCAAGCCGGCTCCTGCCAGGGCCTGGGCGAGGCCGGGTCAGAGCACCCGGCCTTCGAAGCGGCTGGCGCCGGGAAGCTCCAGCACCAGCTCATCCCCCACAGTGAACGGCCCCACACCCGCCGGAGTGCCGGTGAGGATCACATCGCCGGCCTGCAGCGAGAACTGCGCCGCCATGTACTGGATCATCGGCACGATGGGGTTGAGCATCAGCGCGCTGTTGCCGTCCTGGCGCACCTGACCATTGATGGTCAGGCGAATGCCGATGTCGGCCAGGTCCTCGAAGCTACCCGCCGAAACAAAAGGCGGCAGCACGCAGGCGCCGTCGAAACACTTGGCCAGCTCCCACGGCAGGCCCTTTTCCTTCAGCTTCGCCTGCACGTCGCGCAGGGTCAGGTCGAGCGCCGGGGCAAAACCGGAGATGGCGTCGAGCACCTCTTCCTCGGAAGGATGAGTGGAAAGCGGCTTGCCCAGCAGCACGGCGATCTCCGCTTCGTAGTGCACCGCACCGCGCTCGGCGGGGATCTTGAAGCCGCCTTCCAGGGGCACCACGCAACTGCCCGGCTTGATGAACAGCAGCGGTTCGCTGGGGATAGGGTTGTCCAGTTCCTTGGCATGCTCGGCGTAGTTGCGGCCGATGCACACCACCTTGCCCAGCGGGAAGTGAATGCGCGTGCCGTCTACGTACTGGTGCTGGTAACTCATGGCCGACTCCTGTGAACACTGCTTTTTATTCGGGAGCGAAGATCTTACCCGGATTCATGATGCCGTTCGGGTCGAACACTGCCTTGATCGCCTTCATGCAGGCGATTTCCTCCGGCGAGCGGCTGTAGCCCAGGTAGTCACGCTTGGTCATGCCCACCCCATGTTCGGCGGAGATCGAGCCGTTGTAGCGCTCGACGATCTCGAACACCCATTTGTTGACCTTGGCGCACGAGGCGAAAAAGTCATCCTTGCTCATGGCGTCGGGCTTGAGGATGTTCAAATGCAGGTTGCCGTCGCCGATATGGCCGTACCAGACCACTTCGTAGTAGGGGTAGTGCTCGCCGACGATGGCATCGATCTCGCGCAGGAACGCCGGCACCTTGGACACGGTGACGGAGATGTCGTTCTTGTACGGGGTCCAGTGGGAGATGGTCTCGGACAGGTATTCGCGCAGCTTCCACAAGTTCTTCAGTTGCGTCTCGCTCTGGCTCATCACCCCGTCCAGCACCCAGCCTTGCTCGACGCAGTGCTCGAAGGTGGCCAGCGCCTCGTTGGCCACCTCCTCGGTGCTGGCCTCGAACTCCAGCAGGGCATAGAACGGGCATTGGGTGGCGAACGGCGCCGGCACGTCGCCGCGGGCCATGATCTTGGCCAGGCCCTTGTCGGAGAAGAACTCGAAGGCAGTCAGGTCGAGCTTGCCCTGGAAGGCATGCAACACCGGCATGATCGCGTCGAAGTCGGGCGTGCCCAGTACCATGGCGGTGAGGTTGCGCGGCGCGCGGTCCAGGCGCATGGTCGCCTCGACCACGAAGCCCAGGGTGCCCTCGGCGCCGATGAACAGCTGGCGCAGGTCGTAGCCGGTGGCGTTCTTGATCAAATCCTTGTTCAGCTCGAGCAACTCGCCCCGGCCGGTGACCACCTTCAGCCCGGCCACCCAGTTGCGGGTCATGCCGTAGCGAATCACCTTGATCCCCCCGGCATTGGTGCCGATATTGCCGCCCACCTGGCTGGAGCCGCTGGAGGCGAAGTCCACCGGGTAGTACAGCCCCTGATCCTCGGCGAACTGCTGCAACTGGCGAGTGATCACCCCGGGCTGGCAGACCACGGTGCGGTCGAATGGGCTGAAGGCGAGAATCTGGTTCATGTAGTCGAAGGCCACCACCACTTCGCCGTGGGCGGCCACTGCAGCGCCCGATAGCCCGGTGCGCCCGCCGGAAGGCACCAGGGCGACCTTGTGGCGGTTGGCCCAATGGACGATGGCCTGGACCTGCTCGATGGATTTAGGGAAGACGATGGCGCTGGGCGCGGGCGGATAGTGCTTGGTCCAGTCCTTGCCGTAGGTGTCGAGCGAGGCGGGGTCGGTGAGGACCTTGCCAGGGTCGACCAGGGTCATCAGTTCATCAATTACCACGGACTGGGTCATCGCGGGAACTCTCGACTTATTCATAGTCACCCTGAGCACGCTTCACCTGTCGGGATAAGCTCAGATTGAGTCGCGTATGCTAGCATAGCCCTCCCGCTGTTCGTGCTAAGGCCGACGCCGCGCCGCTTCACCCCCCTCGCCATTTTTCTCCGGGATACAGGTTTACGCAGATGAGCAAGACTTCTCTCGACAAGAGCAAGATCAGGTTCCTTCTTCTTGAAGGCGTCCACCAGAATGCGGTGGATACCCTGAAGGCTGCCGGGTACACCAATATCGAGTACCTCACCGGTTCGCTGCCAGACGCCGAACTCAAGGAAAAGATCGCAGATGCCCACTTCATCGGCATCCGCTCGCGCACCCAGCTGACCGAAGAGGTCTTCGACTGTGCGAAGAAACTGGTCGCGGTCGGCTGCTTCTGCATCGGTACCAACCAGGTCGACCTGGGCGCTGCCCGCGAGCGCGGCATTGCCGTGTTCAACGCGCCGTACTCCAACACCCGCTCGGTGGCCGAGCTGGTGCTGGCCGAAGCGATCCTGCTGCTGCGCGGCATCCCTGAGAAAAACGCCTCCTGCCACCGTGGCGGCTGGATCAAGAGCGCGGCCAACTCGTTCGAGATCCGTGGCAAGAAACTGGGCATCGTCGGCTACGGCTCGATCGGCACCCAGCTGTCGGTCCTGGCCGAGAGCCTGGGCATGCAGGTGTACTTCTACGACCCGCTGACCAAGCTGCCGCTGGGCAACGCGACCCAGGTCCCCAGCCTGAACGAACTGCTGGGCCTGGCCGACATCGTCTCGCTGCACGTGCCCGAGCTGCCATCCACCCAGTGGATGATCGGCGAGAAGGAAATCCGCGCGATGAAGAAGGGCGCGATCCTGATCAACGCCGCCCGCGGCACCGTGGTCGAGCTCGACCACCTGGCCGCCGCGATCAAGGACAAGCACCTGATCGGTGCCGCCATCGACGTGTTCCCGGTCGAGCCGCGCTCCAACGACGAAGAGTTCGAAAGCCCGCTGCGTGGCCTGGACAATGTGATCCTGACCCCGCACATCGGCGGTTCCACCGCCGAGGCCCAGGCCAACATCGGCCTGGAAGTGGCCGAGAAGCTGGTCAAGTACAGCGACAACGGCACCTCGGTTTCGTCGGTCAACTTCCCCGAAGTGGCCCTGCCGGCGCACCCGGGCAAGCACCGTCTGCTGCACATCCACGCAAACATCCCCGGCGTGCTCAGCGAGATCAACCAGGTGTTCGCCGAGAACGGCATCAACATCTCCGGTCAGTTCCTGCAGACCGACGAGAAAGTGGGTTACGTGGTGATCGACGTCGACGCCGAGTACTCGGACCTGGCCCAGGAAAAACTGCAGCACGTGAAGGGCACCATCCGCTCGCGCGTTCTGTTCTGATTTTTCCTGCGACATGAACAAGGGAGGCCCTGGTGGCCTCCCTTTTTTGCGCCCTCGGTTTCACCTGTTGGAGCCAGCCTTGCTGGCGAAACAGGCGAGGCGGTTGCAGGCGCAAGGCGTCGCCTTGCGTTCGCCAGCAAGGCTGGCTCCTACACGCTTACTTCACGTCTACTGTGATCTTCTGCGACTCGACACTTGGCTTGAACGGCACGTGGTACATGTCGCCCAGCACCAGTTGCAGGGTGTGCTTGCCTGGGGTCAGGGTAACGGTCGTCTCGGTCTGCGCCTTGCCGAAGTGCAGCACCTGCGGGCCGGCCGGCAGCGGGGCGTTGTTCTCCGGCATCAGGCTGGTGGGCAGCGGCTGGTCGGCCAGCGGAGCCTTGTCGACATCCACCAGCAGGTGATGGTGGCCAGTGTGCGGGGTCTGGTCGCCGGCGGGCTTCAGGCCCATGCCTTCGATGCCGAACTTGACGGTGAAGGTCTTGTCGACCGTGGCCCCGTCGGCCGGGGAAACGATGAAGACCTTGGCGCCTTCCGGTGGCTGCTGGCTCTTCAGGGCATCCGCGGCACTGGCGAACACCGATACCCCCATCAGCAGACCGGCGACGGCAGCACGCGAAAATAGGCTTTTCATTCACTTCTCCTGTGATTCACTTCAATTGACCGCTATCGCTTAAACGAAGTGCAGCGGTACTTCACCATAGTCCACCTGCACCTGGAGTGGTTCAAAAATCGCCGCGCAAATATTTGCGCACCATGGCAAACATAAGGCTTGGGCCGAGGTCATAGGCTGCGTTCGACCGGCGCACGCACAAAGCGCCGGCGGATGAAACCCTCCTGCCAAACAACAAAGGGGCTCTCATGCGTTTGACCATTGGCGTACTGCTGGCAGCACTGTTCACTCCACTGGCCCAGGCCGAACTGTTCGATGAAATCAACGACCGGGGGGAGTTGCGCATAGCGGTACAAAGCGACGCCGCGCCCTATGCCTTCAAGCAGGACGAACACCTGACCGGCTTCGATATCGAGCTTGGCCAGGCCTTGGCCCGGGAACTGGACCTGCGCGCCGAGTTCATCGAAACGCCCGCTGCGCAAGCGCTGGCGGGGGTGGAGAGCGGCAAGGTCGACATCACGGTCGACAAGCCCGATACAGAAAACCAACGCCCACCCGCGTTGAGCGCCAGCCAACCCTTTGGCGACCAGCACCTGGTGATTCCATTCCAGAAGGACAATCCGGCGTTCGAAAGCGCGCTGAACAATGCCTTGCAGCGACTCAAGGACAATGGACGCCTGGCCGAGCTGGAACAGAAGTGGTTCCCGTAGGCGCCACGCCACCGATCCCGTAGCCAGCCTTGCTGGCGAACAGCCCTGAAAACGCTGTGAAGCCGTGCGCCAGCAAGGCTGGCGCCTACAGTTCGGCGTGGCTCAGGGCCTGCGCGGCCTGGTCCAGCTCCAACTCGCTGAACACCAGCACCCCTTCGCGTCGCAGCAACGCCGTGGTCACCCCTTCCCCCGTCACCTTCATGCCCGTGAAGCTGCCGTCATAGGTCAACCGATTGCCGCACGACGGGCTGCCAGACTTGAGCACCGCCACGCCGATGCCATGCCGGCGCACCAGCGCCAGCGCCAGTTGCGCCCCGGCCATGAACGCCGCACTGACGTCCTCGCCCGTCACGGTCAGCACCTGGGCCTGCCCGTCCAGCACCTGCCCACCCTGCCCGCCCGCAATCTCCGCGGGCGGACGTGGCGTCGACAAGCCACCGGCAACCTCCGGGCACAACGGCACCACCCGGCCCTCGGCCTGCCAGCGTTGCAGCAGGTCGGGATGGCCACTGGCCCGGCCGTCGTAGCGCACCGGCTGGCCCAGCAGGCAGGCGCTGACCAGCACCTTCGGCTGCTCAGAACGGGTCATTGCCACGGCGCCGGAACCAGCCGGTCAACGACAGGCGCTCGCGCCCGGCCGGCAGAACTTCATGGGGCACATCGCCGGAGAGGAACACCACCAGGCTACCGGCGAGCGGCTGCACGTCGTGCTCGACGCCCTCGGCCAGGAACATGCGCAACTGCCCACCGTCGTCCGCCTGCCAGCCCTCGTTGAGGTAGAGCACGGCGGAGACCATGCGCCGGTCATCGTCGCGGAAGCGATCGAGGTGACGTTTGTAGAACGCCCCCGGCGGGTACAAGGCAAAGTGGCATTCGAAATCCTCCAACCCCAGGAACAACCCCTGGTTGATGGCCTGGCGCAAGCCATCCATCTTCTCCAGGTAACGGTCGCAGACGTCCGATTCCCCAGGGTCGATCCACTGGATCTGGTCGCCGCGAATCGCCTCGCGGATCTCCTGCGCGGCGCCGCGCCCGACCCCGGCCGGGTTGAGCTCACCTTCGGCGTAGCGGCGTCGGCACTCGGCGGCGAGCGCGCGCGACAGCTCGGCGGGCAGGAATAGGGATTGCTGCGACCAGCCACGGGCGGCCAGGTCGTCGACGATGGCCGACAGCAGCGAATGTTCGGAAGGATTGTGCATGGCGCATCATATCCATTCGCCCGTCACTCGCACAGCGCCACTTGGTCAGGAACCGCCATTGGCGTCTCGACAAAGCCCCGCCACGCCACGGACAATAGCCGCCTGCCGACAGGAGTCCTGAATGCGCCGTTTGTTTTCCCTGCTAGTGCTGCTGACCTGCACCATGCCTGTCTGGGCAGACAGCCTCGACCAACTGTACAAGGCCGCCGGCTGGCCCGACCAGCGCGCCCATTTCAACGATGCCGTGAGCGCCGCCCAGCAGCGCTACCGCAACAGCCTGCCGCCTGCCGTCTACCAGGCCCTGGTCAACAACAGCAACCAGCGCTTCCAGGCCCAGGCCATGGATCGTCGCGCCCAGGCGCAACTGCGCGCCAACCTGGGCAACCCGACGCCGGCCCTGGCGTTCTTCCAGTCGCCGTTGGGGCGCAAGGTGGTGGCCGCCGAGCTGCTGGCCACGCGCAAGGACCAGCTGGCGAAGAACGCCAAGGGCCTGCCGAAGATCCAGGCCAGCGACAACCGCCTGCTGATCGTCGGCCACCTGGCCCAGGCCCTGCCCGCGCGCGAAGCCGGTGCCGAAGTCAGCCTGGCCATCGCCGGGGTGGCCGCCGACAGCCTCAGCTCGATGCTGCCTGGCTTGTTTGGCGGCGGCCAGGCCCAGAACCTGCTCGACGGCCAGCGCCAACGGCTGATGAACCAAGTGGGCGAAGACTTGAACAACACCTTGCTGTATGTCTACCGCGACCTCTCCGATGCCGAGCTCGAGCAATTCGCCAGCTTCGCCGAGTCCAGCGACGGCCAGGCCTACTACAAGGCCGCGGTGAGCGCGGTGCGCGCCGCCCTGGCGGTGGGCCAGAACGCCGCCGAGCTGAAGTGATCAGCCCAGGCGCTGGCCGATGAAGTCGAAGTAACGCTGGCGAATGCCGGGCAGTTCATTGGCCAGGTGATGCCGCGCCTCGGGCAGCATGAGGATCTGCGGCTCGGCGAACTTGGCCTTGAGCACCTGCAGGTTGTAGGGCCAGTCCACCGTGCCGTCCGCCTCGCCCTGGACGATCAGCAGTCGCCGCGGGCTGCGCGGCGCCGCCTCGATACGCCGGATCCACTGCACCAATGCCCCGACCCAGGCGGTCGGCAGGCGCCGTGGCTGCAAGGGGTCGGCTTGGAGAAACGCCAGGAAGGCCGGGTCGTTGGTGTTCTCGCTGAAGCGCCGCTCGATACCGTTGACGAAGTGACGCAGCAGGCAATAGCTGAGCTTGGACCAGTGCCAGGCGCGCGGGCGAACCAACGGCGCCAGCAGGATCACCTCGCCGTCCGCCGGGCTCTGCTCGCCATGCAGCAACAGATGATCGACCACGATCGCCCCACCGGTACTCTGCCCGCACAGGTGCCAAGGCCGCGGCAGGCCGAGCTGGCGCGCCTGCTCGAACAAGGCATCGAGCACCTGCTGGTAACGCCCGAAGTCGTCGATGCTGGCCCGCTCGCCACTGGACAAGCCATGCCCCGGCAGGTCGCAGGCGATCACCGCAAAACCCTGGCGCAGCGCCCAGGCGATCACATGACGGTACAGGCCCATGTGGTCGTAGTAGCCGTGCAGCAGGAACAGCGTGGCCTGCGCCTGCTCGGGCAGCCAGGCCTGGCCGACCAGGTCGAAGCCTGCCGCCTGGAAACCGCCCAGCCAGCTGTGCACGGGCAGGTCCAGGCCGTAGAAGCGCTGGTAGGCCTGGCCCTGGGCGGACAACGGCTGGCGCGCGGTGAGGGGCGACAGGCTGGTGCGCAGCAGGTCGGGGTGAAAACTGGCAGGCATGGTAGATCCGAAGTGCAGCGAGTATTGATCTGCGATATTCAGCTCTGGGCCGCGCCATGGCAAGCTTGGCGCCTTTTTCAACGAACCACGCGACCTGCTGGGGACGATGGCTGAACAGCGGCCATCGCGGGGCAAGCCCGCTCCCACGCACAGCGCGCCAAGGCACCTATGGCCAAGCGATTGCTCACACTTCTTGCACTGCTGCTCTGCGCTGCCGCCCTGTGGTGGGCCTACGACAGCTTCCAGCGCCGCTACTTGCGCCCGTTCGACAACCAGGCGACCTTCTTCGATGGCAGCCAACTGCGCCTGCCAGCCGAGCTGGCTGGCCCCGGCCCGATCCGCGTGGTGCATTTCTGGGACCCGGCCTGCCCCTGCAATGTCGGCAACCAGCAGCACCTGGGCGAGCTGGTCGCGCAGTTCGTCCCACGGGGCGTGCGCTTTTACGTGGTGCAAAAACCCGCCAGCCACGGCCAGCTCCCCGCCAACCTCACCGCCCTCAAGCCCCTGGCCAGCCTGCCCGGCAGTGAACGGCTGCCCGCCACGCCCGCCGTGGCGATCTGGGACCACGCAGGCAATCTCGCCTATTTCGGCCCCTACAGCGAAGGCGCGGTGTGCAACTCGAGCAACAGTTTCATCGAGCCGATCCTCAAGGCACTGGAACAAGGGCGCCGGGTCCAGGCCTCCAACACCCTCGCGCTGGGCTGCTACTGCCCCTGGGCCGGCTGACGCTGCCGCGCCGGGTTGCCCACCACCACCGCCCCCGCCGGCACATCGCGGGTCACCACGCTGCCGGCGCCGACCACGGCGTTATCGCCAATGCTCACCCCGGGCAGGATGATCGCCCCGCCGCCGATCCACACGTTGTCGCCGATGCTCACCGGCCGCCCGCTTTCCAGGCCGCTGCGGCGCAGTTCCGCGTCCATGGGGTGGTCGGCGGTGTAGATCTGCACCGCCGGGCCGATCTGGCAGTCGGCACCGATGCGCACCGGCAGCACATCGAGGATCACGCAGTTGAAGTTCATGAAACTGTTGGCGCCGATGCTGATGTTGTAGCCGTAGTCGCAATGGAACGGCGGGCGGATCACCGCACCGTCGCCGACCTGGCCGAAATGCTCGAGCAGCAGGGCGTGGCGCGCGTCGTTGAGCAACTCGACGCTGCTGTTGTAGCGGTGCATCCAGTGCTTGTTGGCGATCTGTTCGGCCTGCAGTTCGGGACAACCGGCATGGTAGAGCTGGCCGGCCAACATCTTCTGTTTTTCGCTGAGGGACATGGAAACTCCTGTCAGGGGACTATGCTCAGTTCGCGATTGCGTCGATGATCGGACCACATTTAACCCTCGAATGCACAAGGAGTTTCGATGAAGCGCAGCCTGACCCTGCTGGCGGTGGTGATCGCCGTGGCCGCCGCCGGCACCGGTTACTGGTACGTGCAGGGCAAGCAGCCGCAACGTGAGGGCGAAGTGGCCGTCGCCGGGCTACAGGCACCGGTCAGCGTGCGCTACGACGCCCGTGGCGTACCGCACCTGCAAGCGCAGAACCAGGCCGACCTCTATCGCGCCCTGGGCTACGTGCACGCCCAGGACCGGTTGTTCCAGATGGAAATCATGCGCCGCCTGGCCCGCGGCGAACTGGCCGAGGTGCTGGGCGCCAAGCTGCTGGCCACCGATACCCTGTTCCGCAGCCTGCGCATCCGCGACCAGGCGGCGCTGATGGTGCAGCGACAAGACCCGCAAGCGCCGGCCTGGCAGGCGCTGCAGGCCTACCTGGATGGCATCAACCAGTGGCAGGCCAGCCACCCTAAGCCGATGGAGTTCGACCTGCTCGGCATCGCGCCACGGCCTTTCAACGCCGAAGACACCCTGAGCATTGCCGGTTACCTGGCCTACAGCTTTGCCGCGGCGTTTCGCACCGAGCCGGCGCTGACCTACATCCGCGACCAGCTCGGCGCCGAATACCTGAAGATCTTCGACCTCGACTGGCAAGCCGACGGTGCCCTGGGCTCGCCCCTGGCCGGCGCTGACTGGCGCGGCCTGGAACGACTGGCGCGGCTCAGCCAGGATGCCCTGGGCGATGCCGGCATCCCGCAGTTCGAGGGCAGCAACGCCTGGGCCGTGGCCGGCAGCCGTACCCACAGTGGCCGGCCGTTGCTGGCCGGCGACCCACATATCAGCTTCGCCGTGCCGGCGGTGTGGTACGAGGCCGAGCTGTCGGCGCCAGGCTTCAGCCTGTATGGCTATTTCCAGGCCCTCAACCCGTTCGCCCTGCTTGGCCACAACCGCGAGTTCGGCTGGAGCCTGACCATGTTCCAGAACGACGACGTCGACCTGATCGCGGAGCGGACCAATCCGCAGGACCCCGAGCAGGTGATGGTCGACGGCAAATGGCAGCCACTGGAGAAGTCCGAGCAGAAAATCGCGGTCAAGGACGCGGAGCCGGCCAGCATCACCTTGCGCCGCTCGCCCCACGGCCCGATCGTCAACAGCGTGCTCGGCGACACCGCTGGCCCGACGCCCATCGCCATGTGGTGGGCCTTCCTGGAAACTGACAACCCGATACTCGAGGGTTTCTACCAGATCAACCGCGCCGACACCCTGGCCAAGATGCGCGAGGCGGCAGCCAAGGTCCAGGCACCGGGGCTGAACCTGGTATGGGCCAATGCCCGCGGCGATATCGGCTGGTGGGCGGCGGCGCGGCTGCCAATCCGCCCGGACGGCGTCAACCCGGCGTTCATTCTCGATGGCGCCAGCGGCCAGGCCGACAAGCCGGGCTTCTACCCGTTCAGCGCCAATCCGCAGCAGGAGAACCCGGCCAGTGGCTACATCGTTTCGGCCAATTACCAGCCACCGGGCGCACTGCCCGTGCCCGGCTACTACAACCTGGCCGACCGGGGGCGCCAACTCGATCGCCTGTTACACGACCCGGACATCAAGTGGGACACCCAGAACAGCCAGGCCCTGCAGCTGGACACCAGCACCGACTATGGCCCGCGTATGCTGGCACCGCTGCTCGGCACCTTGCGCAACGTCGCCCAGGGCGACGAAGAGAAAGAACTGGTCGAGCAACTGGCGGCCTGGCGCGGCGACTACCCGCTGGACTCCACCAGCGCCACGCTGTTCAACCAGTTCCTCTACGAGCTGGCGTTCGCCGCCCTGCACGACGAACTCGGTGATACCTGGTTCGCGGTGCTTATCAGTACCCGTGCCATCGACGCTGCTTTGCCTCGCCTGGCTGCCGATCCTGAATCGCCCTGGTGGAACCTGAGCGGTAGCAACGAACACACCGATCGCAACGCCATCGTGCGCCTGGCCTGGCAGCGCAGCCTCAAGCACCTGCGCGCGACCTTGGGCAAGGACCCGGCCAGCTGGCAATGGGGCAAGGCCCACACCCTCACCCACAACCATCCGCTGGGCGTGAAGAAGCCGCTGAACCTGTTGTTCAATGTCGGCCCCTACGCCGCGCCGGGGAGCCACGAGGTGCCGAACAACCTGTCGGCGAAGATCGGCCCGGCGCCCTGGCCGGTCACCTACGGACCATCCACCCGGCGCCTGATCGACTTCGCCGACGCCGGCGCGGCGTTGACCATCAACCCGGTCGGGCAGAGCGGCGTGCCGTTCGACCGGCACTATGGCGACCAGGCGCAGGACTACATCGACGGGCGCTACCACAAGGCGCGGATGGGGGTGATCCCGGCGCAGAGCACGTTGCGCCTGGTGCCGGACAAATAATGGCCAGCGCGTTGCACAATCACCCCTGCCACTTGCCCCCTTCGACGATCACGCTCTCGGGCTTCGTGTCGTCGCTCAGCTCTTTACGCACGTACTGGTCGTACAGCTTGAGCAAATACTGCTCCTCGCCCAGCTTGGCCAGCTCGGCGTTCACCCAGTCACGCAGCTCGGTGTTGCCCTTCTTCACCGCCGGGGCAATCGGCGCTTCATCGCCCAGCAGGTCCGGCAGCACGCGGTAGCCCGGATTCTGCTTGGCCCAGCTGAACAGGATCAGATTGTCCTGGGCGTAGGCGTCGCCACGGCCGTTGGCCAGGGCCGCCAGCGACTCGGTGTTCTTCTCGAACTTGAGCAGCTTCCACTCCGGATGGGTCTTGCTCAGCCAGATATCGGCAGTGGTGCCGGTGGTGACGATGATGGTCTTGTCGGCCAGCTCGTCGAGCTTGCGCACCGGGCTGCCGTCGGCCACGAGGGCTTGCACCGCCACGCGCAGGTTGGGGTTGGTGAAGTCCACCACCTCCTTGCGCTCCGGGGTGACGGTCATGTTGGCGAGGATCAGGTCGACCTTGTCGCTCTGCAGGAACGGAATGCGGCTGGCCGGCTCGACGGCAACGAACTCGACCTTGTTTTCGTCGCCCAGCAGGTCCTTGGCGAAACGCCGGCCGATGTCGGTGTCGAAACCGACGTAGCGGCCGCTTTCATCGACGAAGCCGAACGGCGGCTTGTCGGTGAACACGCCGACGATCAGCTTGTCGCGGGCCTTGATGGTTTCCAGGTAGCTGCTGGCCGGCGACGCGGCAGCAGGCTTGGCCGGTTCCTCGGACTGGTTGCAGCCGGCCAGCAGGGCCAGGCCGAGCAAGGGCGCGAGCAGTTTGGCGAACGGGGCAGTCTTCATGACAGTTCCTTTTGCGATGACGTGGGCAGGCTTTCGACGAACGAGAATTTCTCCAGGAACTGCTGCGCGCGTGCGGTTCGCGGTCGGGTGAAGAAGTGCTCGGGGTGACTCTGTTCAAGGATCCTACCGGCCTCCATGAACACGATGCGGTCGGCCACCGCGCGGGCGAAGGCCATTTCGTGGGTGACGATGAGCAGGGTCATGCCGTCGCGGGCCAGGCCCTGGATCACCTGCAGTACCTCCTTGACCATCTCCGGGTCGAGGGCTGCGGTGACCTCGTCGAACAGCATCACCTGGGGGTTCATGCACAGCGCGCGGACGATGGCGATGCGCTGCTGCTGGCCGCCGGAGAGCTGGCGCGGGAAAGCGTCGCGCTTGTCCAGCAAACCCACCCGCGCCAACAGCGCCTCGGCCTCGGCCAGGGCTTCGGCGCGCTCGCGCTTCTGCACCTTGAGCGGACCGAGCAGCAGGTTGTCGAGCACGCTCATGTGGCCGAACAGATGGTAGCTCTGGAACACCATGCCGACCCGTTGGCGCACCTGGCGCCAGTCGGTATCCGGTCCGAGCAGTTCCTCGCCGGCCAGCCGCAGGCTGCCGCCCTGGGCCGTCTCCAGCCCGTTGAGGCAACGCAGCAGGGTGCTCTTGCCACAGCCGCTGGGGCCGAGGATCACCACCACCTCGCCGGCGTGCACCTGCAGGTCGATGTCGGCGAGCACCTGGTGCTGGCCGAAGAACTTGTTGAAACCTTGGAATTCGATCAATGGGTTCATGCGTGGGCCCAGCGCCGCTCGAGCACGCGCGAGGCGGCGGACAGCGGATAACAGACAAGGAAGAAGAACAGGAACAGCGCGCCGTAGATCAGCACCGACTCGTAGGTGCGCTCGATGATCTGCTGGCCGGCCTTGATCACCTCGACCACGCCGATCAGCACCGCCAGCGAGCTGGTCTTGACGATGCGCGTGTAGAGGTTGATGGTCGGCGGGGTCATGCGCTTGAGCGCCTGGGGCAGCAGCACATAGCCGTACAGCTGCCAACCGGACAAGCCGATCGACAGCCCGGCCTCGCGCTGGCCGCGGGGCAGCGAGCGCAACGCGCCGCGCACCACCTCGCCGACCTCGCTGGCGCCCCACAGGCCCAGCACCAGCACCGCGCACCAGAAACCGGGAATGCTCAGGCCGAAGAAGATCGGCAGGCCGAAGAACACCAGGTACAACCAGACCAGCACCGGGATCGCCCGGAACAGCTCCAGGTACACCTGCAGCAAGGCATTCAGCAGCCGATTGCCGAGGCTCGCCAACACACCATAGAGCACGCCGCCGACGGTCGCCAGGACAATGCCCAGCGCCGAGATCGCCAGGGTTTGCCCGGCGCCGGCCGCCAGTTGCGGCAACGACACCTGCAACAGCTCAAAGCCCGAACTGGCCATGTTGCAGCCTCCGTTCCAGGTAGCGCAGCAGCAGCGACAGCGGCAGGAAGATCAGCACGCACAACAGGGTCAGCACGGCGAGCATCTCGTAGGTCTTGTAGTACAGGGCGATGTAGTTCTTGGTGGTGTAGAGGATCTCCGGCACCGCCACCGCCGAGACCACGGTGGTCTCCTTGAGCAGGAACACGAAGTTGGCGAACAGCGCCGGCAGGCTGAGGATGCCAGCCTGGGGCAGGATCACATGACGCAGCAGTTGGCCTTCGGACAGGCCGATGGCGCGTCCCGACTCCAGCTGCGCCGTTGGCACCGCCTCGACCCCGGCGCGCAGCACCTCGGTGAGGTAGGCGCCGCCCATGAAGGTCATGGTGATGATCGCCGCGCTGAAGCCGGAGACTTTCAGCCCCAGGCTCGGCAGCGCGAAGTAGACGAAGAACAACTGGATCAGCAACGGCGTGTTGCGTGCCAGTTCCACGTAGCCCTTGACCAGGCGCCATAGGTACGGGGTACGCAATACCAGCAAGGTGGCGTTGACCAGCGCCACCAGCAACGAGGTGGCGATGGCGATCAGCCCGACCTGCAGGGTCACGCCCACGGCCTTGAGGAAAGCCGGCAAGGTGCTGAGCATGAAGGCGGTGTCGAAGCTCATGGTTGGCGCCTCGGCACGGGATCAAGAGGGTACGGCATGGGTGCGTCCAGGGTCGGCACGAGGGTCGCTCGGCGTCGTTCATAAGAGATGGCGTTGTGCCGGTAAGCACGTTGGACAGACTTTACGGGTATAAAAAGAAATTTATAAATACCCATATTGCATAACGATATCCCTGGCGGGGCTAACGATAAAAATCGTTCATCGTGGGGGGATCTTTCAGCAAGATTGCCCCTCAAAGGGGTTCAGATCCTGTCTTGCACGGCCATCACCCCTACAAGGACGATAACGATGAACAGCCCTTGCTCGCCGACCGCCAACGAACAACTGCTATGGCTGCTGGCCCTGCGCCGGGCGCTGGCCAACGCGTAGCGAACAGCGCCAACGGCACAAACGAAAACGCCGACGCAATGGCGTCGGCGTTTTTCATGCCCGGGCTGGTCGATGCCGCGTATCAGAACGCCGGCAGTACCGCGCCCTGGTATTTCTTCTCGATGAACGCCTTCACTTCAGGGCTGGTCAGGGCCTTGGCCAGCTTCTGGATGGCGGCGCTGTCCTTGTTGTCCGGACGGGCTACCAGGAAGTTCACGTACGGCGAGTCGCTGCCTTCGATCACCAGGGCGTCCTTGGCCGGGTTCAGGCCGGCTTCCAGGGCGTAGTTGGTGTTGATCATGTCCAGGTCGACCTGGTCCAGCACGCGCGGCAGCATGGCCGATTCAAGCTCCTTGAACTTGAGCTTCTTCGGGTTCTCGGCAATGTCCTTGGGCGTGGCCAGGGCGTTCTTCGGGTCCTTCAGGGTGATCAGCCCAGCCTTTTGCAGCAGCAGCAAGGCGCGACCGCTGTTGCTGCCTTCGTTGGGGATGGCGACGGTGGCGCCGTCCTTCAGCTCGCTCAGGCTCTTGACCTTCTTCGAGTAGCCACCGAAGGGTTCGACATGCACGCCGATCACGGTCTCCAGGTGGGTGCCCTTGCCTTCGTTGAAATTCTTCAGATACGGCAGGGTCTGGAAGTAGTTGGCGTCCAGGCGCTTCTGGTCGACCTGCACGTTGGGCTGGACATAGTCGGTGAAGACCTTGATCTGCAGGTCCACGCCTTCCTTGGCCAGGGTCGGCTTGATCAGTTCGAGAATTTCAGCGTGCGGCACGGGCGTGGCGGCGACCACCAGTTTCTCGGCGGCGTTGGCCAGGCCAGTGAACGACAGGGCGGCGGCCAGGGCGGTGGTCAGCAGGGTCTTTTTCATGGTGATCCTTGTTCTGGAGCTGGGCCATCGCAGATGGCGAGTCGGGTGCCCATCCGTTCGGGTGGACATGCAGCCGACGATACCGGGATTTTTTATTCCGTAACAATATCTTTTGATTAGCTGCTTATTCCAAAAACAAACTGCGATCACCGCCTTTTCTTATGAGCGCGCGCCCAGCGCTCTAGGGTGTGGCTTGGCCGAGTCTTGCCAGGTTCTGCGCGAGCAACTGGCGCAGCGTGTCGAGGGTCTGCGGCTCGCCGCTGCTGCCCAGTTGCTCCAGTTGGCGGGCCAGGTTGGCCAAGGGGTCGAGGTTCGGCAGGTCGAGGTGCTCGGGGCGGATGTCCTCGCCGTCACTGACCAGCAGGGCAAAGTGGATGACGTTCTCCAGTTCGCGGGTATTGCCCGGCCAGGCATGGGCTTCCAGCGCCTGTTGGGCAGCCTCGCTGATCAGCGCCACGGGGCGGTCCAGGCGCACGCTGTAGATCCCGACGAAGTACTCGGCCAGAGGCAGGATGTCGCCGATACGTTCGCGCAACGCCGGCAGGGCCAGTTCGCCTTCGTGCAGGTAGTGGTAGAGCCGCTCGTTGAAGCGCCCGGCTTGCACCGCCCTGGCCAGGTCGATGCTGGAGGCGGCCACCAGGCGCACGTCCACCGGCTGCGGGTGCGCGGCACCTACCCGGGTTACCTCGCGGTTCTCCAGCGCAGCCAGCAGCTTGGCCTGGATGGCCAGCGGCAGGTCGGCGATTTCATCCAGGTACAGCGTGCCGCCGTTGGCCGAGCCGAACCAGCCGGCCCGACTGCTCGCGGTGCCGCCCTGGCTGCCGGCGCTGTAGCCGAACAATTCGGCATCGGCATAGGTTGGGCTGATCGCCGCGCAGTTGACCGAGACGAACAAGCCGCCGCGGTCGCTGGCGCGATGGATCTGCCGCGCCAGCAGCTCCTTGCCGGTGCCGGTTTCACCGCGAATCAGCACCGGCAGCGGTTGCGGCGCCAAGCGCTCGAGGGCCTGGCGCAACGCCTGCGAGCGCGGATCGACGAACACCAGGGCCTTGGCCCGGATGCTCAGCGGGCTCTTGTCCTGTTCCGGAAAGGTCAGCAGCGGCTGGCCGAAAGGGCTGTTGAAAGTCATGCAATGCTCCCGCCCCGGCCATGGCGTGCCGAGGCTTCAGTGCGTTCGAGGAAAAACCGCCGCCTCAGGCGCGGCGCAAGGCGCGCTGGTCGATACGGGCCTGCAGGCGATAGAGGTAGGCGAAGCCTTGCTCCCAACGCTCATGGCCCGACTTGACGTTGATATGCCCGGCATTGGCCAGCAGCCCGGCCTCGGCGCCCCAGGCCCGCGCCAGGTGCAACGCGCGCGGCACGCTCACCGCGGGGTCGTTGTCGGAACTGACCAGCTGGCTGGGGAACGGCAAGGCCTGCAACGGGATCGGCGCGAAATTGCGCAAGGCCGGCGCGCAGGTCGGTCGTTCGACATCCGCCGGCGCCACCAGCAAGGCTCCGCGCACCCGCCGCAACAGCTGTGGGCTGGCCTGCGCGGCCCAGTGGGCGATCGTGACGCAACCCAGGCTGTGGGCGATCAGGATCACCGGCGTGCGTTCGGCGTCGATGGCCTGCTCCAGCGCCTGCACCCAGTCCGCGCGCTGCGGGGTGAGCCAGTCGCGCTGTTCGACCCGGGCGCTGTTGGGCAGGCTGCGTTGCCAGTGACTCTGCCAATGGTTGTCTGGCGATCCTTGCCAGCCCGGCACAATCAGGTAACGAATCGACTCATTGCGCATGGGGACGCCTCCGGAAGTTTGCGTGCTTGGCTGCAAGTATAGGGAGAGGGTTATATTCGTAAAGGAATAAGAAGATATTTATTTATAACCAAAATTATTTAAAAGCAACTGTCTTGCACAGTGTTAAGCCCTGCGCCTCTCCCCTGTAGGAGCGGCCTCGTGTCGCGAAAGGGCTGCGGAGCAGCCCCGGGATTTCAGTGTTTATGCACAGATCGCCGGGGCCGCTTCGCAGCCCTTTCGCGACACAAGGCCGCTCCTACAGGGATCCAGCCCGACTACAAAAAAAAGGGCCATCCCCTGCCAAGGAAAATGGCCCCTAAGCACTTGCCTGAAGAGGGTTGCGCCGGTCAGCGCGCGGTAATCACCGCCAGCTTGCTGATCCCGGCCCGCTCGATGGCCGCCATCGCCCGCGCGACCTCGCCGTAGTTCACACCATCATCGGCCTGCAACTGCACGCGCAGTTCGGCGTCCTTGTCCTTGGCAGCCTTGAGATTGGTCTCCAGCAGGTCCGGCTGGATTTCGTCCTTGTTGATGAACAGCTTGCCGCTGCCATCGATGCTCACCACCAACGGATCCTTCTGCTCGACCGGGGCCACGGCCTCGGTCTTGGGCAGGTTGATGGGAATGGCGTTGGTCAGCAGCGGCGCGGTGACGATGAACACCACCAGCAACACCAGCATGACGTCCACCAAGGGCGTGACGTTGATTTCACTCAACACTTCGTCGCTGTCCTGGGTCGAGAAGGCCATGTCAGGAGGCCTCCTTCACCGGCTGGGTGAAACCGGCCTGGGCCTTGTGCGCCGCCGGGTGCAGCAGCACGCGGAAGGCACTCTTCTGCGCCAGGCCATAGAAGTCGTGGGCGAAGTCGTCGAGGTCGGCGGCGGTCAGCTTGAGGCGGCGCAGGAAGTAGTTGTAGACCAGCACCGCCGGCACCGCGACGGCGATCCCCACACCGGTGGCAACCAGCGCCGCGCCGATCGGCCCGGCCACGGTTTCCAGGCTCGCAGAGCCCGCCGCGCTGATGCCCTTGAGCGCCTCCATGATGCCCCACACCGTGCCGAACAGGCCGATGAACGGCGAGGTACTGCCGATACTGGCGACCACTGCCAGGCCGGTTTCCAGCGAGCGCCGCTCGCGCACGATCTGTTGGCGCAGGGCACGCTCGAGGCGGTCCTGGTGATTGATCGCCTGGCTCAGGTCACTGGCCTGGCCCGGTTCGCCCACGGCAATGGCGGCATAGCCGGCCTGGGCGACCCGCGCCGCCGGCCCGGGCTGATCCTGGCTGATCTGCGCGGCCGCATCGAGGCTGGATGCGGCCCAGAACTGCTGGTGGAAGCGCTTGTCCTGGCGCTTGAGGCGCACGAACTGCACGACCTTGACCAAGGCCAGCGCCCAGGTGGCGACGGAGAAACCCACCAGCAGCCAGATGACCGCGCTTTCAACAGACTCGAGAGGGGATGCCAACAGGCTCATGATGTAGTCCTTCCTTTGTGCGATCGCGAATTAACGAAGCTTGAAATCGATGGGCACGCTGACCCAGCCCGCCTGTGCCACCTCGCCCTGCTTGGCCGGGACGAAGCTCCAACGCTTGACCGCGGCCAGCGCGGCCTCGTCCAGGGCCGGGCGACCACTGCTCTGCTGGACCTGGATCTGCCCCGGCTTGCCGCTGGGCAGCACTTCGACGCGCAGCAGCACGGTGCCCTCCCAGCCACGGCGCAGGGCCATCTGCGGGTACTCCGGCGCCGGGTTCTTCAGGTAGGCGGCATTGGCCGACGGCGGCGTCACCGGGGCCGGCGCAGCAGGCGGCGCAGCGGCCACAGGTGGCGCAGCAGGGGCCGGGGCTGGTTTTGGCTCGGGCTTGGGTTCTGGCTTGGGCTTAGCCACCGGCTTGGGTAGCGGTTTTGGCTTGGGCTTAGGTTTGGCCGCCAGTTCATCGACCACCGGCGGTGGCGGCGGCGGCTCGACCGCAGGTGCCAGGGGCGGTGGGGCAACGACCGGCGGTGCCGGCGCGGCGAACTCGATGGTCATGGGGGGGATCTGGGGCGGCACGATCGGCAGCGCCGGGGTCGGCGCCTGGCTGACCCAGTAGGCCGCGGCGCCGTGCAGCGCCAGCACCAGCAGGCCCAGCGCCAGTTGGTCGCGGCGCTTCAGGCCACTGACCGGCGCGCGCTGCAGGCGTTGCTGGCCAAGCGGCAGACGTAGCGTGCGCCCGAGCTCGACCAGGTCACCCGCTGCCGGGTGCCATGGCTGGTCGTAGGCCCTGACGGCCGTCTGGACATTACCCATTGCTCAAACTCCTGGGTCTCGATTCAGGTGTGTGGCTGAATCATCGACGCCAGAGGCTTATGCAATTAAGTACTTTTTTATATTAAGTCTAGAACTTTTAAATCTAATTGATTTGGATGCTTGTTCCAGCCCCCGCAATCCAAGGGCTGCAGCCAAATCGGGGCCCGACCATGCCCTGAGTGCATGAAAAAAATGCCCCAGAGGCATTCGCCCGGCATAAAAAAACCCGGGACCAGGCCCGGGTTCTTCGTGCAACCGTGTCGCAACCTTACAGTTGCGGACCGGCGGCCTTGATGGCATCGGATACGTCGAACTTCTTGAAGTTCTCGATGAACAGGCCGGCCAGGCCCTTGGCCGCTTCGTCGTAGGCGGCTTTGTCAGCCCAGGTGTTGCGTGGGTTGAGCAGCTCGGTCTCGACGCCCGGAACGGCCTTCGGCACGTCCAGGTTGATGATGTCCAGGTGCTCGGTCTCGGCACCGACCAGCGCGCCGCCCTGGATAGCCGCGATCACGCCACGGGTGGTCGGGATGCTGAAGCGCTTGCCAACGCCGTAGCCACCGCCGGTCCAGCCGGTGTTGACCAGGTAGACCTTGGAGCCGAACGCCTTGATGCGCTTGATCAGCAGCTCGGCGTAAACGCCGGCTGGGCGCGGGAAGAACGGTGCGCCGAAGCAGGTGGAGAAGGTCGACTTGATGCCGCTGCCCGAACCCATTTCGGTGGAGCCGACCAATGCGGTGTAGCCAGACAGGAAGTGATAGGCCGCCTGCTCGTTGTTCAGGATCGACACTGGCGGCAGCACGCCGGTCAGGTCGCAGGTCAGGAAGATGACCGCGTTCGGCTCGCCGCCCAGGTTCTTCTCGGAGACCTTGGCCACGTGGGTCAGCGGGTAGGCTGCGCGGCTGTTCTGGGTCAGGCTGACATCGGCGTAGTCGGCGTGCTTGGCATCGTCGATGACGACGTTTTCCAGCACTGCGCCATGCTTGATGGCTTTCCAGATGACCGGCTCGTTCTTCTCGGACAGGTCGATGCACTTGGCGTAGCAACCGCCTTCGATGTTGAAGACCACGCCCTCGCCCCAGCCGTGCTCGTCGTCACCGATCAGGTAACGGCTTTCATCGGCCGACAGGGTGGTCTTGCCGGTGCCGGACAGGCCGAAGAACAGGGTCACATCGCCTGCTTCGCCAATGTTGGCGGCGCAGTGCATCGGCAGCACGTCGGCGGCCGGCAGCAGGAAGTTCTGCACCGAGAACATGGCTTTCTTCATTTCACCGGCATAACGCATGCCGGCGATCAGCACCTTCTTCTGGGCGAAGTTGATGATCACGCAGCCATCGGAGTTGGTGCCGTCGCGCTCGGGCTCGCACACGAAGTTGGCGACATTGAGCACCTGCCACTCACCGCGGCCAGCCGGGTTGTACTGGACCGGGTTGATGAACAGGCAACGCCCGAACAGGTTCTGCCATGCAGTCTGGGTGGTCATCTTGACCGGCAGGTAGTGCTCGGCCGCAGCGCCTACGTGAACGTAGGATACGAAGTGATCCTGGGCGTTGTTGAACGCCTCGACGCGGTTCCACAGGGCATCGAACTTGTCGGCCGGGAACTTGCGGTTGATCGGGCCCCAGCCAATCTGGTCCTGGGTGGAAGGTTCTTCGACGATGAAACGGTCAGCCGGCGAACGACCGGTGCGGTGACCGGTTTCCACCACCAGCGCGCCGGTATCGGCCAGCACGCCTTCACCGCGGGACAGCGCTTCTTTTACCAGCTCATCGACGCTCAGGTCGGTGTACACGGTGTTGTTGGCTTGCGTCATGAGATACCCCATCCGGCCCGAGGCCGAGTGCTCCAAACGTTTTGTAGTTGTCTTAAAAAAACTACTACAGCGAAAAAAGTGGCCGGATTATGCCAGAAAAGCCCAAAAAAAGTAGGCCCCTCCTGTCAGAACTGCGCTTTTGCGCAATTCGACAGGAGATAGTCCTGTAGTGAACCGTTTCAGTGCTGAGTTTCTGAGGGCGCCTCGGTGCCACCGCCGGCAAACAATTGCGCGACATCGGTGGCATCGAACAGATAGCGCTCGTTGCAGAACTGGCAATCGATCTCGACAGTGCCGCCACATTCGGCCACCAACGCCGTGGCATCGGCCTCGCCGAGGCTGACCAGGGCGTTGCCCGAACGCTCGCGCGAGCAGCTGCACTTGAAGCGTAGCGGCTGGATGTCGAACAAGCGCACGGCATCCTCGTGGTAGAGGCGGTGCAGCACGGTTTCGTTGTCCAGGCCAAGCAGCTCCTCGGCCTTGACGGTGTTGGCTAGGGCCTTCACGTGGGCCCAGCTTTCCTCGCGCTCTTCGCTGTCCTTCTGGCGGTCGGCCGGCAGTTGCTGCACCAGCAGGCCACGGGCGCGCTGGCCATCGGCAGCCAGGGAAATACAGGTGTTGATCTGCTGCGACATGACGAAGTAGTTGGTGAAGCACTCCGACAGGTCCTTGCCGTCCAGCTCGACAGTGCCCTGGTAGCGTTGGCCGTTGACCGGAATGATGGTCAGCACCAGGTGGCCGCCCGGCATCAGGTCGGCAAGGCTGGCGTGCGCCTCGATCTGCTCCGCTTCATAGCGCGCCAGGCCACGAATGTCGTGCTCGCTGGTGTACTCGATGGCCAGCAGCGGGACCGGGCCCTGGGACTGCGCCTGGAGGATCAGCAGGCCATCGAACTTCAAGGTGCCGACCAGCAGCGCGGCGGCGGCCATCAGCTCGCCGAGCAGTTGCTGGACCGGCTGCGGATAGGCGTGCTTGGCCAGCACCTCGGCGTAGCTGCGTTCCAGCGCGACCATCTCGCCGCGCACATCGCGCTCGTCGAAGATGAAACGTTGGGTGAAATCGGTATCTGGCAAGTCGCTCATGGTTGTCTGGCTATCTGAAAATGATGACAAAATAATGTCCGGAGACTAAAAAGTCCGTCGCAGAGCGCTCACGAGGCGCTCATTTCACGTTAGGAGATCGAGGTATCTTATGGACAATCGACCACTGTTCCAAGCGAGGTGGTCCTGGGGACCCCTGGCAGCCTGCACCCTGCTGCCCATCGCTCTACTGTGTTTCTGGTTATGGCCCGTTGGCCAGATCCTGTGCCTGACTTTCGACGAATGGCTGTTCCATAGCCTCAACGCGCCCTTGGCCGACAATGTCGTCTGGCGCTCCATCTGGGCCGTCGGCAGCCTGCGTCCATTCGACATCCTGGTCGGGCTGATCATGCTGTCGCTGCTGATTCGCGGCGATTGGGTCTTCAAGGCCGTGCAGGTGCGCCAGGCATTTTTCGGCTTCCTGGTGACCCTGCTCCTGTTAGTGGTGGTTCGCGCGCTGTTTTCCAAGTGGGTCAGCGCAATGGGTTGGCAACACAATAGCCCATCGATGGTGTTCGACAATGCCGTGCACCTGAGCGACTTCTACCCGAACATGGAAAAGAAATGGGAACTCAAGGACCGCTCCAGCCAGAGTTTCCCGGGTGACCACGCCTCGGTGCTGCTGATCTGGGCGTTGTTCATGAGCCTGTTCAGCCGCCGCCTGATGCAGCACCTGGTAATCTGGGCGCTGGCCCTGCTGTTCATGCTGCCGCGCCTGGTGGCCGGTGCCCACTGGGGCCAGGACGACTACATCGGCGGCCTGCTGATGGCGGTGCTGGCATTGGGCTGGAGCTGCCACACTCCCCTGGCGGCCAAGGCCAGTGCGGCGCTGGTGCGCTGGACGGCGCCGCTGTTCCGGTTGTTCGGCAAGTTGCCGCTGATCGGGCGCATGAGCGTCATGCGCAACGCCTGATCGACCGATCGCCGGGCAAGCCCGCGCCACGGTGTGCCTGCGTGGGCGCGGGCTTGCCCGGCGATTACTCGAAACTGCCATGCAGCTGGTGAATCTGCCGCCGCTGCTTTTTGTTCGGCCGCCCATCGGTGGTCACGCCCATCGCCCCTGCCTTGCGCATTTCGGCCGCCTGCTCGCGCCGCTTCACGCTCTCGGCGGTCTCCTCGTACAACGCCTGCGCCTGCGGCGCGCCACGACGCACCAGCGACAGCGCCTTGACCCGCACCGTGCGCTCGTCAAAACCGGTGCGCAAAACGAACTCGTCACCCACCCGCGGTTCCTTGCCCGGCTTGCAGCGCTCGCCACGACAATGCACCTTGCCGCTTTCGATGGCCGCCTTGGCCAGCGCGCGGGTCTTGTAGAAACGCGCCGCCCACAGCCATTTGTCCAGGCGGACCTTGTCTTCGTCTTCAGGCTTTTGTGCCATGGTTTTTCCTCGAATTCTGTCTTTCACGGAACTGTACTACCGTGACTGACGGATGCAAAAAATCCGTGCCGTCATTACAGTTCATCCCCTTATCCACAGGGCACGCCTCGTGAAGACATTTGACCACCTGACTGTGATCGGCCTGCGCGAGTGGGTCGCCCTGCCCGACCTCGGCGTTGCCGGCCTGCGCGCCAAGATCGACACTGGCGCCAGCACCTCCAGCCTGCACGCCACCGACGTCGAGCCGTTCGAGCGCGATGGCCAGCAGTGGGTACGCTTCACCGCCCACCTGGGCTCGGTGGTGCAATTGCGTCACCGTCGCTGCGAGGCGCCGCTGGTGACCATGAAACGCATCAAGAGCTCCAACGGCCAGGCCCAGGCGCGCTACGTGATCCGCACCAGCCTGGCGCTCGGCGACCGGGTATGGGAGGTGGAGTTCACCCTGGCCTGCCGCAAGAACATGCGCTACCGGCTGTTGCTCGGATCCAAGGCATTGATCCACGGCCAACTGGTGGTCAACCCCGGCCTCAAGTACGTTCAGGACAAACCGGCCTTCCCGGCCACCCTTTCCCCTGTCACAGGTGCTGCATGAAGATCGCTGTGCTCTCGCGCAATCCGCGTCTGTATTCCACCCGCCGCCTGGTCGAGGCCGGTACCCAGCGGGGCCATGAAGTGGTGGTGATCGACACGCTCCGGGCCTACATGAACATCGCCAGCCACAAGCCGCAGATCCACTACCGCGGCAAGCCGCTGGAAGGGTTCGACGCGGTGATCCCGCGCATCGGCGCATCGGTCACCTTCTATGGCTGCGCGGTGCTGCGCCAGTTCGAGATGATGGGCGTCTACCCGCTCAACGAGTCGGTGGCCATCGCCCGCTCGCGCGACAAGCTGCGCTCGCTGCAACTGCTGTCGCGGCGCGGCATCGGCCTGCCGATCACCGGCTTCGCCCACTCGCCGGACGACATCCCCGACCTGATCCAGATGGTCAACGGCGCGCCGCTGGTGATCAAGGTGCTCGAAGGCACCCAGGGCATCGGCGTGGTGCTGTGCGAAACCACCAAGGCCGCCGAGTCGGTGATTGAGGCGTTCATGGGCCTGAAGCAGAACATCATGGTCCAGGAGTACATCAAGGAGGCTGGCGGCGCCGATATCCGCTGCTTCGTGGTCGGCGACAAGGTAATCGCCTCGATGAAACGCCAGGCCAAGCCCGGCGAGTTCCGCTCCAACCTGCACCGGGGCGGGGTGGCCAGCCTGATCAAGATCACCCCCGAAGAGCGCATGACCGCCATTCGCGCCGCCAAGGTGATGGGCCTGAGCGTGGCCGGCGTGGACATCCTGCGCTCGAACCACGGGCCGCTGGTGATGGAGGTGAACTCATCGCCTGGGCTGGAAGGCATCGAGGTCACCACCGGCAAGGACGTGGCCGGGATGATCATCGAGCACCTGGAGAAGAACAGCGGGCCGAACCAGACGCGGACCAAGGGCAAAGGATAAGCATACGCTACACCCTGTAGGAGCCGGCTTGCCGGCGAAGGGGCCAGCAGCGGCAGCGCAAGGCAACTGTCCAATGCTGCCGGTGCGGGCCTCTTCGCCAGCAAAGCTGGCTCCTACAAAGGGCTGGGCTTGTCTTTAAACGGCGTTACGCGGCAGCAACAGCCCCAGCGGCAATCTCACCCGCGCCTCGATCCCGCCACCGGAGCGGTTGCGCAACTCCACGTTGCCGCCATGCTGAGCGGCGATCCGCTTGACGATCGCCAGCCCCAACCCGGTGCCCTTGCCGCCGCGCGCCCGGTCGCCACGGATGAACGGGTTGAAGATGGTCTCCAGCTCCGACTCGTCGATGCCCGCGCCACGGTCGAGCACGCTGAGCACCACGTAGGGCGCGCTCTGGTCACCCGACACATAGGCCGCCACCTCCACGCCCTTGCCGGCGTGATGCAACGCGTTGCCGATCAGGTTGCCCAGCATGCGCTTGAGCGACACCCGGCGCAGCGGGAACGGCGGGATCGGCTCCAGGCACAGGCGCACCTGTTCCTTGTGCTGGTTGAACGGCGCCACCACTTCGTGGATCAGGTCGTTGAGGTCGACCTCCTCCACCGGTTCGTCACGTCCATCGCGGATGAACGCCAGGAACTGGTCGAGGATCGCGTCCATGTCCTCGATATCACGCACCATGTCATCGCTGAGATCGCTGTCGTTGCCCATCAGCGACAGCGACAGGCGCAGGCGGGTGAGCGGTGTGCGCAGGTCGTGGGACACCCCGGCCAGCATCAGCTCGCGCTCCCGCCCGGCCTGCTCGACATCCTCGGCCATCTGGTTGAATGCCCGGTACACCTCGGTCATCTCGCTGGGCGTGTCGCTGATCGGCAGGCGCACGCTGCGCCCCTGGCCGAGCTGGCGGGCGGCGAACACCAGGCGCTTGAGCGGCTGGTTGAGCTGGCGCACGAAAATCCATGCCGAGGCGGTGGACAACAAGCCAATGGCCAGGAACCAGCCCAGCACGTTCCAGATTTTCTGCCCGCGCAGCGGGTGTGGGTACAGCGGCACCTTGAGCCAGCCCGGGCCCAGGCTCGGCGCGTTCACCCACAGCGCCGGCGGCGCATGGATACGCAGCCGCACCTCGGTGTCATCGCCCAGCTCGGCCTGCATCTGGCGCTGGTAGATCTCGCTGTACGGCCAGTGCTGTTCGCCCTCGGGCACGCCGGCCCCGGTCACCCGGATCAGCCCGGCGGCCTCGGCGATCTGCTCGCGGTTTTGTTCATCCGCCGCCCAGTACGCCCGCAGCGTCAGGGCCACCCCGTGGCTGTACTGGCGGTCGACCAGCACGTCCTCGTTCATCAGCAGGTACACCAGCGTCAGTGCCTTGGAGAACAGCACGACGATCAGCACCAGCCAGAGGGTGCGGGCGAAGAAGCTTTGCGGAAACCAGAGAGGCGTTTTCATCGATCAACTACTGTGCTGAAAGGCCGGGCGCCACAGACGAAAACAGGGCGACTCGCATGAGCCGCCCTGCTGCACCCGGACGCACCGACAGAATCATTTGCCGGCGTTTCCGTCCGGCACGAAGACGTAGCCCACGCCCCAGACGGTCTGGATATAGCGGGGTTTGGACGGATCGGGCTCGATCATCCGGCGCAGGCGCGAGATCTGCACGTCGATGGAGCGCTCCAGGGCGTCCCACTCGCGGCCACGGGCCAGGTTCATCAGCTTGTCGCGGGTCAGCGGTTCACGGGCATGCATGACCAGCGCCTTGAGCACGGCGAACTCGCCGGTGGTGAGCATGTGCACTTCGCTACCGCGCTTGAGTTCGCGGGTGGCCAGCGACAGTTCGTAGTCGCCGAAGGTGACGGTCTCGTCCTCGCTGCCCGGCGCGCCCGGCACGGCCGGGGCCTGGCGGCGCAGCACGGCCTTGACCCGGGCCACCAGCTCGTCGGGGTTGAACGGCTTGGCCAGGTAGTCGTCGGCACCCAGCTCCAGGCCCTTGATGCGGCTAAGCTCGTCGCCCTTGGCGGTGAGCATGATGATCGGGATCTGGTTGTTCGAGGCGCGCAGGCGCTTGCACGCCGACAGGCCGTCCTCGCCCGGCAGCATCAGGTCGAGCACGACCAGGTTGAACACTTCACGGGCCAGCAGGCGATCCATCTGTTCGACATTGGGCACGGTACGGACACGGAAGCCCTTGCTGGTGAAGAAACGGTCCAGCAGGCTGCTCAGGCCCGGGTCGTCGTCGACGATGAGAATCTTGTCGCCATCGGTGGCGTTTGCGGTGCTGGTCATGAATTACTCCTCTGATATCGCCGCGCATTATGGCGTAGCCATTGCCGCGCGTGCCGTGTGCATTGTTAGCAGATTTTTCCCGGCGTGCCACTGCCGCCCTGTCGACAGCTGGCGCCAGGCCATCACCGCAAGCCCGGCACGATGGGTATAATGCGCGGCTTTCACCCAGCGCCGCCGGGGCCGAACGCCCGCCTGCGGCCTTGCATTCACTATTTGTCAGGTGGTTTTCATGGACAGCATCAACAGCCGTATCGCCGAGGAACTGGGCGTGCGCCCACAGCAGGTCGAAGCGGCCGTGGGCCTGTTGGACGAAGGATCGACCGTGCCCTTCATCGCCCGCTACCGCAAGGAAGTGACCGGCAGCCTGGACGACACCCAACTGCGCCACCTGGAAGAGCGCCTGCGCTACCTGCGTGAACTCGACGAGCGCCGCGCCAGCATCCTGGCCAGCATCGAGGAGCAGGGCAAGCTGACCCCGGAGCTGGCCCGCGAGATCAAGCTGGCCGACACCAAGACCCGTCTCGAAGACCTCTACCTGCCGTACAAGCAGAAGCGCCGCACCAAGGGCCAGATCGCCCTGGAAGCCGGCCTCGGCGAGCTGGCCGACGGCCTGTTCAACGACCCGCAGCTGACCCCGGAAAGCGAAGCCGCGCGCTTCGTCGACGCCGAAAAGGGCGTGGCCGACGTCAAGGCCGCGCTCGAGGGCGCCAAGTACATCCTCATGGAGCGCTTCGCCGAAGACGCCGCGCTGCTCGACAAGCTGCGCAGCTTCCTCAAGCACGAGGCGGTGCTGAGCGCCCGCGTGGTCGCCGGCAAGGAAGAGGAAGGCGCCAAGTTCCGCGACTACTTCGCCCATGACGAGCTGCTGCGCAGCGCCCCGTCGCACCGTGCCCTGGCGATCTTCCGTGGCCGCAACGAAGGGGTGCTGAGCGCCTCGCTGAAGGTCGGCGAGGAGCTGCCGGGCACCCTGCACCCATGCGAGCTGATGATCGCCAGCCATGTCGGCATCGAGAACCGCAACCGCCCGGCCGACAAGTGGCTGGGCGAAGTGGTGCGCTGGACCTGGAAGGTCAAGCTCTACACCCACCTGGAAACCGACCTGTTCGGCGAGCTGCGCGACAACGCCGAAGGCGAGGCGATCAACGTCTTCGCCCACAACCTGCACGACCTGCTGCTGGCCGCACCGGCCGGCCCGCGCGCCACCCTGGGCTTCGACCCAGGCCTGCGTACCGGCTGCAAGATCGCCGTGGTCGATGCCACCGGCAAGCTGCTGGACTACACCACGGTCTACCCGCACGCGCCGAAGAACGACTGGGACCGCACCATTTCCATCATGGCCGCACTGTGCGCCAAGCACTCGGTGGAGCTGGTCGCCATCGGCAACGGCACCGCCAGCCGCGAGAGCGACAAGCTGGTGGCCGAGCTGGTCAAGAAGTACCCGGCCCTGAAGATCACCAAGATCATGGTCTCCGAGGCCGGCGCCTCGGTGTATTCGGCCTCTGAACTGGCCGCCCGCGAGTTCCCCGACCTGGACGTGTCGATCCGTGGCGCCGTGTCCATCGCCCGTCGCCTGCAGGACCCGCTGGCCGAACTGGTGAAGATCGACCCGAAATCCATCGGCGTCGGCCAGTACCAGCACGACGTGTCGCAGGTGAAGCTGGCCCGTGGCCTGGACGCCGTGGTCGAGGACTGCGTGAACGCCGTGGGCGTGGACGTCAACACCGCCTCGGTGGCACTGCTGACCCGCATCTCGGGCCTCAACGCCACCCTGGCGCAGAACATCGTCGCCCACCGCGACGCCAACGGCCCGTTCGCCACCCGCGCGGCACTGAAGAAAGTCAGCCGCCTGGGCGAGAAGACCTTCGAGCAGGCCGCCGGCTTCCTGCGGGTAATGAACGGCGACAACCCGCTGGACGCCTCCGCGGTGCACCCTGAGGCCTACCCGCTGGTGCAGCGCATCGCCGCCGGCACCGAGCGCGACATCCGCTCGTTGATCGGCGACAGCGGCTTCCTCAAGCGCCTGGACCCCAAGCAGTTCACCGACGAAACCTTCGGCCTGCCGACCGTCACCGACATCCTCCAGGAGCTGGACAAGCCCGGCCGCGACCCGCGCCCCGAGTTCAAGACCGCCACCTTCCAGGACGGCGTCGAGGACCTCAAGGACCTGGAGCCGGGCATGATCCTCGAAGGCGTGGTGACCAACGTCACCAACTTCGGGGCCTTCGTCGACATCGGCGTGCACCAGGATGGCCTGGTGCACATCTCGGCGCTGTCGGAGAAGTTCGTCAAGGACCCGCGCGAAGCGGTCAAGGCCGGCGACGTGGTCAAGGTCAAGGTCATGGAAGTGGACATCCCGCGCAAGCGCGTCGGCCTGTCCATGCGCATGGGCGACACCCCGGGCGAGAAGGTCGAGGGCAACCGCGGCGGTAACCGTGGCCAGGGCGGCAACCGCCAGCAGCAGGCGCCGCGCCAGCGCGAGACCACTGCCGCGGCACCGGCCAACAACGCCATGGCCGCGCTGTTCGCCAACGCCAAGCAGTTGAAGAAGAAGTGATGGACGTACCGAAAGAGTACGTCGAAAGCGCCTTCAGCCAATTGCTGGGTTGCCGCCTGCAACGCCTGGACCCGGGCGTTGCAGAGGTGGCCCTGGCGCTCGCGCCGCACCTGCGCAACCGTGGCCAGAAGCTGCACGGCGGGGCGATCTTCAGCCTGGTCGACATCACCATGGGCCTGGCCTGCTCGGCCAGCCACGGCTTCGACCAGCAGAGCGTGACCATCGAGTGCAAGATCAACTACCTGCGCGCGGTCAGCGAGGGCGAGGTGCGCTGCATCGCGCGCGTGCTGCACGCCGGCCGGCGCACGCTGGTGGTCGACGCCGACGTGCTTCAGCACGACAAGCTGGTAGCCAAGGCCCAGGGAACCTTCGCGGTTCTCTAGCTGATCTAGCCCCATCTGCGGTATTTTCGGCGTAATGCTGTACCCCTGATCGCGGGCTTGCCCCGCGATCAGGCGCATACAGGCCAGCGACGGAACCGCGTAAACCAGGCGACAACGCCAGTTCCTTGCCCAACTACCCTTGTAGACCGTCATCCCTACCCCCATATTGGGGCGACTGACGCGTGAAGGAATCCATCTTGAGCGACCTCCTCAACCGCCGCCTGAGCCTGCTCGGCGACAATCTCGACCTGCTCAAGCAGTGCCTGCACGGCATTGAGCGCGAATGCCTGCGCGTGACCGACGAAGGTCGCCTGGCCCAGACCCCGCACCCCGAGGCCCTGGGTTCGGCGCTGACCAACGAGCAGATCACCACCGATTATTCCGAGTCGCTGCTGGAGTTCATCACGCCAGCCCTGGCCGACCCGGCCAAGGTGCTCGAGAGCCTCGAAGAGGTCCACCGCTTCGTCTACACCCAGCTGGGTGACGAGCTGCTGTGGAGCCCGTCGATGCCCTGCGCGCTGCCTGCCGAAGAAGACATCCCGATCGCCGAATACGGCAGCTCGAATATCGGCAAGCTCAAGCACGTGTACCGCAAGGGCCTGGCCCTGCGCTACGGGCGCACCATGCAGTGCATCGCCGGTATCCATTACAATTTCTCCCTGCCCGAGACGCTATGGCCGCTGCTGCGCGCGGCCGAAGGCGGCGAGCAGAGCGACCGCGACTACCAGTCCTCGGCCTATATCGCGCTGATCCGCAACTTCCGCCGCTACAGCTGGCTGCTGATGTACCTGTTCGGCGCCTCGCCGACCCTGGACAAAGGCTTCCTGCGGGGCCGTGCGCACCAGCTCGAGGAACTCGACGCGCAAACCCTGTACCTGCCCTACGCCACCAGCCTGCGCATGAGCGACCTGGGCTACCAGAGCAACGCCCAGGCCGGCCTCACCCCCTGCTACAACAACCTCGCCAGCTACACCGACAGCCTGCGCAAGGCGGTGGGCACGCCCTACCCGCCCTACGTCGAGGTCGGCACGCACAAGGATGGCGAGTGGGTACAGCTGAACACCAACATCCTGCAGATCGAAAACGAGTACTACTCGAACATCCGCCCCAAGCGCGTCACCTACACCGGCGAGCGGCCAATCCAGGCCCTGACCTCGCGTGGCGTGCAGTACGTGGAAGTGCGCTGCCTGGACATCAACCCGTTCCTGCCAGTGGGCATCGACCTGACCGAAGCCCGTTTCCTCGACGCCTTCCTGCTGTTCTGCGCCCTGGAAGACAGCCCACAGCTGGACAACGGCGAGTGTGGCCAGTGCACCGACAACTTCCTCAGCGTGGTCAAGCAAGGCCGGCGCCCGGGCCTGGAGCTGCGTCGCGACGGCCAGCCGATCGCGCTCAAGGCCTGGGCCAGCGAGCTGATCGGCCGCATCGGCCAGCTGGCCGCCCTGCTCGACCGCGCCCAGGGTGGCGAGGAACACGCCAAGGCCCTGCAAGCACAGCAGGCCAAGGTCGATGACCCCGAGCTGACCCCATCGGCCCAGGTGTTGGCGCGCATGACCGAACACGACGAGAGCTTCGTCGAGTTCGCCCTGCGCCAAAGCCGACTGCACGCCGAGACGTTCCGCGCGCAACCGCTGAGCCGCGAGCAGCAACAGGCCTTCGAAACCCTGGCGCGCGAGTCGCTGGCCAAGCAGTCCGAGCTGGAACAGGAAGAAGTCGGCGACTTCGACCTGTTCGTCGGCGCCTACCAGGCCAGCATCCTGGCGATCAGCAACTGATGAGCCGCGTCGTCGCCCCGCGCAAGCCACGCGCCAGCAGCCAGGCCAGGATCGAGGCGATCCTGGCTGCGGCGCGCGAACTGCTGGCCGGGCAAGGGGTGGCGGGGTTGTCGATCTACAGCGTGGCCGAACGGGCGCAGATTCCACCGTCGTCGGTGTATCACTTTTTCGCCAGCGTGCCGGCCCTGCTCGAGGCGCTGACCGCCGATGTGCACCGGGCGTTTCGCGAGGCGCTGAGCGCGCCGATCGACAGCGCCGCGTTCAGTACCTGGCACGGCCTGTCGCGACTGGTGGAGCGGCGCATGCTCGATATCTACAACGAGGATGCCGCGGCGCGCCAGCTGATCCTCGCCCAGCATGGGCTGAGCGAAGTGGTCCAGGCTGACCGTCAGCATGACCTGGAGCTGGGTGAGCTGATGCATCGCTTGTTCGACCGCCACTTCCAGTTGCCGGCCATGCCGAAGGACGTGGATGTGTTCGCCTTGGCGATGGAGCTGAGCGACCGGGTCTATGCCCGCTCGATGCAACTGCATGAAGCGATCACGCCGCGCATGGCTGAAGAGGGGATGCGGGTGTTCGAGGCGTATCTGGGGTTGTATCTGCCGCCTTATCTGGCCAAGCGCTGATCCCGAGCCCTGCAAAAATTCTGTAGGAGCGGCCTTGCGTCGCGAAAGGGCTGCGCAGCAGCCCCGGCAATTTTGATGGTGGCTCAAAACCTGGGGCCGCTCCGCGCCCCTTTCGCGACACGAGGCCGCTCCTACAGGGACCGTGCAAGGCTTCAGAGCTTGGCGATGGACACCTCGGTCGATTTGACGAAGGCAATCACCTCGCTGCCCACCTGCAACTCGAGCTCCTTCACGGAACGGGTGGTAATCACCGAAGTGACGATGCCAGAGGCGGTCTGCACGTCGATTTCCGACAGTACCGGCCCTTCGAGAATTTCCTTCACGGTGCCTTTGAACTGGTTGCGAACGTTGATGGCTTTGATAGTCATGGCGTCATTCCTTTTGCGGTCTTCGTAGGTTCAATGGGCCCAACGCAACTGCGTGGGCAAAGGGGCTACAGGTTCCGGCTCGGGCGGGGTGCCCGGCACGGACAGAACACGGTTGAGCACTTCGCTTTCCAGCGCCGCCAGGCGCTGCGAACCCCGCGCGCGCGGGCGCGGCAGGTCGATGGTCAGGTCCAGGCCGACTGCGCCGTCCTCGATCAGGATCACCCGGTCGGCCACGGCGACGGCCTCGCTGACGTCGTGGGTGACCAGCAGCACGGTGAAGCCGTGCTGGCGCCACAGGCGCTCGATCAATTGCTGCATCTCGATGCGGGTCAACGCATCCAGCGCGCCCAGCGGCTCGTCCAGCAGCAGCAGGCGCGGCTGGTGGATCAGCGCCCGAGCCAAGGCCACGCGTTGCTTCTGGCCGCCGGAGAGCGCCGCTGGCCAGTCGTCGGCGCGCTCGGCCAGGCCGACCGCCTCCAGGGCTTGCAGGGCACGACGGCGCCAGTGGCCGGCCAGGCCCAGGCCGACGTTGTCGATGACTTTTTTCCACGGCAGCAGGCGCGCGTCCTGGAACATCAGCCGGGTATCGTCGCGGGCCTCGGCCAACGGCGCCGCGCCGGCCAGCAGCTCGCCGGCGCTTGGCTGGTCGAGCCCGGCCAGCAGGCGCAGCAAGGTGCTCTTGCCGCACCCGCTACGCCCGACGATGGCGACGAACTGGCCGGCCGGTATGTGCAGGTCGATACCGCGCAGCACCTCGCGCTGGCCGAAGGTGCGGCGCAGGCCGTTGGCGGCGAGCGGGATGCCGGGCAGCAGGCGCGGCGGTCGTTGCGTGAGCACGCTCATCATGCGCCCTCCTTCCTGGCGACCTGGTACGCCGGGTGCCAGCGCAGCCACACACGCTCCAGGCCACGGGCCGCCAGGTCGGCGAGCTTGCCAAGCAGCGCGTACAGCACGATCGCCAGCACCACCACGTCGGTCTGCAGGAACTCCCGGGCGTTCATCGCCAGGTAGCCGATGCCGGCGTTGGCCGAAATGGTCTCGGCGACGATCAGGGTCAGCCACATGAAGCCCAGGGCGAAGCGCACACCGACCAGGATCGACGGCAACGCACCAGGCAGGATCACCTGGCGAAACAGGGCAAAGCCCGACAGCCCATAGCTGCGCGCCATCTCCACCAGGGCCGGGTCGACGTTGCGAATACCGTGGTAGGTGTTGAGGTAGATGGGGAACAGCGTGCCCAGCGCCACCAGGAAGATCTTTGCCGACTCGTCGATACCGAACCACAGGATCACCAGCGGGATCAGCGCCAGGTGCGGCACGTTGCGAATCATCTGCACCGAACTGTCGAGCAGGCGCTCGCCCCAGTTCGACAGGCCGGTGATGAAGCCCAGCACCAGGCCGATGACGCCACCGATGACGAAGCCCAGGCCGGCGCGCCAGCCGCTGATGGCCAGGTGGCTCCAGAGCTCGCCGCTACGCACCAGCTCGACCCCGGCACTGACCACCGCGCTTGGCGCCGGCAGGATGCGGGTCGACAGCCAGCCGGCGCTGACCGCCAGTTGCCAGACAGCCAGCAACAGCAACGGCAAGGCCCAGGGGGCCAGGCGCTGGCTCCAGGTGCTTGAAGGTGCATGACTCATGGCCAGGCCCTCAGCTCTGCGACACGGACTTGGGCAGGATGTCGTTGGCCACCATCTCCCCGAATGGGCTCACGTAGCCGCCGCTCGTCACCGGCTCCGGGCGCTGTACGTCCAGGTGCGGGAACAGCAGCTCGGCGACGCGGTACGACTCTTCCAGGTGCGGGTAGCCGGAGAAGATGAAGGTATCGATGCCCAGCGCCGCGTACTCCTTGACCCGGGCCGCGACTGTCGGGCCATCGCCGACCAGCGCAGTGCCGGCCCCGCCACGCACCAGGCCGACACCGGCCCACAGGTTCGGCGCGACCTCCAGCTTGTCGCGCTTGCCGCCATGCAGCGCGGCCATGCGCTGCTGGCCAACCGAGTCGAAGCGCGCCAGCGAGGCCTGGGCCCGGGCGATGGTGTCGTCGTCCAGGAGCGAAATCAGTTTGTCGGCGGCGGCCCAGGCTTGTTCGTTGGTTTCCCGCACGATCACATGCAGGCGGATGCCGAAACGCACTTCGCGGCCCTGGGCAGCGGCTTTTTCGCGCACCTGGGCGATTTTCTCGGCCACGGCGGCCGGTGGTTCGCCCCAGGTCAGGTACAGCTCGACCTGCTCGGCGGCCAGGTCCTGGGCGGCGTCGGACGAGCCGCCGAAGTACAGCGGCGGGCGCGGCTGCTGGATTGGCGGGTAGAGCAGCTTGGCGCCCTTCACCTGGATGTGCTTGCCGTCGTAGTCGACCACTTCGCCTTCGAGCACCTTGCGCCAGATGCGGGTGAACTCCACCGAGGCTTCGTAGCGCTCCTGGTGGTTCAGGTGCAGGCCATCGCCGGCCAGTTCGTCCGGATCGCCACCAGTGACCAGGTTGAACAGCGCGCGGCCGTTGGACAGGCGGTCCAGGGTGGCCGCCTGGCGCGCGGCGACGGTCGGCGAGATGATCCCCGGGCGCAGCGCCACCAGGAACTTCAGGCGCTCGGTCACCGGGATCAGCGAGGCGGCGACCAGCCAGGAGTCCTCGCAGGAGCGCCCGGTGGGGATCAGCACGCCGCCGAAGCCCAAGCGGTCGGCGGCCTGGGCGATTTGCGCCAGGTAGCCATGGTCGACGGCGCGAGCGCCTTCGGTGGTGCCCAGGTACTTGCCGTCACCGTGGGTCGGAAGGAACCAGAAGATGTTCAGGCTCATTGGAGTTGTCTCCTCAAGGGTGGCAGGGCCGGAGCGAGGCCCCGGCACGGGCGATGGGTTCAAGGCGCGCTGGCGACCTTGGCCGGGGGTGTCCAGATCACGTCCTTGATGTTCAAGGGCTTGGGAATCAGCTTCAGGGCCTGGAAGGTGTCGGCGATCTTCTGCTGCGCGGCGACCACTTCCGGGGTCAGCGGCGCGGCGCCATAGCCCTGGCGCTTCACCGAGGTGAGGGTGATGTCGGCTGGCAGGCCGAGCAGCGGCGCGACCTGGTCGGTGACCTGCTGCGGGTTGGCCTGGGACCATTGACCGACGGCGCGCACTTGCTCGATCAGGGTGTCGATCACCGCCGGGTGCTGGGTCGCGTAGCTGCGGGTAGCCAGGTAGAACTGGTGGTTGTCGACCAGGTCCTTGCCGTCGCGCAGGGTACGGGCCTGCAGCTGCTGCTCGGCGGCGGCCTGGTAGGGGTCCCAGATGACCCAGGCGTCCACGCTGCCGCGCTCGAAAGCGGCGCGGGCGTCGGCCGGCGGCAGGTAGACCGGCTGGATGTCGCTGTACTTGAGGCCGGCGTCTTCCAGGGCGCGGACCAGCAGGTAATGCACGTTGGAACCCTTGTTGAGCGCGACCTTCTTGCCCTTGAGTGCCTGGACCGACTGGATCGGCGAGCCCTTGGGCACCAGGATCGCCTCGCTGTGCGGCGCGGGTGGCTCATAGGCGACGTAGAGCAAGTCGGCGCCGGCGGCCTGGGCGAACACTGGCGGGGTCTCGCCGGTGACGCCGAAGTCGATCGAGCCTACGTTCAACCCTTCGAGCAGCTGCGGACCGCCGGGAAACTCGGTCCATTGCACCTGGATACCTTGCTCGGCCAGGCGCTTCTCCAGCGAACCCTTGGCCTTGAGCAGCACCAGGGTGCCGTATTTCTGGTAACCGATGCGCAGGCTTTGAGCCTGGGCCTGGGTGATGGCGCCGAACGATACAGCCGCCGCGAACAGGGCGACCAGACCGCGACGCAAGAAGACTGTGCGCATGGCGCTCTCCTGTGCGAGTGGGTTCGGGTAGCACCTGCTTGCCTCGTTGGCGGGCGAGTAAGGTGGGAACAACGATGAAGCGTCAGGGTTGCTCAGATACTCCAGCGGGCACTGAGCAGGCGTTCGTTGAGCAGGCCCGGCGCCACAGGCCGGGGCCGGCGTGCCAGGGCGCCGTGAAAGGTCTCCAGGGCGCCCAGCAGGCGCTGCTCCAGCGCTTCGTCCAGGCGTGCGGGACGTTCGCCGTCGGCATAGCTGATCTGGCTGTCGTCGGCGAAGATCCCTTGCAGGGTCTCCTGCGCCTTGAGGGCCGACAGCACCGGCTTGAGGGCGTAGTCCACCGCGAGCATGTGGGCGATGCTGCCGCCGCTGGCGATGGGCAATACCACCTTGTGTTCCAGGGCACGCTCGGGCAGCAGGTCGAGCAAGGTCTTCAGCGCGCCGGCGAACGATGCCTTGTACACCGGGGTGGCGACCAGCAGGCCGTCGGCCTGGGCCACCAGCGCGTTGAAGTGGCGCACCTGCGGGCTGTCGAAGCGGGCGTGCAGCAGGTCCTCGGCGGGGAATTCCCGCACCTGGAAGGTGACGACCTCGACACCGCGCTGTTGCAGCCAATCGCGCGAGCGTTCGAGCAGTACGCCGGAGCGTGAACGAAGACTGGGGCTACCACCGACAGAGACAACCAGCATTGAAAGCGCTTCCTTCGAATCAATTCAGGGCCGCGAGGGGTTGGCCCCGCTGGATGGAAATGACATTAACAGCTCGTCACATATATCTATAAATCATATTTTTTCATTTGTTTATTCCATAAATAACTATTGGATATTCTTCCCTGTAGGCGCGGCCTTGTGTCGCGAACGGGCTGCGCAGCAGCCCCTGGATTTGCCCAGTGATGCCGAGAATGCCGGGGCCGCCCTGCGGCCCTTTCGCGACACAAGGCCGCTCCTACAGGGGACACGGAGGCATAAAAAAGGGCCGTCGAAACGGCCCGAAGATCCCTGCTTGGCTAAGAGCAATGCAACGAAGAATTCATCAGCGGTTGGGCTGCGGGGTCAGGCGCAGGTAGGGCTTGACCGCGCGGTAACCTTTGGGGAAGCGCTGCCGGATCTCGTCCTCGTCCTTGAGCGACGGCACGATCACCACCTCGTCGCCGTCCTGCCAGTTGGCAGGGGTGGCGACCTTGTGGTTGTCGGTCAGTTGCAGCGAGTCGATCACCCGCAGGATCTCGTTGAAGTTGCGCCCGGTACTGGCCGGATAGGTGATGGTCAGGCGCACCTTCTTGTTCGGGTCGATCACGAACAGCGAACGCACGGTGAGGGTGTCGCTGGCGTTGGGGTGGATCAGGTCGTACAGGTCGGAGACCTTGCGGTCGGCGTCGGCGATGATCGGGAAGTTGACCACGGTATTCTGGGTCTCGTTGATGTCATCGATCCACTTGTGGTGCGAATCCACCGGGTCCACCGACAGGGCGATGGCCTTGACCCCGCGCTGGGCGAATTGGTCCTTGAGCTTGGCGGTCAAGCCCAGCTCGGTGGTACACACCGGGGTGAAGTCGGCCGGATGGGAGAACAGCACGCCCCAGCTGTTGCCCAGCCATTCGTGGAAGCGGATCTTGCCGGCGCTGGAATCCTGTTCGAAATCGGGGGCGATGTCGCCGAGTTTGAGGCTCATGGAAGCGGCTCCTGTGCTGTGTCTGGCCTTGTGGGTTCAATGTGCCCGCTTCTGGATAAAAACAAAAAGAATAAATATTGATTTATTTATAACCAAGATGAATATCCATTAGCAGGTACAAAAAAGCCTCGCATCAGGCGAGGCTTTCTTGCGTAGCGCTACGACTTACATGAAGGCGTAAGTGTAGTTGACGATGAAGCGAGTCTGGTCCGTATCCTTGGTGAACTCGCTGGAGTTGCCATTGGTTCCACGGTAGACACCTTGACGCAGGCTGAAGCCCAGCCCCTTGAGCGTACCTTCCTGAATCACGTAGTCGATACGCGCATCTCGCTCCCACTCGCTGTAGGTGCCATGACCGGATGCATAACGCACATCGGTACCGCGCAAGTACGAAACAGAGGCTTTCAAGCCTGGCACACCAAGGCGTGCGAAGTCATAGGAGTACTGACCGAAGGTAGTGTTCTCACCCGCTCGGGCAAACTGGTTGATCATGCTATCGGTGAACAGATAGAAGCTGGCGCCCCCAGCACCTTCCGAACGACCGTTGCCGTCAACGACACCGCCTTGGTTGAGCCAGACGAACGCGCCGTCATCGCTCACACGCTGGTGACCGAGCAGGAATGCATGGCCGCCCAGGGTGTAAGTGAACATGGCCGACCAAGTCTTGTTGTCGACCTCGCCTTTGTTCTTTGCGTAGCCCTTGTTGTTGTCGAAGGCATAGTTGACATCATGGCCATTCTTGCCGTCGCTGCTGCTATCAAAGTAGCGCAGGTCAGTCTTGAAGGACTGATCGTCAGCAATCTTGAAGACATGGGTCGCGCCCAGGAAGTGCTGCTTGTAGAAGTCTTCCAGGTTCGAGTAGTAGTACTGCAGGGTCAGGTCTGGGGTGAGTTTGTAGTCCAGACCGCCGTAGCGGAACTTGTTGCTGTCAGCAGGAGCACCAGAAACCGACAGACCCGTACGGTTGCTCGAAGCACGGCCCATGGCGTGAGTCAGTTGACCCGCGTTGATGGTCAGGTTGTCGATTTCTTTCGAAGTGACAGTGGCACCTTCGAAAGTCTGCGGCAGCAAACGACCGTCGTTGGCGACGAGGATCGGCAGGTTCGGCGCGAGAGCGCTACCGAAATGCGCTTCGGACTTAGAGAAACGAGCCTTGGCGTTGGCACCGAAACGGGCCCACTGGCTTACCGAAGAACCATCACTGTCGTCTGGCAGGAAGCCGCTTTTGTGATAGCCGCGACCGCCGTCCAGGTGGATACCCCATAGAGCCTGGGCATCGACACCAAAACCGACGGTGCCTTCGGTGAAGCCCGAGATGTAGTCGAGCTTGAAACCTTGACCGGTTTCACGCTGATCTGGACGCTTTCCAGCCGGACGCGTTGCGGTCGCGGGGGTAGCATGGGCCTCGCGGTTGTTGTTGTCGAAGTACATGGTGCGCGAGCTCAGGGACAGCTTGCTGTCCTCGATGAACCCTGCAGCGCCTGCTTGTTGGGCGAGAACCCCCAGTGCCACGGCCAGGGCCAGGCTGGACTTGTACATGTTTTGCTCCTCTACGTTCTAATTTTTGTGCGTCTCAAGTGGTGGGATCTGCTGCCCCACTCACCCGGATCGGCGATTTAGCACCAAAGCGTGACCGCCAAGTCAACCGAAAAAGGTCGATTCGCGACTTTCGTCTAAGGCCGCCTCCTGCGCTACAGGATAATGACAATCCTATAAATCCAAAATGACCGTTTTATGAATCTGTAAGATTTTTACGGAATAACTTTGGAACCTTTACAGCCAAAAGTTGTATCGACGACGTCAATCATACCTTTAGGTTATTTGCAAACGTTTGCCGGTGGACAGACCGACGGCCGGCAAGCGCAACCGAAAAAGCCTAGCAGCCCCCCGCGATCGCGCCAGCACGGCCCCCTCCCCTGCTGGCGAAGCAGAGGTTGGCACCGGCAAGGCCGGCTCCTACGGTATGTGTGGCCAGCGGCGGACCTGTAGGAGCCAGCCTTGCTGGCGAAGCAGGCGCCGCGGTGTTCGCCCGCAAACCGGTTATACCTCTGTACGCCGGCAAGTCCGACACCGACTAAGCTAATGCAAAAAAGTTATTTATTTTAATTTTCTTAGATCACTTAGTCTTCTCGCCATCCATTCCCCCGAATGCCTGACGAGAGGTTAAACCATGATCCCGCACGCTCCGCTGCGCCTGTTCGCCGCCCTGACCCTCGCCAGCGCCAGCTGGGTAGCCCAGGCCGCCGACCTGACCGTGGCCTACCAGACCACCGTCGACCCAGCCAAGGTCGCCCAGGTCGATGGCGCCTATGAAAAGGCCAGCCAGGCCAGCATCGACTGGCGCAAGTTCGACAACGGCGCCGATGTGATCACCGCCGTGGCCAGCGGCGACGTGCAGATCGGCTACCTCGGTTCCAGCCCGCTGGCCGCCGCCACCACCCGCAAGCTGCCGGTGCAGACCTTCCTGATCGCCACCCAGATCGGCGCCGGCGAGGCGCTGGTGGCCCGCGACAGCATCAAGACCCCGCAGGACCTGGTCGGCAAGAAGATCGCCGTGCCGTTCGTTTCCACCGGCCACTACAGCCTGCTGGCCGCGCTGAAAAACTGGAACATCGACCCTGCCAAGGTGCAGATCCTCAACCTGGCGCCACCGGCGATCATCGCCGCCTGGAAGCGCGGCGACATCGACGCCACCTACGTCTGGGACCCGGCCCTGGGCGTGGCCAAGGAAAACGGCAAGGTGCTGATCACCTCGGGCGAGCTGGCCACCAAGGGCGCGCCGACCTTCGATGCCTGGATCGTGCGCAAGGACTTCGCCGCCAAGCACCCAGAGATCGTCAAGGCCTTCGCCAAGGTCACCCTCGACGCCTACGCCGACTACCGCAAAGACCCGCAAGCCTGGCTGGCCGACCAGGCCAACGTCGCCAAGCTGGCCAAGCTGTCCGGGGCCAAGCCCGCCGATATCCCGGTGCTGCTGCAGGGCAACGTCTACCCGCTGGCCGCCGACCAGGTCAGCGCCCTCGGCGCGCCGACCACCCAGGCGCTGCGCGACACCGCGACCTTCCTCAAGCAGCAAGGCAAGGTCGACGCGGTACTGCCGGACTACGCGCCCTACGTCAGCGCCCAGTACCTTCCCAACTGATACCGCCCGGAGCCCGTCATGGCCTTGCTCGAACTGGAGCGCATCAGCGCACAGTACCCTGGCGCCAGCACCCCGGTGCTGGCCGACATCAACCTGAGCCTGGGGCCGCGCCAGTTGCTGGTGGCCCTCGGCCCCTCCGGCAGCGGCAAGACCTCGCTGCTCAACCTGATCGCCGGCTTCGTCGCCCCCAGCGGTGGGCGCATCAGCCTCGACGGCGTGCCGGTGCAAGGCCCTGGGGCCGAACGCGGCGTGGTGTTCCAGGACGATGCCCTGCTGCCCTGGCAGGATGTGCTGGGCAACGTCGCCTTCGGCCTCGAGCTGGCCGGCGTGCCCCGTGCCCAGCGTCAAGCCAAGGCCCGCGAGATGCTGGCGCTGGTCGACCTGGCCGGCTTCGGCGAGCGGCGCATCTGGCAACTGTCCGGCGGACAGAAGCAACGCGTGGGCCTGGCCCGTGCGCTGGCCGCCGACCCACGGGTGCTGTTGATGGACGAGCCGTTCGGCGCCCTCGACGCCTTCACCCGCGAACAGATGCAGGAGCTGCTGCTGCAAGTCTGGCAGCGCACCGCCAAGCCAGTATTCCTGATCACCCACGACATCGAGGAAGCGGTGTTCCTCGCCACCGAGCTGGTGCTGCTGGCGCCCAATCCGGGACGGGTGGTCGAGCGCTTGCAACTGGACTTCGGGCAGCGCTATGCCGCCGGTGAGTCGGCCCGGGCGATCAAGTCCGATCCACGCTTCATCGAGACCCGCGAACATGTGCTGGCGCGGGTGTTCTCCCAACGCCAAACCGCGCGACAGGAGGCATCCGCATGAGCAGCCTGGACCTGCCAGTCGCCAGCAAGCGCCCCGCCAACCCCGCGGCGGCCAAGCCTCGCCGGCCGTTGCCCACGCGCTGGATCAGCGCCCTTACCCTGGCCGCCCTGCTGCTAGCGTGGTGGCTGGTAACCGTCGCCGGCTGGATCGAACCCCTGTTCCTGCCCTCGCCCGCCGACATTCTGGCCAAGGGCTGGACGCTGCTCACCCAGGGCTACATGGACGCCAGCCTGTGGCAGCACCTGGGCGCCAGCCTGGGGCGCATCGGCCTGGCCCTGCTCGGCGCCATCCTGACCGCCATCCCGGTAGGCCTGGCCATCGGCTACAACCGCGTGGCCCGGGGCATCCTCGACCCGCTGATCGAGTTCTACCGGCCGATCCCGCCCTTGGCCTACCTGCCGCTGATCGTGATCTGGTGCGGCATCGGCGAGCTGTCCAAGGTGCTGTTGATCTACCTGGCGATCTTCGCCCCGATCGCCATCGCCACCGCCACCGGCGTGCGCACCGTCGACCCGGCCAAGCTGCGCGCCGCGCAGTCGCTGGGGGCGAACAAGGCGCAGCTGATCCGCCACGTGATCCTGCCCAGCGCCTTGCCCGACATCCTCACCGGCATCCGCATCGGCCTTGGCGTCGGCTGGTCGACCCTGGTGGCCGCCGAGCTGATCGCCGCCACCAGCGGCCTGGGCTTCATGGTGCAGTCGGCGGCGCAGTTCCTGGTCACCGATGTCGTGGTGCTGGGCATCCTGCTGATCGCCTTGATCGCCTTCGCCCTGGAGATGGGCCTGCGCGCCCTGCAGCGCAAGCTGGTGCCCTGGCACGGCCAGAGCCATTGAGCAACGAATGACCACGCCGGCAACCCGGCACCTGCAACGAGATAAAGACATGAGCCTGACCGTTACCCCCTTGAGCCCGGCCCTCGGCGCGCAGATCAGCGGCGTGGACATCAGCCGCGATATCACCGCCGCACAGCGCGACGCCATCGAGCAGGCGCTGCTCGAGCACCAAGTGCTGTTCTTCCGCGACCAGCCGATCACTCCCGAACAGCAGGCCCGCTTCGCCGCCCGCTTCGGCGATCTGCACATCCATCCGATCTATCCCAACGTGCCGGAAACGCCACAGGTGCTGGTGCTCGACACGGCGGTCACCGATGTGCGCGACAACGCCGTGTGGCACACCGACGTGACCTTTTTACCGACCCCGGCACTGGGCGCGGTGCTCAGCGCCAAGCAATTGCCGGCCTATGGCGGCGACACCCTGTGGGCCAGCGGCATCGCCGCGTTCGAGGCGCTGTCGGCACCGCTGCGCGAGATGCTGGACGGTTTGAGCGCCACCCACGACTTCACCAAGTCGTTCCCACTGGAGCGCTTCGGCACCACCGCCGAGGACCTGGCGCGCTGGGAAGCGACCCGGCGCAACAACCCGCCGCTGTCGCACCCGGTGGTGCGCACCCATCCTGTGAGCGGGCGCAAGGCGTTGTTCGTCAACGAGGGGTTCACCACGCGCATCAACGAACTGAGCGAGCTGGAAAGCGAGGCGCTGCTCAAGCTGCTGTTCGCCCATGCGACGCGGCCGGAGTTCAGCATTCGCTGGCGTTGGCAGGAAAACGACGTGGCGTTCTGGGACAACCGCGTGACCCAGCATTTCGCGGTGGATGATTACCGGCCCAACCGGCGGGTGATGCACCGGGCGACCATCCTTGGGGATGCGCCGTTCTGACAGGCAGCTGGGAGGCCTTTGGCCTCCTTTCGCGACACAAGGCCGCTCCTACAGGGGACCGCATTTTCATGTAGGAGCGGCCTTGTGTCGCGAAAGGGCCGCGAAGCGGCCCACAGCGGTCTATCTGACCAGATGCAGGAACTGCATGTGCCGTTCGTACTGGTCGAGGATGTCGTTGATGATCTGCTCCTTGCTGTAGCCGACCAGGTCGTAGTTCTGGCTACCCTCGGACAAATGCACCTCCGCCCGGTAATAACGGCGGTTCTTCAACTCCTGCGTGCCCAGGCCGCCCAAGGCGAACGATGGGGTGAAATACCCACGCATCTGCACCTGGTAGATGAACGGCTGCTCCTCGCCATGGCCGATCTTCAGGCTGACGTTGTCGTGGCTCGGGTCGTCCTGGGTGATCAGCACCAGGCCCTTCTGCTCGAACACCTCACGCACGTCGGCGATCGCCGGGCGCACCACGTCGTCCATGAAGCGATACACCTCGTCGCGTGACGGGAAGTGCACCGCCTGGCTCAGGCGCTGGCGCCAGCCGCCGCGACCACGCCGGGACTGGGCGAACGGCGCCAGCGAGTGCATCTGCGCGATCTGCCGCTGCGACTCGAGGTAGAAGGCCTTGTGCAGCCCCCACATCATGCACAGCAGGATCAGCGAGAACGGCAGCGAGGTCAGCACCACCGCCGACTTCAGCGAGTCGATGCTACCGGCGAACAACAACCCACTGGTGACCAGCGCGGTCATTGCGCCCCAGAAGATCCGCAGCCAGTTCGGCCCGTCTTCATCCGCACCGCCGCCCTTGGCCGACAAGGTCGACAGCACCACGGTGCCGGAGTCGGCCGAGGTGACGAAGAACACGAAGCTGATGAACACCGTCACGGCGATCACCGTCTTGCTCCACGGGTAGGTCTCCAGCAGCAGGTACAGGCTCATCGACGGGTTGTCGAGGGCCGACTGGCCAAGGGCGGTCATGCCGTGGTTGATTACCTGGTCCAGGGCGCTGTTGCCGAAGATAGACATCCACGCCAGGGTAAAGCCCAGCGGGATCAGCAGCACGCCAAAGACGAACTCGCGGATGGTGCGCCCGCGCGAGATGCGCGCGATGAACAGCCCGACGAAGGGCGCCCAGGCAATCCACCAGGCCCAGTAGAACACCGTCCAGCCGCCCAGCCAGTCGCGGTTCTCGCCGTAGGCATAGACGTCGAAACTCTTGCGCGGCAAGGCGCCGAGGTAATCGCCAAGGTTCTGGATGAGCGTGTTGAACAGGTGCTGGGTGGGCCCGGCGAACAGCACGAACAACAGCAGCGCGCAGGCCAGGAACAGGTTGATGTCGCTCATCACCCGCACGCCCTTCTCCACCCCGGCGACCGCCACGGCCACCGCCGCGCCCATCATCAGGGTAATGAGGATCACCTGGATCCACTGGCTGTGGCTGATGCCGAACAGGTAGTCGAGGCCGGCGTTCAGGTGCAGCACACCGAAGCCCATGTCGGCGCCCAGGCCGAACACCGTGGCGATGATGCCAAAGCCGTCCACCGCGTAGCCGATCGGGCCGTTGATGCGCTTGCCGATCAGCGGGTACAGCGCCGAGCGCAGGGCCAGCGGCAGGTTGTGGCGATAGGCGAAGTAGGCCAGCGCCATGCCGACGAAGGCGAACACGCCCCAGCCATGCAGGCCCCAGTGCAGGAACAGGATCTGCATCGCCTGGCGCCCGGCCTCGGCCGTGCCCGCCTCGCCCTGGGGCGGCTGCAGCATGTGGGTCAGGGGCTCGGAGACGCAGAAGAAGAACAGCGTGATGCTGATGCCGGCGGCGAACAGCATGCCGGCCCAGGACAGGTAGCTGAACTCGGGTTCGTCGTGGTCGGCACCGAGCTTGATCTTACCGTAGCCGGACAGCGCGGTGACCACCACGAAGACCAGGTACAGGGTCATGGCCAGCATGTAGTACCAGCCGACCGTGTTGGCCGCCCAGTTCTGCGCCGCCAGCAACCACTCGCCCGCCGCTTGCGGGTAGGCGATGACCACCAGGCCGAAGATGAGGATGAAACTTGCCGCGAAGTAGAACACGGGGGGGTTCATGCGGATCTTGCCGTTGGCAAGGTCGGGGGTCGGTGCACTCATGAAACGGGCACCTCGTCACGGGGCGTGAGGTTCGGATTGAACGGGTTCAGCAAAGGCAATCCCTCCTGATGAACACCGGCAATGGACCAGCGTTTTTCGTTGAACAAGCGTTCAAGTTAACCATGGATCGGCTTGCAATGCGACCCGATGCCGCTGGGCGGGGCGGTGTCGCAGGCCATCGCCGGCAAGCTGGATCCTACGCTCTAGACGGTTTTGCGCTACAGAGTAGGAGCCGGCTTGCTGGCGAACAAATCAGAAAAGCCAACAGCAATGGGTGATCAGTTCTTGTCCTGGCAATCGAGCTGCACGTTGGCCTGGGTGATATTGCTTTCGGCCGGCACGCTGCGGGTCAGCCATACGTTGCCGCCGATGGTCGAACCCTTGCCGATGGTGATTCGCCCCAGAATGGTCGCGCCGGCATAGATCACCACGTCGTCCTCGACGATCGGGTGACGCGCCAGGCCTTTGTGCAGGGTCCCTGACTCGTCGCTGGGGAAGCGCTTGGCGCCCAGGGTCACGGCCTGGTAGATGCGCACCCGTTCGCCGATGATCGCGGTCTCGCCGATGACCACGCCGGTGCCGTGGTCGATGAAGAAGCTCGGGCCGATCTGCGCGCCGGGATGGATGTCGATGCCGGTGGCCGAATGCGCCAGCTCCGAGCTGATCCGCGCCAGCAGCGGCAGGCCGGCGCGGTACAGGTGGTGAGCCAGGCGATGGTGGATGATGGCGAGGATGCCCGGGTAGCACAGCAGCACCTCGTCGACGCTGCGCGCCGCCGGGTCACCGTGGTAGGCGGCCAGCACATCGGTGTCGAGCAGCACGCGCAGCGCCGGCAGGGCTGCGGCGAAGTCCTGGATCAGGCGCAAGGCATGGGCGTCGACATCGGTGACCTCGGTCTTGCCGTGGCGCGCGGCGTAGCGCAGCTCCAGGCGCGCCTGGGCCAGCAACGCGGTAAGCGCGGCATCGAGGGTGTGGCCGACGTAGAAGTCCTCGCTTTCCTCACGCAGGTCCACCGGGCCCAGGCGCATCGGGAACAGCGCGCCGCACAACTGCTCGAGGATCTGGCGCAGCGCCTCGCGCGACGGCAGCTCGCGCCCGCCCTGCTCGCCGCTGCTGCGGCCATTGCTGCTGCGCCACTGCTCACGGGCGCTGCGCAGGCCACTGACGATGCCCTGCAATTGCCAATGCCCGATTGATGGTTGTTCGCTCACGGTGTTCTCCTGCCAGGCGGCTTTCTCGATATGCATGCGTGCTTTGTAGGAGCGGCCTTGTGTCACCAGAGCGCCGTGACGTCTGCTTCTGCGCGCAAAGCCTGGGGCCGCTGCGCAGCCCTTTCGCGACACAAGGCCGCTCCTACAGGGACGGGTGTGAACACGATACGGCATATCCACCTCTTGGAAAAAACAACGCTTTATTCCATCCTGCGCTAAGTCGGGCATAAGCAATGCTGACGGGCTTTCCATTCATGGCTACCCTCAATGCTGCCAATGCATGCCAAAAGGCAATATGGGAATAACAAACTGTTTTTTTATTATTTCCCAGCCTATGCAACCCACCTCTATAGTCGCCACCCACTACTTCCACAACAAGCGCGGGGCCAGCCAATGACCAGACTCACCAAACCCCTTCTCAATGCCAGCCTGGCGCTGCTGCTCGGCACCGGCCTGCTTGGCCAGGCGTTCGCCGGCGAGCAACTGAAGACCATCCAGGAAAAGGGCGTGATCAACGTCGGCCTGGAAGGCACCTACCCACCGTTCAGCTTCCAGGATGAGAATGGCAAGCTGGCCGGCTTCGAAGTCGAGCTGTCCGAACTGCTGGCCAAGGAGCTGGGCGTCAAGGCCAAGGTACAGCCGACCAAGTGGGACGGCATCCTCGCCGCCCTGGAGTCCAAGCGCCTGGATGTGGTGATCAACCAGGTGACCATCTCCGAGGAACGCAAGAAGAAGTACGACTTCTCCCAGCCATACACCGTTTCCGGCATTCAGGCCCTGGTACTCAAGGGCAGCGACAATGAGAAAAACATCAAGACTGCCGCCGATCTCGGTGGCAAGAAGGTCGGTGTCGGCCTGGGCACCAATTATGAGCAATGGGTGAAACAGGATGTGCCGACGGCCGATGTCCGCACCTACGAAGATGACCCCACCAAGTTCGCTGACCTGCGCAATGGCCGTATCGACGCCATCCTGATCGACCGCCTGGCCGCACTCGAGTACGTGCAGAAAACCGCCAAGGACAAGAAACCGACCGCGCTGGCCGGCGAGAAATTCTCCAAGCTGGAGTCGGGTGTTGCCCTGCGCAAGGGCGAGCCTGAGCTGCTCGCGGCCCTGAACAAGGCCATCGACAAGCTCAAGGCCGACGGCACGCTGGCCAAGCTGTCCGAGAAATACTTCGGTGCCGACGTCACCAAATGATCGCTGAAGCCCTGCAACTCGTTGTCGATTCCGCGCCCTTCCTGCTCAAGGGCGCGGGCTATACCGTGGTGCTCAGCGTCGGCGGGATGTTCTTCGGCCTGGTGCTGGGCTTTGCCCTGGCGCTGATGCGCCTGTCGAAGATCCTGCCGCTGGACTGGCTGGCCCGCATCTACGTGTCGTTCTTCCGCGGCACGCCGCTGCTGGTGCAGCTGTTCGTGATCTACTTCGGCCTGCCGCAGATCGGCATCGAGCTCGACCCGATCCCGGCCTCGCTGATCGGCTTGTCGCTCAACATGGCGGCGTACATCTGCGAAATCCTGCGCGCGGCGATCTCCTCGATCGACCGCGGCCAGTGGGAGGCCGCGGCCAGCATCGGCATGACCCGCACCCAGGCCATGCGCCGGGCAATCCTGCCACAGGCGCTGCGCACCGCCCTGCCGCCGCTGGGCAACAGCTTCATCTCGCTGGTCAAGGACACCGCCCTGGCGGCGACCATCCAGGTGCCCGAGCTGTTCCGCCAGGCGCAGTTGATCACCGCCCGGACCTTCGAAGTCTTCACCATGTACCTGGCCGTGGCCGTCGTCTACTGGATCCTGTGCAGTATCCTGGCGCACTTGCAGAACCGCATGGAAGCACGGGTCAACCAGCACGACCAGGAGCACTGAAGATGATCGTAGTAGAAGGCCTGACCAAGCAGTTCAAGGGCCAGACCGTGCTCAAGGGCATCGACCTGACTGTGCAGCCCGGCGAAGTGGTGGCCATCATCGGCCCCAGCGGCTCGGGCAAGACCACCTTCCTGCGCTGCCTGAACCTGCTGGAGACGCCCGATGCCGGACGGATCCAGATCGGTGATATCAGCATCGACGCCAACCGCCCGCTGGGCAGCCAGCAAGGGGCGATTCGACGCCTGCGCCAGCAGGCCGGGTTCGTGTTCCAGAACTTCAACCTGTTCCCCCACCGCACCGCCCTGGAGAACGTCATCGAAGGGCCGGTTATCGTCAAGAAGACCCCACGGGACACAGCCATCGAGCTGGGCAAGCGCTTGCTGGCCAAGGTCGGCCTGGCGGGCAAGGAAGACGCCTATCCACGGCGCCTGTCCGGTGGTCAGCAGCAACGGGTGGCCATCGCCCGCGCCCTGGCCATGGAGCCGGAGGTGATCCTGTTCGACGAGCCCACCTCGGCGCTCGACCCCGAGCTGGTGGGCGAGGTGCTGGCGACCATCCGCGGCCTGGCCGAGGAAAAGCGCACCATGATCATCGTCACCCACGAGATGAGCTTCGCCCGCGACGTGGCCAACCGGGTGATCTTCTTCGACAAGGGGGTGATCGTCGAGCAAGGCGAGGCCAAGGCGTTGTTCGCCAACCCACAGGAGGAGCGCACTCGGCAGTTCCTGCGCAAGTTCCTCGGCACCGCCGCCGCCCAGGACTGACCGGCAGCCGCACTAGGCCTCGCGCAGGTTGTGGCAGCGGCGAAAGCGCGCTTCCAGGTTGCGATCGGGCATCTGGTGGCTGCGCAGGGCGTTGAGGGTCTGCTCGACATAATCCCGGGTGCTGCCGTAGCGCCCCTTGGCGCTGGCGAGTATCTGGCTGAGCAGGGTATCCGGCAGGTTGCCGGCGTAGCACGGCAGGTGCCGCTCCAGCACGAAGCCCAACGCCTGCACCTTGCTGCCATCGCCCAGGCGGCAGCTGAGCCAGTGCGGACGATAGGCCGGGTAAGGCATCTCGCGCTGCCACAGGGCCATGAGCGAGTCGTGCAGGTTGTGCTCATCCAGGCGGAAGGCGAAGCCGCTGCACGAGCCACCGCGATCCAGGCCGAACACCAGCCCCGGGCACTCCGGCGTGCCGCGGTGCTCGTGGGACCACAGGTACAGGCCACGGTGATAGCCATGCACCCGCGCCCGCTGGCGCTCCACCGACTGGCATTCAGGGCGCCAGATCAATGAACCATAGGCGAACAGCCAGACCGGGCCGCCTTCGTGCTGGGACATGGTGTCCTGCATCGAGCGTTGCAGTTGTTCGGCGGTGAGTTGTTGGCCGAAGTCCAGCGACGGCGGATAGGAGACTTGCCAGGATGAACTTTCAAGTGTCGACATGAGCTGCCGCCATTATTTCCTGTGAACTACTAAAGTGCAGTATTGCCGTATCTGTTCGGCGGCTTTCGCGGGCCAAGCCCGCCCCCACGAAGGCCCAGCAGAACCGCGTGGGAGCAGGCGTGCCCCGCGCTGGGCGTTGCGCCTAACCTAAGGCAGAACGCACTTTGCACTCAACCCCGAAAACAGGATTTCATTAAAGCATCCGCTGAACGGAAACTAATAGTCCGAGTATAGCGAAACTTATTACCGGCACCGGTAACAATCCCCGCCCTATAATCAAGCGCAAAACACTTGGTTATTAAAACCGGCACGCCCTTGCAGCGTGCCGGGTTGTTTCACCCGCGTGGTGCGTAGGCAAACACGTCGGCACGCATGCGATGGGCATCCATACCCGCCTCGACCAGGGCATCGAGGGTGGCATAGACCATGTTCGGCGAGCCGCTGGCGTAGACATGCACCTGGTTGAGGTCGGCGATGTCCTCGCACACCGCTTCGTGCAACAGGCCGCAACGCCCTTCCCAAGCGCACAGGTCGCTGACCACCTTGTGCAGGAACAGGTTCGGCTGGCGCTCCCACTCGTCCCAGTGCTCGATCTGGTAGAAGTCCTCGGGCCGGCGCACGCCCCAGTACAGGTGCACCGGGTGCTTGAAGCCCTTGGCCCGGCAGTGCTCGACCAGGCTGTGCATCTGGCCCATGCCGGTGCCCGCGGCAATCAGCACCAACGGGCCATCGGGCAGTTCGGCCAGGTGGGCGTCGCCAAACGGCAGCTCGACCCGGGCGATGCCAGTGCGCTGCAACTGCTCGATCAACTGCACCGCGCTGCTTTCGCGGGCCAGCACATGCAGCTCGAGGTCGCGCCCGCCATGGGGCGCCGAGGCCAGGGAGAACGCTGCCTGGTCCATGCCCTCGCGCTCGATCATCAGGTACTGCCCGGCGTGATAGCGCGGCACCTTGCCGGCCGGCGCGCGCAGGCGCACGCGCCAGACGTCGCCACCGACCTCGCGGCACTCGCTCAGGGTACAGGCCAGCTTGCGCACCGGCAGCTCGCCCAGGGCCAGCACACCATCCCACAGCAACACGCAGTCCTCCAGCGGCTCGGCGATGCAGGTGAACAGCTCGCCGTGGTCGCGGACCTGGCCTTCCTGGCGCACACGGCCTTCGACCAGCAGCGCGGCACACACGTGGCAGTTACCGTTGCGGCAGCTGTTCGGGCAGTCGTAGCCCAGGCGCCGCGCGGCATCCAGAATCCTTTCACCCGGTTCGACCGCCAGTACCGCCCCGGAAGGCTGCAAGGTTACCTGCATCAATCTATTCCCAACTGGTCCCACAACTCATCGATACGGCGGGTGACGGCCTCGTCCTTGACGATGACCCGACCCCATTCGCGTGTAGTCTCGCCCGGCCACTTGTGGGTGGCATCCAGGCCCATCTTCGACCCCAGCCCCGATACCGGCGACGCGAAGTCGAGGTAGTCGATCGGGGTGTTGTCGATCATCACCGTATCACGCTTGGGGTCCATGCGCGTGGTGATGGCCCAGATCACATCGTTCCAGTCGCGGGCGTTGATATCGTCGTCGGTTACGATAACGAACTTGGTGTACATGAACTGTCGCAGGAACGACCACACACCCAACATCACGCGCTTGGCGTGGCCCGGGTACTGCTTCTTCATGGTCACCACCGCCATGCGGTACGAGCAGCCTTCCGGCGGCAGGTAGAAGTCGGTGATCTCGGGGAACTGCTTTTGCAGGATCGGCACGAACACTTCGTTCAGCGCCACGCCGAGGATCGCCGGCTCATCCGGCGGCCGGCCGGTGTAGGTGCTGTGGTAGATCGGCTTGTGCCGGTGGGTGATGCGCTCGACGGTGAACACCGGGAAGCTGTCCACTTCGTTGTAGTAGCCGGTATGGTCGCCGTATGGCCCTTCCGGGGCCATTTCGCCGGGGTGGATGACCCCCTCGAGGATGATCTCGGCGGTGGCCGGCACCTGCAGGTCGCTGCCGCGGCACTTGACCAACTCCGTGCGGTTGCCCCGCAGCAGGCCGGCAAAGGCGTATTCGGACAGGGTGTCCGGCACCGGGGTCACGGCGCCGAGGATGGTCGCAGGGTCGGCGCCCAGGGCCACGGCCACCGGGAAGGGTTGCCCGGGGTGCTTCTGGCACCACTCGCGGTAGTCCAGCGCGCCGCCCCGGTGGCTCAGCCAGCGCATGATCACCTTGTTGCGGCCGATCACCTGCTGGCGGTAGATGCCGAGGTTCTGGCGCTCCTTGTTCGGCCCGCGGGTCACGGTCAGGCCCCAGGTGATCAGCGGCGCCACGTCGCCCGGCCAGCAGTGTTGGATCGGCAACTGGCCAAGGTCGACGTCGTCGCCCTCGACCACCACTTCCTGGCACACGGCATCCTTGACCACCTTGGGCGCCATCGACACGACCTTCTTGAAGATCGGCAGCTTCGACCAGGCATCCTTGAGGCCCTTCGGCGGCTCGGGTTCCTTGAGGAACGCCAGCAGCTTGCCGATTTCGCGCAGCTCGGCGGTGGACTCGGCGCCCATGCCCATGGCCACGCGCTCGGGGGTGCCGAACAGGTTGCCCAGTACCGGGATGTCGAAGCCGGTGGGCTTTTCGAACAGCAAGGCCGGGCCCTTGGCGCGCAGGGTGCGGTCGCAGACTTCGGTCATTTCCAGTACAGGGGAGATGGGAACCTGGATGCGCTTGAGTTCACCGCGCTGTTCCAGGCCACGGATGAAGTCGCGCAAGTCGCGATACTGCATGCAAGGGCCTCGTGTTGGGCGTATCGGTCGGGGTGCAGAGTGTAGCGCCGTTCGGCCGTGCGTTGGGGCAAAAATGAAATGGGGCCGCTTCGCGCCCCATCGCCGGCAAACCGGCTCCTACAGGGTTCGTGTAGGAGCCGGCTTGCCGGCGATGGGCTGCAAAGCAGCCCCATTCAATGCCTGGGCGGGAAGCTTACTTACGCTTCATCGACAGGAAGAACTCGTCGTTGGTCTTGGTCTGCTTGAGCTTGTCGACCAGGAACTCGATGGCGGCGATCTCGTCCATCGGGTGCAGCAGCTTGCGCAGGATCCACATGCGCTGCAGTTCGTCATCGGCGGTCAGCAGCTCTTCGCGGCGGGTACCGGACTTGTTGATGTTGATGGCCGGGAACACGCGCTTCTCGGCGATGCGGCGGTCCAGCGGCAGCTCCATGTTGCCGGTACCCTTGAACTCTTCGTAGATCACTTCGTCCATCTTCGAGCCGGTTTCGACCAGCGCGGTGGCGATGATGGTCAGCGAGCCGCCTTCCTCGATGTTACGCGCGGCACCGAAGAAGCGCTTGGGCTTTTCCAGGGCGTGGGCGTCGACACCACCGGTCAGCACCTTGCCGGAGCTCGGGATCACGGTGTTGTAGGCACGCGCCAGACGGGTGATGGAGTCGAGCAGGATGACCACGTCCTTCTTGTGCTCGACCAGGCGCTTGGCCTTCTCGATGACCATTTCGGCAACCTGCACGTGGCGGGTCGGCGGCTCGTCGAAGGTCGAGGCGACCACTTCGCCGCGCACGGTGCGCTGCATCTCGGTCACTTCTTCCGGGCGCTCGTCGATCAGCAGGACGATCAGGTGGCACTCGGGGTTGTTACGGGTGATGTTGGCCGCGATGTTCTGCAGCATGATGGTCTTACCGGCCTTGGGCGGTGCGACGATCAGGCCACGCTGGCCCTTGCCGATGGGGGCGCAGAGGTCGATGACACGACCGGTGAGGTCCTCGGTGGAACCGTTGCCCGCTTCCATCTTCAGGCGCTTGTTGGGGAACAGCGGCGTCAGGTTTTCGAACAGGATCTTGTTCTTGGCGTTTTCCGGACGGTCGAAGTTGATGGTGTCGACCTTCAGCAGCGCGAAGTAACGCTCGCCTTCTTTCGGTGGGCGGATCTTGCCGACGATGGTGTCGCCGGTGCGCAGGTTGAAACGGCGGATCTGGCTGGGCGAAACGTAGATGTCGTCAGGGCCGGCCAGGTACGAGGCATCCGCCGAACGCAGGAAACCGAAACCATCCTGGAGAATCTCCAGCACGCCGTCACCCGAGATCTCTTCGCCGCTTTTCGCGTGCTTTTTCAGCAGGGCGAAAATCACGTCCTGTTTGCGCGAACGGGCCATGTTTTCGATGCCCATCTGTTCGGCCATTTCCAAAAGATCGGTAATCGGCTTTTGCTTGAGTTCTGTCAGGTTCATAAGGGGAGTGACGTAATCATGTAAGGAAGGGAAAAATTAAGCATGTGGCTTAATGAGGCCGCGCCGCTAGATGGCGACAGGATCGCGTACTGATTCGAATTAGGGATGCTTCGGCGACGGCGTGCAGAGGGCACTGGAGAAGCAGTGCGAGGCCGAATGTAACACTTGCTTTTTTCGACGTCTAGTGGTTTTGCCCACTGATTTCCGGGGCTATCCGCCTGGATGGGCCTGAGCCCGCGGCGCGGTGCACAACAAGGAATTTGCCTACGACAGGTAAAGAAAAGCCCCGCATTTGCGGGGCTTGTTCACATCACAGGCTGGCGTCGAGGAACGCCTTGAGCTGCGATTTGGACAGCGCGCCGACCTTGGTCGCCTCGACGTTGCCGTTCTTGAACAGCATCAGCGTCGGGATACCGCGCACGCCGTGCTTGGCCGGGGTCTGGTCGTTTTCGTCGATGTTCAGCTTGGCGATGGTCACCTTGCCTGCATACTCGGTGGCGATGTCGTCCAGTACCGGCGCGATCATCTTGCATGGGCCGCACCATTCAGCCCAGTAGTCGACCAGCACCGCGCCCTCAGCCTTGAGTACGTCGGCTTCGAAGCTGGCGTCGGTGACATGTTTGATAAGATCGCTGCTCATGGATATCTCCAGGTCGTAAGCAAAAAAACGTTGCCCATCATAGCCGCACCCTCGTCCTACAGGAAGCCACAGACGATTGAGTGTATCTATAGTTGTGCAAGATGCCACGAATCGAAACCGTCATGTCACGGTCATAACATTGCTATGACATTGCCATGCATCAAGCCTTGCAGTGCCGCGCGTTGGCGTATGCCGATGATCGTGGCACGATTGCCGGGTTAACGACCGAGAACTTGCAGATCATGCCGCAAACCACCGCGAAGAACCTGTCCCTGATCGCCGCCATCGACCTTGGCTCCAACAGTTTCCACATGGTCGTGGCCAAGGCCCATCACACGGAAATCCGCATTCTCGAGAGGCTCGGGGAAAAAGTGCAGCTGGCCGCCGGTATCGACGATGAGCGCCGGCTCAGCGAAGAGGCCATGCAGCGCGGGCTCGAATGCCTCAAGCGCTTCGCCCAGCTGATCAACGGCATGCCGGCCGGCTCGGTGCGCATCGTCGGCACCAACGCCCTGCGCGAAGCGCGCAACCGCAACGAATTCATCCAGCGCGCCGAGGCCATCCTCGGCCACCCGGTGGAGGTCATCTCCGGCCGTGAAGAGGCGCGCTTGATCTACCTGGGGGTCTCGCACACCCTGGCCGACACCCCTGGCAAGCGCCTGGTCGCCGATATCGGCGGCGGCAGCACCGAGTTCATCATCGGCCAGCGCTTCGAGCCGCTGCTGCGCGAAAGCCTGCAGATGGGCTGCGTGAGCTTCACCCAGCGTTACTTCCGCGACGGCAAGATCACCCCGGCGCGCTATGCCCAGGCCTACACCGCCGCACGCCTGGAGCTGATGAGCATCGAGAACGCCCTGCACCGCCTGACCTGGGACGAGGCCATCGGCTCGTCCGGGTCCATCCGTGCCATCGCCGCGGCGATCAAGGCCATGGGCCAGGGCAGCGGCGAGGTCAACGCCGAGGGCCTGGCGGCGCTCAAGCGCAAGCTGTTCAAGCTCGGCGAGACCGACAAGATCGACTTCGAAGGGGTCAAGCCTGACCGGCGCACCATCTTCCCGGCGGGCCTGGCGATCCTCGAGGCGATCTTCGATGCCCTGGAACTGACGCGCATGGACCACTGCGACGGCGCCCTGCGCGAAGGCGTGCTGTTCGACCTGCTGGGCCGTCATCACCATGAAGACGTGCGTGAACGTACCCTGAATTCGCTGATGGAGCGTTACCACGTCGACCAGGGCCAGGCGGCTCGGGTCGAGCGCAAGGCGCTGCATGCCTTCGACCAGGTGGCCAAGGCCTGGGACCTGGAGGAGGGAAACTGGCGCGATCTGCTGGGTTGGGCGGCGAAAATTCACGAAATCGGGCTGGATATCGCCCATTACCACTACCACAAGCACGGCGCCTACCTGATCGAGCACTCCGACCTGTCCGGCTTCTCCCGCGAGGACCAGCAGATGATGGCCTTGCTGGTGCGCGGCCACCGCCGCAACATCCCCAAGGACAAGTTCGCCGAGTTCGGCGACGAAGGCACCAAGCTGATCCGCCTATGCGTGCTGCTGCGCTTCGCCATCCTGTTCCACCATATCCGCGGCACCCAGCAGATGCCCAAGGTGGTGTTGCAGGCCGGCGACAACAGCCTGGAAGTGGTTTTCCCCGAGGGCTGGCTGGAACAGAACCAGTTGACCCAGGCCGACTTCGCCAACGAGGCGGAATGGCTGACGCGGGTCAACTTCGTGCTTAGCGTGCGCTGAAGGGCCCATGGGGCCGCTACGCGCCCCTTTCGCGACACAAGGCCGCTCCTACAGCCGATCGCGATTCCCTGTAGGAGCGGCCTTGTGTCGCGAAAGGGCCGCAAAGCGGCCCCCGCAATCCATCTAGCGTACGTTCAACACCGGGTTGCTCAGCCGCTCCAGCAGCGTCGCCTGGGCGCTGCGCGGGTTCTGGTTGCCGGTCGGCGTGCTGCGCACGTAGCGCCCGTCCGGCTGCAGGCTCCAGGCCTGGGTGTTGTCGGTGAGGTACCCTTCCAGCTCCTTCTTCACCCGTAGCAGCAACTTCTTGCCCTCCACCGGGAAGCAGGTCTCCACGCGCTTGTCGAGGTTGCGCTCCATCCAGTCGGCGCTGGACAGGTAGATCTGCTCCTCGCCGCCATTGAGGAAGTAGAACACCCGGGTGTGCTCGAGGAAGCGACCGATGATCGAGCGCACATGGATGTTGTGCGACACCCCCGGGATGCCCGGACGCAGGCAGCACATGCCACGCACCACCAGGTCGATGCGCACGCCCGACTGGCTGGCCTTGTACAGCGCCTTGATGATCTTGGCGTCGGTCAGCGAGTTGAACTTGGCGATGATGTGCGCCGGCTTGCCTTCCAGGGCGAACTGGGTCTCCCGGGCGATCATGTCGAGCATGCCTTTCTTCAGGGTGAAGGGGGCGTGCAGGAGCTTTTTCATGCGCAGGGTCTTGCCCATGCCGATCAGCTGGCTGAACAGCTTGCCGACGTCCTCGGTGAGGGCGTCGTCGGAGGTCAGCAGGCTGTAGTCGGTATATAGGCGGGCGTTGCCGGCGTGGTAGTTGCCGGTACCCAGGTGCGCGTAACGGACGATCTCGCCCTGCTCGCGGCGCAGGATCAGCATCATCTTGGCGTGGGTCTTGAAGCCGACCACGCCGTAGATCACCACCGCGCCGGCCGCTTGCAGGCGGCTGGCCATCTGCAGGTTGGACTCTTCGTCGAAGCGCGCGCGCAGTTCGATCACCGCGGTGACCTCCTTGCCGTTACGCGCCGCGTCCACCAGGGCGTCGACGATCTCCGAGTTGGCCCCGGAGCGGTACAGGGTCTGGCGCACGGCAAGCACGTGCGGGTCCTTGGCAGCCTGGCGCAGCAGGTCGATCACCGGGGTGAAGGACTCGAACGGGTGCATCAGCAGGATGTCCTGCTTGCCGATGACGCTGAAGATGTTGTCGGCGTTCTGCAGCAGCTTGGGGATCGCCGGGGTGAACGGCGTGTACTGCAGCTCCGGATGGCTGTCGAGCCCGGTGATGCTGAACAGGCGAGTCAGGTTGACCGGACCATTGACCTGGTACAGCTCGCTCTCGCTCAGGCTGAACTGCTTGAGCAGGTAGTCCGACAGGTGTTTCGGGCAGGTATCGGCCACCTCCAGGCGCACCGCATCGCCGTAGCGCCGGGAGAACAGCTCGCCACGCAGGGCCCGGGCGAGGTCGTCGACCTCCTCGGAATCCAGCGCCAGGTCGGCGTTGCGGGTCAGGCGGAACTGGTAGCAACCCTTGACCTTCATGCCCTGGAACAGGTCGTCGGCGTGGGCGTGGATCATCGACGACAGGAACACATAGTTGTCGCCGGGGCCACCGACCTCTTCCGGTACGCGAATTACCCGCGGCAGCAGGCGCGGCGCCGGGATGATCGCCAGGCCCGAGTCGCGGCCGAAGGCGTCGACCCCCTCGAGCTCGACGATGAAGTTGAGGCTCTTGTTCACCAGCAGGGGGAACGGGTGGGTCGGGTCGAGGCCGATCGGGGTGATGATCGGCGCGATCTCGTCACGGAAGAAGCGCCGCACCCAGGTCTTGAGCTTGGGCGTCCAGTAGCGGCGACGAATGAAGCGAATGGCATGCTTCTCCAGCTCCGGCAGCAGCACGTCGTTGAGGATCGCATACTGGCGATCCACTTCCAGGTGCACCAGCTCGCTGATCCGCGCCAGCGCCTGATGCGGCTGCAAGCCGTCGGCGCCGGCCTGTTCGCGGGCGAAGTTGATCTGTTTCTTCAGGCCCGCTACGCGGATCTCGAAGAACTCGTCGAGGTTGCTGGAGAAGATCAGCAGGAACTTCAAGCGCTCGAGCAGCGGGTAGGACTCGTCCAGCGCCTGTTCCAGCACGCGGATGTTGAACTGCAGCTGCGAGAGCTCGCGATGAATGTACAGGCTGCTGTCGTCCAGGCTCGGCACGGCGATCGCCGGGGCTGGCGCCGGCGCGGGGGGCGCGGCTTCGGCCACGGCCTCCGGCTGAGCGGCGACCGGCAGGTCCGGCGGGGTCTGCACCATTTCTTCGGGCACGGCCTGGGCATCCTTGATCGCGACAGGGGTGAGCACTTCGTTATTCATCTGACGTTCCTGGGAAGGCGTTATTGCCCTCTCATCAATTGAGCGGCACGCACGGCGAAATAGGTCAGGATGCCATCGGCGCCTGCCCGTTTGAAAGCGGTGAGGGATTCGAGGATCACGGCCTCGCTGAGCCAGCCGTTCTGGATCGCCGCCATGTGCATGGCGTACTCGCCGCTGACCTGGTAGACGAAGGTCGGCACCTTGAACTCGGTCTTGACCCGGTGAACGATGTCCAGGTACGGCATGCCCGGCTTGACCATGACCATGTCGGCGCCTTCGGCCAGGTCGGTGGCCACTTCGTGCAGGGCCTCGTCGCTGTTGGCCGGGTCCATCTGGTAGGAGGCCTTGTTGGCCTTGCCCAGGTTCAGCGCCGAGCCGACCGCGTCGCGGAACGGGCCATAGTAGGCGCTGGCGTACTTGGCCGAATAGGCCATGATGCGCACGTTGACGTGGCCGGCCAGTTCCAGCGCTTCGCGGATCGCACCGAGGCGGCCGTCCATCATGTCCGAGGGGGCCACCACCTGGGCGCCGGCGTCGGCATGGGACAGGGCCTGGCGCACCAGGGCGTCGACGGTGATGTCGTTCTGCACGTAGCCCTCTTCATCGAGGATGCCGTCCTGGCCGTGGGTGGTGAACGGGTCGAGGGCGACGTCGGTGATCACCCCCAGTTCCGGGAAGCGCGCGCGCAGGGCACGGGTGGCGCGCTGGGCGATGCCGTCCGGGTTCCAGGCTTCGGCGCCGTCGAGGGATTTCTTCTCGGTCGGGGTCACCGGGAACAGCGCCAACGCCGGGATACCCAGCTCCACCCAGCCCTGCGCGGCCTCCAGCAGCAGGTCGATCGACAGGCGCTCGACGCCCGGCATGGACGGCACTTCCTCACGGCGGTTGTCGCCGTCGAGGACGAATACCGGGAGGATCAGGTCATCGACGGTCAGGGTGTTTTCGCGAACCAGGCGACGGGAAAATTCGTCGCGGCGGTTGCGACGCAGACGGGTAGCAGGAAACAGACGATTGGCGGGGGTAAAGCTCACGGCAGACTCCTGAGCCCGCGCAGGCGGGCTAGCGCGACAGTTATAAGCGGCCATTATGACGCCTGTGTTACGCCCTGAGGCAACCCTGCGACTTGTGGCCGCAGTCATTGTCCTTGTAGGAAATGTTCACGTCGAGACACATTTGGACACTTTCCCCAACGCGCCCGAAGGGGTAGGCTGCGCGTTCATTTCGCCAGCACGCCAGAAAATGCTTCAACAATTCCTGAACGATTTCGGCTACTTTGCCCTTTTTCTCGGCACGTTCTTCGAAGGCGAGACCATCCTGGTGCTCGCGGGGTTTCTTGCGTTCCGCGAGTACATGGATATCAAGCTGGTGGTGCTGGTGGCCTTCTGTGGCAGCTACGCCGGCGACCAGCTGTGGTACTTCATGGGCCGCCGTCACGGGCGCAAGATCCTCGCCCGCAAGCCACGCTGGCAGGCCATGGGCGACCGCGCGCTGGAACACATCCGCCGCCACCCGGACATCTGGGTGCTGAGCTTTCGCTTCGTCTACGGCCTGCGCACGGTGATGCCGGTGGCCATCGGCCTGTCCGGCTACCCGCCACGCCGCTACCTGCTGCTCAACGGTATCGGCGCCGCGGTGTGGGCGTTGGCGCTGGGCCTGGCCGCCTACCACTTCGGCGCGATCCTCGAAGGCATGCTGGGCAGCATCAAGAAATACGAGCTATGGGTGCTCGGCGGCCTGCTGGTGCTGGGCCTGCTGCTGTGGCTGCGCCGGCGTTTTCGCAACAGCCGCGCCGAGCGTCGCGCGGCGGCACAGAACCAGGCCGCCGAGGCTGAGCAAGCTGTAGCCCAGGAGCAACAGCCAGGACAGGGGCGTGACCAGCGCTAAGCCCAGCACGCCGGCCAGGTACAGGGCCGGCGCATTCGACAGCAGCCGCAGCCACTCCAGGCGCCGCGCCCAGGGCCGGTCCTCCAGCGCCGCGCCCAGCACGAACAAGCCGAACGCCATCAGCGCCCAGCCCAGTACCAGGGCCGCAGGCGATAGCCGCTCGGCCGAATCCATCAAGTAACTGCCCAACGCCACATAGACCGCGAACTGCGCCGTCACGTACAGCTGCTGCGCGCCACCCAGCGGGATGGCGAACTTGCGAAAGCCTGCCAGGTCCTGCTTGGCCTGTGGATAAGCCGCCGCCACGTCCGCCGGGCGCCAGCCGGTGGGCATGAACCAGATGCGCAGCTTGTCCCACCAACTGCCGGCACGCCGGGCGTCGTGCCACAGCTGGGCATAGAACTGCAGGTTGGCCCACAAAGGGTTCCAGCTGGCCAGCGGCGTGGTCACGCCGAAGATCACCGGCTCACGTTCGTCCTCTTCCTGGAAGGTGCCGAACAGCCGATCCCAGATTATGAACACGCCACCGTAGTTGCGATCCAAGTACACAGGATTCTGCGCATGGTGGACGCGATGGTTGGACGGCGTGATGAACATCCACTCGAGCCAGCCCAGCTTGGGCACGTGCCGGGTGTGCACCCAGAACTGGTACAGCAGGTTCAGCGAGGCCACGGTGATGAACACCAGCGGCGGCACGCCCAGCAACGCCAGCGGCAGGTAGAAGATCCACGAGAAGATGAAGCCGCTGCTGGTCTGGCGCAGGGCGGTGGTGAGGTTGTACTCCTCGCTCTGGTGGTGCACCGAGTGCGCCGCCCACAGCACGTTGCGCTCGTGCCCGAGGCGGTGCAGCCAGTAGTAGCACAGGTCGTAGAGCACGAAGGCGAACACCCAGGTCCACCAGGCATCGACGGGCAAGCGCAACAGGGCCAGGTGCTCCCAGGCCACGGCGTAAGTAACCAAGCCCACGCCTTTGGTCAGCAGCCCGGTGCTGGTGGACAGCGCGCCGGTACTGAGGCTGTTGATCGAGTCGGCGAGCTGGTAGTTGTGCCGCCCGCGCACGCGGTCGGCGATCAGCTCGACCGCGATCAGCACGAAGAAGAACGGCACGGCCAGCAGAATCAGGTCCATGAACGGCCACCTCCAAGGTTATCCACGAAGATTAGGTCGCCTGCAGGGCAAATCCCATGGATACATCTGCCAAACTAGAGGACATTTAGTGCCTCGACACTGGAGTATTGAGCATGACGAAAAAAGTTGCGGTGATTCTGTCCGGTTGCGGCGTGTACGACGGCGCCGAAATCCACGAAAGCGTGATCACCCTGCTGCGCCTGGATCAGCGTGGCGCCCAGGTGCAGTGCTTCGCGCCGAACATCGCGCAGATGCATGTGATCGACCACCTGACCGGGGAGCAGATGCCCGAGTCGCGCAATGTGCTGGTGGAGTCGGCGCGCATCGCCCGTGGCGCGGTGAAGGATATTCGCGAAGCCAAGGTCGAGGACTTCGACGCGCTGATCGTGCCCGGCGGTTTCGGCGCGGCGAAGAACCTTTCGAACTTTGCCGTCGAGGGCGCCAACTGCAGCGTGCAGCCGGATGTGCTGGCCCTGGCCGAAGCCTTCGCCGATGCCTGCAAGCCGGTCGGGCTGATCTGCATTTCGCCGGCGCTGGCGGCGAAGATCTACGGGCCGGGCGTGGTCTGCACCATTGGCAAGGACGCCGGCACCAGCGCGGCGGTGGTGAAGATGGGCGGCACCCATGAAGAATGCGATGTGCATGACATCGTCGAGGATGTGCAGCGCAAGCTGGTGACCACCCCGGCGTACATGGAGGCGAAGTCGATCAGCGAAGCCGCCAGCGGCATCTACAAGCTGGTGGACCGGGTGCTGGAGCTGACCCACGAGAACGACTGATAAATGCGGGTGTACCGGCCTCATCGCCTACAGGTAAAGCGCAGCCTCATGGCTGCTGCGGTCCCTGTGGGAGCGGCCTGGTGTCGCGATGGGCTGCGTAGCGGCCCCGGCGATTTTGCAGAATGCCGAGATCGGGCCGCTAGGCGCCCCATCGCGACACCAGGCCGCTCTCACAGGCTTGGCGAATGCTTGCGCGATAGCGTCAGGCTTTGGACAGGCGGGTCAGGATCCGGTCCAGTGCATTGGCGAACGCCTGCTTCTCACGCTCGCCATAAGGGGCCTGCCCGCCCCCGACCTGGCCCTGCTCGCGCAGCTCGGTGAACAGGTTGCGCACTGCCAGGCGCTCGCCCATGTTGCGTTCGTCGAACTCGCGGCCGCGCGGGTCCAGCGCCGCCACGCCCTTCTTGATCAAGCGATCGGCCAGCGGCACGTCGCTGCAGATCACCAACTCGCCAGGCTCGGCGTTCTCTACCAGGTAGTCGTCAGCCGCGTCCATGCCGCTGGGCACCACGATCAGCCGCACGCAGGCGAAGGCCGGCTTGATCTGCGGCTGGCCGGCGACCATCACCACCTCCAGCTTGCGCTTGAGGGCGAACTTGACGATCTGGTCCTTGGCCGCCTTGGGGCAGGCGTCGGCATCGATCCATACACGCATTGCTTTCGTATCCTCGCAAAGCTGGGAGGGCTGCGCCCTCCTTTCGCGACACCAGGCCGCTCCCACAAAGTGACCAGTATGCCTGTGGCTGCGACTGTCTTGCACTGGGGCAACACCAGGCCTCAGGTGGACACGGCCACTGTGGGAGCGGCCTTGCGGCCCTACTCTATGATCAGGTGGCCGCCGCTCGGCGCTTCTCGGCCAGGCGGCTACGTCCGTACAGCACCACAATGGCCAGCAGCGCCAGCGCCTGCGCGCTCAACGAGTAGGCATCGGCATGGATGCCCAGCCAATCGAACTCGAAGAACGCCACCGGCCGCGTACCCAGCACGCCGGCCTCTTGCAGCGCCTTCACGCCATGCCCGGCGAACACCACCGACAGCGCGCACAGCAGCGCCGCGTTGATGCTGAAAAACAGCGACAGCGGCAGCTTGGCCGAGCCGCGCAGGATCACCCAGGCCAGGCCCACCAGCAGCACCAGTGCCGTGGCGCCACCGGCCAGCACCGCCTGGTGCCCGGCGGGCCCGGCCTGCAGCCACAGGGTCTCGTAGAACAGGATCACCTCGAACAACTCGCGGTACACCGAGAAGAACGCCAGCACGGCAAAGCCGAAGCGCCCGCCACCGCTGACCAGGCTGCTCTTGATGTAGTCCTGCCAGGCCGCGGCGTGGCGGCGGTCGTGCATCCACACCCCCAGCCACAGCACCATCACCGCGGCGAACAGCGCGGTGCAGCCTTCGAGCAGTTCGCGCTGGGCGCCACCCACGTCGATCACGTAGGCGGCCAAGGCCCAGGTGGCGAAGCCGGCGACCAGCGCCAGGCCCCAGCCGATGTTGACGCTGCGCACCGCCGACTGCTGGCCGGTATTGCGCAGGAAGGCGAGGATCGCCGCCAGTACCAGGATCGCTTCCAGGCCCTCGCGCAGCAGGATCAGCAGACCGGAAATGTAGCTCAGCGACCAGCTCAGGCCATCGCTGCCCAGCAGCTTGGCGGCCTCGTCCAGTTTCGCCTTGGCCTCGGCCAGGCGCTGTTCGGCCTGGGCCACCGGCAGGCCGTCCTGCAGCGACTGGCGGTAGGCCATCAAGCTCTTCTCAGTGTCCTTGCGGGCCTGGGTGTCGATGTTGTCGAGCGAGCTTTCCACCAGCTCGAAGCCTTCCAGGTAGGCCGCCACCGACAAGTCATAGGCCTGGTCGTGGTCGCCGGCGCGGTAGGCTGCCAGGCTCTTGTCCAGGGTGCTGGCGGTGTACTCGAGCAGTTGTGCCGGGCCACGCTTGGCCTGCGGCGGCTGCGCGCGCTGGGCACGGAACGCGGCCACGGCACCGGCGCCTTCGCTGGCGGCGACCTCGGCCGGGGTCTGCCGGGCCAGGTCGGCAAGGTTCCAGGCCTTGTCGCTCTTGGCTGCCTGCGGATCGGCGGTGAAGCTGGCGATGTAGGCCGCCACGTCCCAGCGTTGGCGCTCGTCGAGCTGGTCGGCGAACGACGGCATCTCGGTGCCTTCGATGCCCAGGCCAAGGGTGTTGTACAGGTCGAACAGGCTCAGGTGGTCAAGCCGCTCGACACTGCGCAGGTTGGCCGGCGGCGGCTCGAGCCCGGTGCCGGCCGGGCCGTCGCCCAGGCCGCTGTCGCCGTGGCAGATCGAGCAGTTCTGCGCGTACAACGCGGCGCCACGGGCCGGATCCGGAGTGATCACCGGGGCCTGGCTGACCTCGTAGGCCACGGCCAGGCGGGCGCCTAGCTGGCGAGCCTGGCGCGCCACCCCGGCGCCATCCTGACGCTGCTCGATGGCCTCGCGCAGGCCCTGCACGCCCTGCGCCAACGCGCTTCGCTCGGGGTTGTCCGGCAGGCCCTCGATCAGCTCGGCCAGCACAGCGCTAAATTCCTGTTGCTCGCGATATTCACCGTCGTCCACCACCTGGCCGTCACGCACCGTCGGCGGGTAGTCGGCACCGATGTAGTCCAGCAGGTGCAGGGCCTTGGTCGCATCGGCCGGGGCTTCGGCCAGCGTCGGGGCGCTGCACAGCGCCAGCAGCGGGCCGAGCAACAAGGCGGGCAGCCAGGCGAACAGACGGGAACGGGAATTCATGGCCAATCTCGACGTAAATACGAAAGAGAACATTGTTCACTTCCACTCTGTGTCACTCAAGGCTCAAGGGCAGATTTCATGAAAAATCCCGTGACAAATTCATCGAGCGACGCCGTCCCACCGGCTTTTCCGACTGATGGCAAACCTGCCGAAGGTGCGAAGCAATTCGCCATCACCAGGCTACTACTTTGGGTATAATCCCGCGCCGCCGTAATAGCTATTAGCAATCAAGGAGCCTCCATCAAGAGGTTCTGGCGATAAACAGAGGGATCTGCCGCCCCCGCCCCCGCGGCTCACTTGTTTCAGGGAAAGAAGAAGTCCGATGGTATCCCGCGCCTTGACCCTGGCGACCTTGCTCGCCGCTTTGCAGCTCACCGGCTGCTCGGTCTTTCGCAGCTACGACAGTGAATTGCAGGAGACCAACAAGCAGTTGGCCGCCGGCAACGTCGATGCCGCCCTCGCCCTGTTGGAAAACCACAACAAGGGCGAGCAGAAAGACCTGCTCTACTACTTCGAAAAAGGCGAGCTGCTGCGCTCCAAGGGCGACCTCAAGGGCAGCCAGGACGCCTGGCGCGCCGCCGACAGCGTGGTGTTCCAGTGGGAAGAGTCGGTCAAGCTCGACACCGACAAGTACCTCAGCCAGTTCGGCAGCTACCTGGTCAACGACAAGGTCCGCCGCTACGAAGGCTATGACTACGAAAAGGTCATGCTGACCACGCAGATGGCCCTGAACCTGCTGGCGCAGAACGACTTCGACGGTGCCCGCACCGAGATCAAGAAGACCCACGAGCGCGAAGCGGTGATCGCCGAACTGCGCGACAAGGAGTACCTCAAGCGCGAGGAAGCGGCCGAGCAGGAAGGCATCAAGACCGAATACAAGGACCTGCAAGGCTACCCGGTCGCCAGCCTCGATGCACCGGAGGTGGTCAGCCTGAAGAACAGCTACCAGAGCGCCTTCAGCCACTACCTGTCCGGTTTCGTCTACGAAGCCCTGGGCGAAAAGGGCCTGGCCGCCCCCGGCTACCGCAAGGCCGCCGAACTGCGCCCGAACACCCCGCTGCTGGACCAGGCCCTGCTCGAGCTGGATAAAAACAGCGCCAAGGCCACTGAAAGCGACGTGCTGATCGTGGTGCAGAGCGGCCTGGCCCCGGCCCGGGACTCGATCCGCATCCCGCTGCCGTTGCCGATCGAGGACAACCTGGTGATCACCCCGCTGTCGTTCCCGATCATTCGCGACGACACCTCCACCGCGCACCTGGGCGAGATCCGCCTGGACGACCGCGCCCTGGCCCTGACCGCGCTCAACAGCACCAGCGCCATGTCGCGCCGGGCCCTGCGCGACGACATGCCGGGCATCATCCTGCGTACCAGCGTGCGCGCCATCAGCCGCGGCGTGGCGCAGAAGAACCTGAACAAGGCCAACCCCATGGCCGGCCTGGTGGTGGGCATCGCCTCCAGCGTGCTCGAAGGCGCCGACACCCGCACCTGGCGCACCCTGCCCGACCAGACCCAGGTGGCGCGGGTCCGTCTCAAGCCTGGCGAGCACCAGCTGAACCTGCCGTCGAACCTCGGTGGCACCCAGGTCAAGGTGAAGATCGACCGGCCCTACCAGGTGGTGAGCCTGCGCGTGGTCGGCAACCGTGTATTCGCTGGCGGCCCGGCCGTCGAAGTCACCCCGCAGGCCCCGGCGCAAGCCGTCGCCAGCCTCAAGTAAGCACAAGGATCGCACATGCGCAAAACATGCCTCGCCCTGGCCGCCGTCGCCCTGCTGGCCGGCTGCGCCACCCCGCCTCCCGCCCCCGGCAGCGCCGCCAGCAAGGTGGTGACCATGGGCCAGCTGGATGACATCGAGGTCGGCCAGATGCGCGTCGCCCGGGAAAACGGCTTCCTCACCGTCAACGTGGCGCTGAACAACACCAGCCGCAGCAACCAGACCCTCTACTACCGCTTCGCCTGGCTGGGCGACGACGGCTTCCCGGTGGCCGACGAAGAAAGCTGGAAGGCCCTGCCGCTGTACGGCAAGCAGGCCAAGTTCCTGCCGGCCATCGCCCCCACCCCTGCTGCCCGCGACTTCCGCCTCGAAGTCCACACCCGGTAACCCTTTTCAGGAGCACGTTCCATGTTTGCACGCCTTTCCCTCGCCGCCATCGCCATCGCCCTGGTCAGCGGCTGCAGCACCCCTTCGCCGGTTCTTGGCGGCAAGAACATCAGCTACGGCGACAGCAAGGCTGTCGAGCTGGTCACCAACGAGTTCGGCTCCACCGACCTGCAGATGATCGCCGAGAGCATGACCCGCTCCCTGGCCCAGTCCGGCGTGCTGCACGGCCGTCCGGTGGTGCAGGTGTACGACGTGAAGAACAAGACCAGCGAGTACATCGATACCCGCGAGATCACCACCTCGATCAAGACCCAGCTGATGAAGTCCGGCGTGGCGCGCTTCGCCAGCGACAACACCGACATGCAAAGCCAGGTCGACCAGCTCAAGCTGCAGAACCAGAGCGGCCTGTACAAGAAGAAGACCGTGGCCAAGACCGGCAACATGATTGCCGCCAAGTACCGCCTGGAAGGTTCGATCAGCTCCATCGTCAAGCGCAGCAGCGACTACAAGGACGTGTTCTACAAGTTCAGCCTGCAACTGGTCGACGTGGAAAGCGGCCTGGCCGAGTGGATGGACGAAAAAGAAATCCGCAAGACCACGGAGCGCTGAGCGATGCGTGCATGGATGGCAATCATTGGCCTGGCCTGCGCCTGCGCCGCGCAGGCGGCCCCCAAGGTGGCGGTGACCGACCTGGCCTACCAGGCGCAGGTGGAGGAGTACATCCACACCGTCAACGCCCAGAGCAGCGGCCAGGCCGGCATGTACCACGCCAGCGGCCAGTCGAGCTACAGCGAGTTCGAGAGCCTCAACAGCTACATCGAGCAGACCGAACTGCGCAAGTTCGGTGGCGACATCAAGGGTGAGATCCTCAAGACCGGCATGTTCCAGCTGGTCCAGGGCCGCCCCTACACCGCCGACGCGAAGGAAGACGTGTACGACGTGATCCGGCGCATCAAGAACGGCGCGTTCAAGGGCGCCGACTATGTGCTGTTCGGCACCTTGTCGGACATCGACTTCCAGCAGGACATCAACTCGCTGGACCACACCGACAGCTACTCGGCGGTGCTGGGCCTGACGGTGGTCGCCGACTTCAGCCTGATCAACACCCGCACCTACGAAATCACCTCGGCGTTCACCGCCATGGGTGAAGGGCAGGACACCAAGCTGGTGAAGGGCCAGGACCGGCGGGTGACGCTGAACCGCCCGCGGGTGGTGCGGGATGTGTCGAAGGCGCTGGGCGAGGATGTGGCGCAACAGCTGGCGGAGCAACTGGGCGGTTCGCTGCCCGGGCAACCCAAAGCGCCGCGTGGCCGCGACAACCTGCCGCCGGATGAGCCGGCGCGGGTGCTGAACTAAGTACGCATTCCCTGTAGGAGCGGCCTCGTGTCGCGAAAGGGCCGCATAGCGGCCCCAGGGATTCAGCCGTGATGCAAAAATCCCTGGGGCCGCCTTGCGGCCCTTTCGCGACACAAGGCCGCTCCTACAAGGGAACGCCTTCGCCTCTCTTCAAGGCCTGGCGCTGTCCTTCCAGCCGCCGCCCAAGGCCAGGAACACCCCGATCTGCCCCATCGCCACCTGGCTGTTGGCCGCCGCCAACTGCGCACGCACATCGGTGTAGGTGCGGGTCGCCTGCAAGTCCGCCAGGAACGACTCACGCCCCACCTGGTAACGCAGGTGCGTCTGGTCCGCCGATTCCTTCGCCGAACGCTCGGCGTCGGCCAGCGCATCGCGCCGGTCCAGCAGCGCGCTGTACTGCGCCAGGCGGGTCTGGGTCTCGCGGATGGCGTTGAGCACCACCCCGTCGAAATGCGCCAGCGCCGCCTGGGTCGAGGCCTCGGCCATGCGAATGCGCGCGCGGGTGCCGTTGGTGGGAATGTTCCAACTGACCTGTGGGCCAAAGCCCCAACGGTTGGCCGAGGGCTCGCCGAGGTTCTTGGCCAGGCCGATGGTGCCGATCTGCGCGCCGATGCTGATGTCCGGGTACAACGCCCCAGTGGCCACGCCGATGGTCGCGGTGGCCGCGGCCAGCTGGCGCTCGGCCTGGCGCACGTCGGGGCGACGCTTGAGCAGCGCGGCACCATCGCCAACCGGGATCAACTGCGCCAACTGCGGCAGCTCGGCGCAATCGGCGGTGCCCGCCGGCAACTGCTCCAGCGGCTTGCCCAGCAGCGCGGCCAGGGTGTACAGCCCGGCCTCGCGCTCGGCCTTGAAACGTGGCAACTCGGCACGCAGCGACTTGAACTGGGTCTGCGACCGGGTCACCTGGGTCTCGTCGCCACGCCCGGCGTCACGCAGGCGCTGGGTCAGTTGCACGCTCTGCTGCTGCAGGTCCAGGGATTCCTGGGCGATATGGTATTCCTCGTTGGCCGAGCACACCTGGGTATAGGCCTTGACCACGTCGGCCACCAGGGTGATGCGCGCGGTGTCGGCAGCGGCCTGCACGGCGTCGGCATTGGCCTTGGCCGCCTCGGTGCCGCGCTTGAAGGTGCCCCACAGGTCGAACTGGTAGCTGGCGCTGATGAGCGCCTCGCCGATATTGGCCACCGGCACTTTCTCCGGCAGCAAGAAGGCCTCGCCGGACTCCTGCAGGCGCTGGGCACCCAGCTTGACCCCACCGTTGAAGCCGCCTTGCGACTCGGCCACTGCCACCTGGGCACGGGCCTTGGCGAGGTTGGCGGCGGCCACGCGCAGTTCGGTGTTGGCGCTCAGCGCCTGGCGCACCAGTTGGTTCAGCCGTGGGTCCTGGTACAGCTGCCACCAATCCTCGGGCACCGGCGCCGACACCACGCTGTCGGCGTCCTGGCGCAGCGGGCCGTTCAGGTCTTCGCGCTGCACGGCGGCGTCCTTGGGTAGCTGGTAGTCGGGGCCGACCATCATGCAGGCGCCAAGCGACAGGCACAGCCCTGCCAGGATCAGCTGTTTCATGGCTGTGGCCCCTCGATGATCGAGACCGTGGCAGTGCGTCCGGCGATCATGCGAAAGTCTTCCGGCACCTCGTCGAAGGCGATGCGCACTGGAATGCGCTGGGCCAGGCGCACCCAGCTGAACGCCGGGTTGACGTTGGGCAGCAGGTTGGCGCCGCTGCTGCGGTCGCGGTCCTCGATGCCGGCGGCCAGGCTCTGCACATGGCCACGCAGGCGGGTGGTATCGCCCATCACGCGGATGTCCACGGCGTCGCCGATATGGATGCCGCCCAGCTTGGTCTCCTCGAAGTAGCCATCGACATGGTAGGAGGCGCTGTCGACCACCGACAGCACTGGCCGGCCGGCGCTGACGAACTCGTGGGCGCGCGGGGCACGGTCGTTGAGGTAGCCGTCGACCGGACTGCGCACCACCGAACGGTCAAGGTTGAGCTGGGCGACGTCGACCTGCACCTGGGCCTCGTTGACCGCCGAGCGCGCGCGGGCTTCGCGGGACTGGCTCTCTTCCAGCTGCTCGGCCGCCACCAGGTTGCCCAGCTTGCGGTTGCGCTGCGCCTCGCGGGAGGCCTGGGCCAGGGTTTCCTGGCGCTCGGCCAGGGTCGCCTTGGCCTGGCGCAGGGCCAGGGTGAAGCGGTCCTGGTCGATGGTGAACAACACCTCGCCACGCTTGATGGTCTGGTTGTCGCGCACCTCGACCCGCTGGATCAGCCCAGACACGTCGGGGGCGATCTGGATCACGTCGGCGCGGATGTGGCCGTCGCGGGTCCAGGGGGCGAACATGTAGTACACCACCATCTGCCACACGAGCACGGCGGCGAAGGTCACTACCAGCAGGGTCAGGACCACGCGGCCCAGGGTCAGCAAAGGTTTTTTCATGGCAGCATCAGGCTTCGGCAAAAGTGGTCCACCGCGCCAAGCAGCACGGCATACAGGGCAACGTTGAACAACGCCCGGTGCCAGACCAGGCGGTAGAAGTGCAGGCGCACCAGCACCGCGTGCACCCCAAGGAACAACAGGTAGGTGCCAAACATCATCACCAGCAGCGTGGGCAGGAACACCCCGCTGATATCCAGTTCACCGATCACAGGGGCGCTCCGTCGAGGCCGGGGGACAGTTGCGTTTGTTCGGCAGGCTCGAGCATCACTTCCACGCCCGGTAGCAACGCCAGGCGCAGGCCGCTCAGGGCATGCAGCAGGTGGGTGCGGGCATCGCCGCGCTCGTGCAGCTCATCGAGGTTCAGCGCCAGGCGCGCGCGCTCCATGTTGCGCAGCAGCGCCGCCGGGGCGTGCAGGCGTTCGCCTTGGCGCAGGCAGGCGGCGTAGTGGCCGCCGACTTCCTCGATCACCGTCTGCAGGCGCTGGCGGGCCTGCTGGCCGGCACGCGGCATGTAGGCCAGCAGGTCGAGCAGGTTCAAGCCCACGCGCAGGTCGCGTAGCGCCACGCCGCTGTCCTGGCCGGTCTGCGACAGCCGCGGCAGGTGCTGCATCAGGCGATCGAGCAACTGCACGCCCACCTGGCGGTGCTCGGCCAGGCTCGCCGGCTCGGTCATCTCGACGATGTCGCGCCAGACGAAGCGGGTCATGCGCTTGGCGGCCAGCTCGACGCCGAACGGGCGCACCACCAAGGTCCAGATGAAGGCGAACAGCAGCCCCACCGGGCCCGCCAGGTTGGCGTTGATGAAGGTGAAGAAGTCGGCGTCGTAGGCGCCCTGGATACTGATGAAGGTCGAGGTGTTGACGATGGTCAGCAAGGTCCCCAGGTAAAAGCGCGGCTGTACGGTCAGGGTACCGATGCAGATGAACGGCACGGCGAAGGCCAGCACCAGCATCGGGAAGTCGTGCAGGTTGGGCAGCACCAGGAACAGGTACAGGCTGGAGAAGATCACCGACATCAAGGTCCAGAAGAAGAACCGGTAGATCTGCGGGGCCGGGTCGTCCATGGCGGCGAAGAAGCTGCACGACACCGCGGCGAGAATCACCGCGCTGGCGCCGTCGTTCCAGCCCAGGCCGATCCACAGGCCGCAGGCGACGACGATGGCGGTGACGGTGGAAAACACCGAGTAGAGCATCAGCCCACGGTCGAAGAACGGCGTCAGCCGGCCCAGGCGCCAGTGGCGGTACACCGCGCGCCAGGGTGTGGCGTCGTCCTTGCGCAAGGCATGCTGCAAGGTGCAGCAGTCCTGCCACAGGTCGACCCATTCGGTCAGCCGGTACAGGGCGTTGGACAGCAGCAACTGGTCACGCTGGTCGAGCGCCGCGGCGCCAGGCTGCAGGTGGTCGATCTGCTCGTGCAGGGCGGTCCAGCGCGCCACTGCGGCGCTGTCGGCGGTGCCCCTGAGCCATTCGCGGGCGTGCTCGAGCACCGGCTGAAGCTGCGCGAACTGTGTCGGCGCGCGGTTTTGCAGGGCCACCAGGGCATCGTCCAGGGCGTCGATCACTGGCAGCAGGTGGATCATTCGTCCACGCAGCTCGCGGGCGTTCTTCAGGGTGTGCGGGCCGGCGCCTTCGTGGCCGAGCTGGCCAATCATCGGCTCCAGCGTGTTGAAGGTGGCGACCATCGCGCCGCGCATGCCGCCGACCTTGTCGGCGCTGGCTTCGCGGGCAAGGTAGGTGTCGCTGTAGCGGATCGCCTCGGCGAACCAGCTGCCGGCCGAGCCCAGCACCACCGGCGCCAGCCGGCGTGGCCAGAACACCGCGCCGACCACCGCCGCGCAGACGATCCCCAGGCAGATCTCCTGGGCCCGGGAGGACGCCACGTCGAATACCGCCAGCGGGTTGTCGACCACGGCCAGGGCGATCATCGGCAAGGTGTAGCCGGCCAGCATCAGCACGTAGTTGTTGGCGGTGCGCAGGTTCAGCGAGAGGAACAGCAAGGTGCCGGTCCACAGGGCGATGGCGATGCTCAGCAGCAAGGGCGACTGCACCAGCGGCGGCACCAGCAGGATCGCCCCGCCGGCCCCCAGCAAGGTGCCCAGGGCGCGGTACAGGGCCTTGGAGGTGGTCGGGCCGAGGAACGGGCTGGAGACGATGTACACCGTGGCCATGGCCCAGTACGGGCGCGGCAGCTGCATCAGCAGGGCGATGTACAGGGCGATCATCGAGGCGGCGAAGGTGCGCACGCCGTAGAACCAGTCGCGGGCCGGGGGAACCGAGCTGAAGAAGCCGTTCATGCTGGCAGGCCTGCCTCTTCGAAGGCGCGGATCACCCGCAGGGTGGCTTCCAGGTCGGCCTGGTCGAGGCCGGCGAGCACGTCGCGGCGCAGGCGCACCAACTCGCCTTCGATCGACTCGGCAAGCTCGCGCCCTGCCGGGGTCAGGCTCAGGGCCTTGGCCCGACGGTCCAGGGGGTCTTCGCTGCGGCACACCAGGCCGGCCTTGCACAGCTGGTCGAGCAGGCGCACCAGCGACGGGCTTTCCAGGCCCGCGGCCTGGGCCACGGCCACCTGGTGCACGCCATCGCCCAGGCGCACGATCATCAGCAGCGGCACGGCGCAGGCTTCGGAAATGCCATAGCCGGTCAGGGCCCCCTGGCACAGGCGACGCCAATGCCGGGCGGCCACGACCATGCCGCTGCTGATCTTCAGGTGCAGTGCGTCGAGGGACATGTGAGAACCGAGGATATTCATAGTTTGCTAACTATCAATATACGCCCTGCCCTCCCCCTGTCGTCAACCGGGGGGGACGGAGGGAGACGATGAAAGGTTGTTCATCTACCCGCCATCCGGCCGGATAACGCGATCCCTGTAGGAGCGGCCTTGTGTCGCGAAAGGGGCGCAAAGCGGCCCCAGGTTCTGAGCCACCCTCGAAATTGCCGGGGCTGCTGCGCAGCCCTTTCGCGACGCAAGGCCGCTCCCACAGGGTCAAGCTAAATCAATAAGTTACGGCCATGCCTTGGCTCAAGGCTGGATCTGGTCTTCCAGTTTCATGGCCAGGGCCAGGGTGCTGCCCAGCTGGATGGCCTGGTCACGCCAGCCCAGGTAGCGCGTGGCGTCGCGGCTGCTGAAGTACACGGCCAACTCCTCGGCGGCATGCATCACCCCGGTCGCCGCCGCCAGTTCCAGCCAATACAACCCAGCCCGGGTGTCGGCCTCCACGTACACGCCATGCAGCAAGCGGTAGCCAACCTCGAAACGGCAACGCTTTTCGCCGCGCTGGGCACCGCGCAGGAACCACTGGTAGGCCTCGAGCGGATCGACCTGCCACACCTGGTCGCCCTCGCAGACCTCCTCCTCGTACAAATCGCCCAAGGCCGCGGCGGCATGCACCATGCCGCGCTCGAAGGCATGCCGGTAGTACTCCGCCGCATTGGCGTAGCTCACCTCCACGCCCTTGCCGAAGTAGTGCTGCTGCCCCAGGTTGAACCAGGCCGCCGCATTGCCCTGCAACGCCGCCATGCGCAGCAGGTGGCCGGCCAGCGAAGTGTCGCCGCGCCAGTACTTGCCGTTGAGCCAGATCCAACCCAGGTCATTGAGCGCCGCCACGTTGCCCAGCAGGGCCTGGCGACACAGGTCGTGATACACCGCCTGCAAGTCGACCGCTTCGTCCAGGCGATCAATCAGGCCGAAACGCTCGCCGGGCAGTGCCTGCTGGCTGGGCATGCCGACCCCGGCGAACAGCCGGTGACGCTGGCCCGGGCGCGCCGGCGCCGGCACGATCCGCTCGGGAAGCAGCCGGGCAAGCAGCGAATGGATATTGCTGGCGGCAGACATGTTCATCCTCATTGAACGACCCACAGCTCCAACCTCCACTGTGTTGAGGCGTGATTCTGCGCGATGGCACGACAAAACCTGTCGCGAACGATTCAAAGCCAGGCAACCAATTGCCGCTTCCTTGATCTGAGCAGGGCTGTGGCCAATTGCCATGCCCCGCCCGTGCCGCCATCCTATGCCGGCAAGCCTAGACAAGGACGTTTCCTTTTGCCGTTCGCCACCACCCGCGCCACCCTCAGCCGACAATGGGCGTTGCTGCGCCAGTTGCCCAGTCGCTCCCCCGGGATCACCAGTGCCGAACTGGTGTGGCGCCTGCGCGACGTGGGCTTCAGTGTCAGCAAGCGCACGGTCGAGCGCGACCTCAACGAGCTGTCGTTGATCTTCCCGCTGGAGCGCAACGACAAGAGCATTCCGTTCGGCTGGCACTGGTCGGCCACTGCCGGCAGCGAGTTGCGCGGCAATTTCGACCTGCATGGCTACCTGCGCGGCGACACCTTGCAGCCTGGGCAGGAGGACGGTATCGAGTTGCAGGCGTGGATCAGCGACCTGCTGGCGCGGCGCCTGCGCGAGGCGCCGCTGACCGGCGACATGCAGCTGACGGCCCTGGAGCAGGGGCACAGGCTGCGCGCGACCGTAGCCGACGGCTGGTCGTTGCGCTGGTGGCTGCTGAGCCAGGGGGATGGGCTGGTGGTGGAGGCGCCGCAGGCGCTGCGCGAGGAGATCGCGCGGACCCTGGCCTCGGCGGCCGCGCAGTACCTGAAATGATCGCGGCCTTGCTGGCGAAGCAAGCGGCGCGGTGGAGGGCACCGGCTGTGCCGGTGTTCGCCAGCAAGGCTGGCGCCTACGGGGCAGGGCCTGGCAGCCCCCAAAGCCGTAGGCGCCAGCTTGCTGGCGAAGCAGGCGACAGAGCAACCTGATCGCCAATCAGCGCTCGCGCAGCGCCTCGCTACGGGCCTTGATGATCGGCTTGAGCAGGTAACTCATGATGGTCTTCTTGCCGGTCATGATGTCCACCGTGGCAACCATCCCCGGGATGATCAGCAGCGGCTTCTCCTCCGTGCCCAGGTGGCTCTTCTCGGTGCGCAGCTTGATCACGTAGTAGGTGGTCTTCTTGTCTTCGTCGGTGATGGTGTCGGCACCGATCTGCTCAAGCTTGGCCTTGAGCCCGCCATAGATGGTGTAGTCGTAGGCGGTGAACTTGACCGTGGCTTCCTGGCCTGGGTGCAGGAAGGCGATGTCCTTGGGCAGGATCTTCGCCTCCACCACCAGGGTGTCGTCCAACGGCACGATCTCGATGATGTCGCTGCCCGGCTGGATCACCCCGCCGATGGTGTTGACCAGCAACTGCTTGACGATGCCGCGCACCGGCGAGGTAACCATGGTGCGGTGCACCCGATCGTCCAGGGCCTTGCTGGTGGCGGTGGCCTTGTTCAACTCGGTCCGGGCCTCGTTGAGTTGGGTCAGCGCCTCGCTACGGAACTTGCCGCGAGTTTCTTCGATCTTGCTCTGGACTTCCTTGATCGCCGCCTCGGCACGGGGAATGGCCAGGGCGGTGGAGTCCATCTGGCCACGGTTCTCGACCTCGGCGCGGCGCAGGCGCAGCACTTCGACCTGGGAAATCGCGCCCTGGGCCACCAGCGGTTCGGACATGGCGATTTCCTGGCGCAGCAACTGCAGGCTGTTGGCGTACTGGGCACGCTTGGAGTTGAACTCGCGCAGTTCCTGCTGCTTCTGCACCAACTGCTGTTGCAGGCCACCGATCTCGTCCTGCAACTGCTGGCGTCGGCTCAGGTACAGCGACTGTTCGTTGGCCGCCTGGCTCGGCGCGGCCTTGCGCAGCTCCTCGTCGATCTGCAGCGGCTTGTCCTCGACCTCGGCGTTCAGGCGCTGTACGCGCAGGGCCATGGCCAGGCGCGAGGCCTCGGTCTCGTCGACGTTGGAGGCGAAGCGGGTTTCATCCAGGCGCAGCAACGGCTGGCCGACTTCGACGACCTCCCCTTCCTTGGCGAAGATCTCGGCGACGATACCGCCCTCGAGGTTCTGGATTTTCTGCACCTTGGACGACGGGATCGCCTTGCCCTCGCCGCGCGTCACCTCGTCGATGGGCGCCACGCTGGCCCAGACGATCAGAAACAGGAAGAACGCGATCACGCCCCAGATGGTCAGGCGCACCACCCGTGGCGCGTCCTCGATCAGCGCCTTGTTGACCTCGGGCAGGGGCTGCCCGGCCAGCGATTCGGAGCCTTTGAAATAACGGCGCAGGTTGTCCTTGAAACGCCCCATATCCAGCTTATGCAACACTGATCTGCCCCTTCTTCAGCGCATCCATGACGGCGGCTTTCGGGCCATCCGCGACAATCTGTCCACGATCGATGACGATCAGCCGGTCCACCAGCGACAACAACGAGGCGCGGTGGGTGACCAGCAACACGGTCTTGCCTTCGACAACCGCCGCCAGGCGCTGCTTGAGACGCTCCTCGCCAGTGTTGTCCATGGCGCTGGTGGGTTCGTCGAGCAGCAGGATCTGCGGGTTGAGCAACAGCGCCCGGCCCAGGGCGACGTTCTGCCGCTGGCCGCCGGAAAGGTTCTGGCCCCGTTCGCCGACCTGCAGTTCGTAGCCGTCGGGGTGCAGGCGGGCGAATTCGTGCACGCCGGCCAGCTCCGCGGCCTGCAGGATCAACTCATCCTCGATGTAGCGGGCACCGCTGACCAGGTTGTCCCGCAGGGTGCCGGCCAGCAGCTGGATGTCCTGGGGCACGTAGCCGATATTGTGGCGCAGTTCGCTGACGTCGATCTGGCGAATGTCCACGCCATCGACCAGCAGCGAGCCGTTGTCCGGCTCGTACAAACCGACGATCAGCTTGGCCAGCGAACTCTTGCCCGAGCCGCTGCGGCCGATGATGCCGACCTTCTCGCCCGGGCGAATGCTCAGGTTGATGCCCTTGAGCGCCTGGTTCTGCTGGTTCGGGTAGGTGAACTCGACGCCGCGGAACTCGATGGCGCCCTGCAGCACCTGGCGGCTCAGCGGGCGTTCCTCGAAGTTGCGCTCCTGGGGCAGTTCCATCATCTGGTCGGTGGCGACCATGGTCACCTTGGCTTGCTGGTAGCGGGCCAGCAGGCCGTTCAGCGAGCCCAGCGGGCCGAGGGCGCGGCCGCTGAGCATGTAGCAGGCCACCAGGCCGCCCATGCTGAGGTTGCCGTCGATGATCAGGTACACGCCCACGCAGATCATCGCCACGCCGGCCAGTTGCTGGATCAACGCGGTGATGTTCATGGCCAGGCCCGACAGCACCTTGACCCTAAGCTCCAGGCGGCTGAGGGTGCCGAGGGTCTGCTCCCACATGTACTGGCGCTCGCTCTCGGCGTTGTTGACCTTGACCGCGTCCAGCCCGGCGAGGGTTTCGATCAGGCTCGACTGGCGCTCGGAGGCCAGCGCCATGGTGCGCTCCATGGTCGCCATCAGCGGCTTCTGCAAGGCATAGCCGATCCCCAGGGCCAATGGGAAGGCCAGGATCGGGATCCACACCAGGTGCCCGCCGATGATGGCGATGACCATGAGGATCAGGAGGGTGAATGGCAAGTCGATCAGGCTGGTCAGGGTCAGCGAGGCGAGGAAGTCGCGCAGGCCCTGGAACTCATGGATGTTCTGGGCGAAGCTGCCGACCCGCGCCGGGCGGTACTTCATGGCCATGCCGACGATGCGCTCGAACAGCGTCGCCGAGATGATCAGGTCGGTCTTCTTGCCGGCCAGGTCCAGGCAGAGGCTGCGCAGCCCCTTGAGGATCAGGTCGAAGACGTAGGCGCCGGCGATGCCGACCGCCAGCACCCACAGGGTCGAGGTGGCCTGGTTGGGCACCACGCGGTCGTACACGTTCATCACGAACAGCGGCGCGGCCAGGGCGATCAGGTTGATCACCAGGCTGGCGGCGATGGCATCGATGTACAGCCACTTGCTGCGCAGCAGGGTGTCACGGAACCACGAGCGTGCCCGTGGAATCAGGTTGCCGTGGTTGACGTCGAACTTGTGCTGCGGCTGGGCGAAGAACACCTTGCCGCTGTAGTCGCCCTGCAAGGCTTCGCGGGTCACCAGCACCTCACCGCCGTCGCTTTCGCTGAGCAGCAGACGCGCGGTGTCGTCGTTCTCCCAGCCCAGCAGGACGGCGCAGCGGCCTTCCTTGAGCAGCAGCATGGCCGGCATGGCGATGCTCGGGATCTGCTCCAGCTTGCGCTGCAGCAGCCGCCCCTGCAGCCCGGCGCGAGCGGCGGCACGGGGCAGCAGCTCGGCGGTCAGGCGTTGGGAGGGCAAGGGTAGCCCGGTGGTCAGCATGGCCCGGCTGGCGGGTTTCTGATGCAGGACACACAGGGTCAGCAGACTGTCCAGCAGCGGGTCGTCATGCTGACTGCGTGGATCGTGGCTGAGTTGGACTCGACTGACTTCGGATTCCACGCGGCGCTCTCTTCATCCTTGCGGGGTTGGTTCAAGGCGCCTTTCAGTTCATGCCTGGCAGGTTCACCTTGGGTTTCAGGTCGTTCTGCACAACGGCGGCCATCGGGGCTACGACACCCTGGCTCTTGAGCAGTTGGCCAATGGTCGCCTTGATTCGGTACTGAGTAAACATTTGCGTGTTCTTCACCTCCACCAGACGACGCTGGGCGGTGAAGGTTTCATTCTCGCTGTCGAGCAGGTCGAGCAGGGTTCGCTCGCCCAGGCTGAACTGCTGCTGGTAGGCACTGCGCACGCGGTTGCTGTGATCGACGTACTGCTGGGCGATCGGCACCTGGGCGTTGGCGTTGTCCAGAGCATTCCATGCCAAGCCTAACTCCTCATTGAGCTGGCGCAAGGCGTTGTTGCGAATATCCAGGGCCTGGTTGGCCAGGTACGACTTCGACTCGAGGTCGGCCTTGTTGCTGCCACCGGCGTACAGGTTGAAGTTCATGCGCAGCATGGCCTGCCACTCGTTGTTGTGGCCGACGGCGCCGTCGAGGTTGTTGTCGGCGGTACGGCCGAGCTCGGCGTCGAAGCGCGGGTAGAAGGTGGACTTGGCCGCGTCGTACTGCTTCTCGGCGGCGGCGATGTCCGATTCGGCCGAACGCAGTATCGGGCTGAACTCGATCAGTTGGTGACGCGCTTCGTCGAGGGTTGCCGGCAGCAGGTCGACAAACGGCGCAGGCGTGCTTAACTCGTCCGGCATTTGCCCGACGACGCTGAGGTAGTTGGTGTTGGCGTCGGCCAGGTTGGTCTGCTCGGTGATCAGGTTGTTGCGTGCCTGGGCCTGGCGGGCCTCGGCCTGGTCGAGGTCGGCCATGCGCCCGACCCCGCGGCTGGTGCGCAACTTGATCTGGTCGAGGATGCGGTCGTGGTTGCGCAGGTTGTCTTCGGCCAGGCGCACCATCTCGCGACGGGCCAGCACATCCAGGTAAACCTGGGCGACGGTCAGCGCGGTGCGCTCGGAGGTGCCCAGCAGCGAATAGGCCCGGGCATTGACGGTGGCTTGTTGACGCCCGACCTCGCTGGAGGTGGCAAAACCGTCAAAAACCATTTGCCGCAGACGAATGGCTGACTCGCCACGGTTGAGCGTCTCCCAGCGATTGCGGGTGCTGGGGCTGTCGGTGCCTTCCCGACCGTAACCGGCTGTCACATCGACCCGCGGCAAATAGCCGCCCTGGGCAGCGCGCAACTGGTAATCCGCAGCCGTGCGGGCGTTCACCCCGGCCTGGATTTCCGGGTGCACCTCGAGGGCTTTTTGCATGGCTTCGGGCAAGGATTGTGCTTGAACGAATGTGGCGGCGAGAGCGAAAGGAAGAGCGGTGAACAGTGACGCACGCATGTTTGCTGGTTCCCGAGAGAGCTATTGTCCTAAATCACAGCCGAAGCTGTCCCTGCCTTGGAAAATGGCAAGCCCTGATCCTGTGGGTAGGAAACTTCCGAATAGGCAGTGCGATTAATACGAAAGAGAGAGCTGCGGCTGGCCAAATATCAATGTGACATTACCTCGACGATTGTTTAGGATGGCAGCCAGAAGGTCAATAGTTTGGCATAAACTTAATAGCCAGAAATTATAGACGTAAAATTGACGCAAATCAGCGTCAAAAACATTATTGAAACATTCCATCAGTCGCCGCCTCACGCGCGAGCAGGCATGGAAGCCAACTGAACGGGTCGTCCGGAGAGTCCAATGAGCACTGTTGTTGCCATCGTCAAAAGCATTGTTGGCCAAGTCATCGCAGTTTCCCCAGAAGGCATCCGGCGCGTTCTCATCGAAGGCGACCGCCTGTTCGCCGGCGAGCAGGTAGACACCGGCGCCGGTGGCGCGGTGTCCCTGGAGCTGGCCGACGGCCGCGTGCTCGACCTGGGCCGCGACACCCAGTGGAGTGCCGACAGCCCCGACAGCAGCACCGACCTGAGCCAGGCCAGCGCCCAGGCGGCGCCTTCGGTCGAAGAGCTGCAGCAGGCCATCGCCGCTGGCGTCGACCCCACCACCGAGCTGGAAGCCACCGCCGCGGGCCCATCCGCAGCAGGCGGCGGTGCGGCGGGTGGCGGCCACAGCTTCGTGATGCTGCAGGAGACCGCCGGCGCGGTCGACCCGAGCATTGGCTTCCCGACCGGCCCGATCGGCTTCGGCAACGGCCAGGGCAGCGAAGAGGTGGGCGCGCTGGATGCCAACGGCGCCAATACCACCAGCAACGCCCCCAGCGTCACCAGCCTGACCCTGAACGCCACCCCCACGATCACCGAGGCGGGTGGCGTGATCGTCTATACCGCCACGGTCGGCCAGCCGCCGCTGAGCAACCTGACCGTCACCTTGTCCAACGGCGCGGTGATCGTCATTCCGGCGGGCCAGACCACTGGTAGCGTGAACGTCACCATTGCGCCGAACGACACGCCCTATATCGACGGCGGCCAGATTTCCGCCAGCATCACCGGCACCACGGGCGGCAACGGCCTGGTCATCACACCGAACACCACCCCGGCCGTGACCCAGGTCACCGACACCATCGACACCACCACCGCCACCCTGACCGCGACCCCGAGCGTCACCGAAGGCGGCGTGATCACCTACACCGTGACCCTGACCAACCCGGCGCAGACCCCGGTGACCGTCACCCTGTCCAATGGCCAGACCGTCACCATCGAAGCCGGCAAGTCGTCGGGCAGTGTCGATTTCCAGACCCCGCCCAACGATGTCTACAACAATGGCAGCACCGTCAGCACCACGATTACGGGGGCAACAGGCGGTAACTTCGAGAATCTGGTGGCGAACCCGACGCCAGCGCAAACCGTCATCAGCGACTCGGTAGACCCCACCAGCGCCACCCTGACCGCCACCCCGAGCGTCACAGAAGGCGGCGTGATCACCTACACCGTGACCCTGAGCAACCCTGCCCAGACCGAGGTGAGCGTCACCCTGTCCAACGGCCAGACCGTCACCGTCAAGGCCGGCGAAAACACCGGCAGTGTCGAGTTCCAGACCCCGGCCAACGACGTGTTCGTCAATGGCAGCACCGTCAGCACCAGCATCACAGGGGCCACTGGCGGCAATTTCGAAAGCCTGGTGCCGAACCAGACGCCGGTGCAGACCCAGATCACCGACAGTATCGACACCGTGAGCGTCACCATCGCCAGCAACGGCGATGTCACCGAAGCCCAGCAGCCGACCTTTACCGTTTCGGTCAGCCAGAAACTGGATCACGACCTGACCGTGACCCTGAGCAACGGCGACAAGGTGGTCATCGCTGCCGGCCAGACCGAGGCGACCTACAGCCTGCCGGCCCAGGGCGACGACGTGTTCAAGGACGCAAGCTCGGTGTCGCTCGGCGTGACCGACGCCAGCGTTGCGGGCAAGACCTTCGAGAACCTCGAGCTCGGTGGCAAGGCCACTGTGCAGATCACCGACACTATCAGTGAAGTGGTCGCGACCCTGTCGGCGGACAAAACCACAGTGTCTGAAGGCGGCCAGATCACCTACACCGTAACCCTGACCAACGGCCAGGGCCTGTCGGTGACCGGCCATAACGGCCTGACCTTCACCCTGACCGATGGCACCAAAGTGACCATTCCGGCAGGTAGCGCCACCGGCACCATCACCATCAACGCGCCAGACGACGTGTTCGTCGGCGGCCAGCCTTCGATCGTGAACAAACTCGAGGGTGTCACTGGTGCAGACAACTTCGAGAAACTGTCCCTCGGCAAGGACGAAGTCAAAACCGAAGTCACTGACGAACCCGGCACCGGCACTCCAGCTACCGGTAACGAGGGCGACAAGGTCACCGTGACCATCGTCAGCAAGGGCGACGTGACCGAAGACCAGCAACCCGCCTTCACCGTCAAAGTCAGCCAGAAACTGGACCATGACCTGACTGTCACCCTGTCCAATGGTGACAAGGTGGTGATCCCTGCTGGCCAGACCGAAGCTGAGTACAAAACCAAAGCCCAGGGCGACGACGTCTTTAAAGACGGCGATACCCTGACTGTCGGCATCACCGATGCTGCCGTGGACGGCAAAACCTTCGAAAACCTGGAACTCGGCGGCGACGCCAGCGTGCAGATCACCGACACCATCAGCGAAGTCGTGGCCACGCTGTCTGCAGACAAAACCACCGTCAGCGAAGGCGGCCAGATTACTTACACCGTCACCTTGAGCAACGGCCAAGGCCTGTCGGTGACCGGCCATAACGGCCTGACTTTCACCCTGACCGATGGCACCAAAGTGACCATTCCGGCAGGTAGCGCCACCGGCACCATTACCATCAACGCCCCGGATGACGTGTTCATGGGCGGCCAGCCGACCATCGTCAACAAACTGGAAGGCGTGACCGGTGCGGACAACTTCGAGAAGCTGACCCTCGGCAAGGACGAAGTGAAGACCGACGTCACCGACGAGCCAGGTACCGGTACTCCGGGCACCGGCAACGAGGGCGACAAGGTCACCGTCACCATCGTCAGCAAAGGTGATGTCACCGAAGACCAACAGCCTGCCTTCACCGTCAAAGTCAGCCAGAAGCTGGACCATGACCTGACCGTCACCTTGTCCAACGGTGACAAGGTGGTGATCCCTGCTGGTCAAACCGAAGCCGAGTACAAGGCCAAGGCCCAGGGCGATGACGTCTTCAAAGATGGCGATACCCTGACTGTCGGCATCACCGGTGCCGCCGTCGATGGCAAGACCTTCGAGAACCTGGAGCTCGGCGGCGATGCCAGCGTGCAGATCACTGACACCATCAGCGAAGTTGTGGCCACACTGTCCGCAGACAAGACCACAGTGTCTGAAGGCGGCCAGATCACCTACACCGTGACCCTGACCAACGGCCAGGGCCTGTCGGTGACCGGCCACAACGGCCTGGTCTTCACCCTCACCGATGGCACCAAGGTCACCATCCCAGCGGGCAGCGCCACGGGCACCATCACCATCAACGCCCCGGATGACGTGTTCGTCGGCGGCCAGCCGACCATCGTCAACAAACTGGAAGGCGTGACCGGTGCAGACAACTTCGAGAAAATGACCCTCGGCAAGGACGAAGTCAAAACCGAAGTCACCGACGAGCCCGGCACCGGTACCCCTGGCACCGACAACCAGGG